>JAVECW010000034.1 GCA_030841285.1 Microbacteriaceae bacterium
CCGGGGACGTGCGGCAACTGAGCACCTGGATCAGCCACCGTGACATGACCTCGCTGATGCAGCGATCGATCGATGCGCCCGAGATCGGGTACCAAATCGTCTATGGCGTTTCCGCCAACACCCGTAGTTACTGGGAGAACGAAGCGGGGATGAAGGCTTTGGACTGGCAGCCACTCGACAATGCCGAGTCGTGGGCCGATCAGTTCGAGGGACAGACCCCGCCGTACCAGGGTGGCGGGTACGTCGATCCCGATTACACCGGAGGCCTCTGGTAGGCCTTGACCCTCGACGAACAACCTGGAACCTCAAGGAGTATCACCATGTATGAAGCCCACCCCCTCGCCCACGGATTCCCGATCAAGAGCGCCTTCCACGGCGGCTTCGGCTGGAGCAGCGTCAACCTGTTCCGCACGGAGGACCGTGTCGTCATCGTCGACACGGGCTCACCCACGCACGGTGGAATGGTGCGTGCAAACCTCGCAGAGCTCGGCCTCATCACGGCCGACGTGACGGACGTTCTCCTGACCCACCTGCACTGGGACCACGTCGGCAACATCGGAATGTTCCCCGAGGCGACGATCACCGTGCACCAGGTGGAGTACGACTGGGCGACAAACCATCCAGAACCGGATGCGGTCTTCCTTTCGAAGCCATACCTCGACTATGTGGTCGCGACGGAGCAGCCCAAGAAGTTCCTCACGGGCATGGAGCAGGGTGGAGAGCTCTTCCCTGGCATCTCCTGGTTCCCGACGCCAGGGCACACGCCCGGGCACATCGCGTTCCGCGTCGCCACAACCGAGGGTGGCGTCGTCCTCTCCGGCGACGCGGTAAAGAACCGTGTCGAGTTGTACACCGGTGTTCCCGACCTGTCGATGGATCTCGAAGCGAGCCAGCGCAGCATCGACACGATCCGCGGCATCCTGATCGACGACAGTTCGATCAGCCTGCTTCCCGGACACGACAATCGGCTCCGGATGGTCGACGGCGAGGTCCTTGACGAGGGCCCGACGCTGCGTGAGATCTTCACGGTGAACTTCGACGGCAAGGCGGGACCCGTCGAGGTCGAGCTGTCCGCGAACGGCACACTCACGCCAATCGCCTAGCACAACGATAAAAAGCGTCCGTGCCCATTTCTGGGCGCGGACGCTTTTTTGGTGTCGCGAAGTTAGTCGACGATAAACGAGACGGTGCCAACCCCGTCGATCCCTGCCGTCACGACGTCTCCGTGCGCGAGCGCAGCGATGCCCGCCGGCGTGCCGGTGAAGATGAGGTCGCCGGCCTTGAGCGTGACGGTGCGGGAGAGAGCCGCAATGATCTCGGGAACGCTCCAGATCTGGTCGGCAAGATCGCCCTGTTGGCGCAGCTCGCCGTTGACCTCGAGGTAGATCCGTCCTGTTTCCGGGTGGCCGATCTGCAATGCGGGCACGATTGAGGAGCTCGGACCTGAGGCGTCGAAGCCCTTTGCCATATCCCACGGCCGGCGCATCTGCTTCGCCACATCCTGGATGTCGCGTCGGGTCAGATCGAACCCAACCGCATAGCCCCAGACGTGCTCGAGCGCGGTGTCGGGGGAGATGTCCGTCCCGCCTTCACCGATGGCCACGATGAGCTCGACCTCGTGGTGCAGCTCAGACGTCAGTGGCGGATACGGCACGTGCCCGGGTGTGACATTGTCGAGCGGCAGCCCCTCGTCGATGGCATACACGGCATCGGTCGGCTTCGAGAAGAAGAACGGTGGCTCGCGATCGGGGTCTGCGCCCATCTCGCGGGCGTGATCGCCGTAGTTTCGACCGACGCAGTATGCGCGCCGAATGGGAAAGCGTTCATCTGATCCGGCGATCGCGAGTCCGGGATGCGCAGGTACGACGGGAATGGCTGTCATGAGTTCTCTCCGAATGGTGGTGATCCCTCGCCTCAATCAAGAAGCGCGCTGCGGCGAGGAGCAACGGCTCAGTCCTTTATTTCACGGTGGGCAGCTGCAGGCCTTCCGCCACATAGGCGTTTCGCGCCAGCTCCCCGAGAAGGAACGCGTGGAGGGCCTGAGCCCCGGCCGAATCAGCGCCTGCAGAGGTGACGGCGATGGAGAAGTCGGTGTACCACTGAACAGGCTCCGGCAGCGGACCGACGACGGCAATGCCCGGAACATAGCGGAGCTCGCTCACCTGCTGGATGGCAAGATCGGCACGGCCGTCGATGACCGCTTCCCCGGTGAAGCCCTTCTCCACGATGGTCGCCTTCGCGTTGACCTCGTCGGCAATTCCGAGCTTCTCGATCATGGAGGCGAAGTAGATCCCGCTCTGCCCAGTGCGCGAATACGCGACGGAACGGGCAGCGAGAAGAACCGCGGTGAGATCCTCAACAGTGTCGATCTGACCTACCGCGAATCCTTCGGCGGCACCCACGCCGATGCCCGTTCGGACGAGGGGAGCGATCGACCCCTCGACGAGGGTGCCTGCTGGCAAGCTCTCGAGGGAACCGGTAGTGGAGATAATGACCTCCGGCAGCTCGCCGTCGGCGATGCGCTTCATGAGCACAGTCGTCGGATCGAATGCGGCATCCACGGTCCACTCCGTCTCGGCGGTGAAGGCCGGGATCACAGTGGCATCGAACGCTCCGGCAACGACAAGAGCTGCCCAGAGGGAGACGGCGGTGGGGTCGGAAGAAGCGGGCATGATTTGTCCTAACAATCTCGAGAGCTGGTTGCCGCGTACTCGATTTACTATAGTATCGAAATAGGGGCAACGCTATAGTATTCGTGCGTGCTCCTCCGCACAGCTTTGCCGACAGCCACGAACAAGGAAGTCATCCATGAAGAGCCACGTCATTGTGGCCGGCGCAGGAATCGTCGGCCTCTCCACCGCATACGAGCTCGCACTCCGCGGCCACCGCGTGACCGTCCTCGAGAAGGAGGACGCGGTCGCCGAGCACCAGACCGGAAACAACTCCGGCGTGATCCACTCCGGCCTTTACTATAAGCCGGGCAGCCTGAAGGCGACCATGGGTCAGGCCGGGTCGCTTTCCATGAAGGCGTTTGCCGAAGAGCACGGAATCACGGTGAAGATCACCGGCAAGCTCGTCGTCGCGACCGATACCAAGCAGATCCCCGCTCTCGAAGAGCTGTACCGTCGTGGTCAGGCGAACGGCGTGCCATGCCGGGTCATCACCCCCGAGGAGGCCCGTGAGTACGAGCCGCATGTTCGCACCGTCTCCGCGCTCCGGGTGGAGTCGACCGGAATTGTCGACTATCGCGGCGTCTGCGACACGCTGCGCCGCTTGATCGAGGAGAACGGCGGTCAGGTTCTCTTCGGCCAGAAGATCGTCGGAGTCGCCTCGAAGAACGACGGAATCACCGTCACGACCAAACTCGGCGAGTTCCGCGGCGACGACTTCGTCAACTGCGCCGGCCTGCACAGTGACCGCGTCGCGAGGCTTGCCGGCCTCACCCCGCAGGTACGCATCATTCCGTTCCGTGGCGAGTACTTCGAGCTCACGCCGCAGGAGTCGCACAAGGTCAAGGGCCTGATCTACCCGGTGCCGGACCCGGAGTTCCCCTTCCTCGGTGTCCACTTCACTCGGATGTTCAACGGTTCCGTCCATGCCGGCCCCAACGCTGTCTTTGCCCTGGCCCGCGAGGGCTACAGCTGGCTGCAGATCAACCCGCGCGACGTGCTCGACAGCGCCGTGTGGCCGGGCCTGTGGATTCTCGGCAAGAAGTTCTGGCGCACCGGGATCGACGAGACCCTGCGCTCCTTCTCGCAGAAGAGGTTCCTTGGCAGCCTCCGCGAGCTCATCCCTGACCTCTCGGACGACAGCCTTGTCCCCACCCACGCCGGTGTTCGCGCCCAGGCCATGAAGCGCGACGGCAGCCTCGTCGACGACTTCTACTTCGAGCGCGCTCCTCGGCAGATCCACGTTCTCAATGCCCCGTCACCGGCCGCAACCGCGGCCCTGGAGATCGGCAAGCGCATTGCCGACGAAGTAGGAGTATCCGCATGACCACCGAGACCCAAATGACCACCGAGACCGAGGTGCCCGCCGAGACCGACGTGCGACGCTTCACTTCGGAGTCGCTGCGCGCGCAAATCCGCGCGATCCTCGATGCCTGGGGCATGCGGAGCGATTCCGCGGCGACCACGGCGGATGTCATGGTCGACACCGATCTCTCCGCGATCGACTCCCACGGTGTCTCGATGCTGTCGATGTACGAAAAGTTCCTGGTGGAGGGCCGCCTCGATCTGAACGCGGAGCCCGAGGTCGTCATCGATGGCCCCTCGTTCGCGGTCGTCGACGGACACCATGGGCTCGGACATCCGACGGGTATCCGCTCGATGGAACTCGCCATTCAGAAGGCACGGGAGAGCGGCATTGGCATGGTTGTCGTGCGCAATTCGCTCCACTTCGGCGCGCTGGGGTTCTACGCCCGCATGGCCTCGGAGCATGGTCTCCTCTCGATGGTCACGACGACGACGCGCACGCCCGTGACCTCGGCGACCGGCGGGACCACCCCGATCCTGGGAACCAATCCGATCGCTTTCTCCGCACCGCGCGTGAACGGTGAGCCACTGCTCGTCGACATGTCGACCAGCGTCGTCGCCCTCAACAAGGTGAAGGCCTATGCGAACAAGGGCAAGACGCTGCCAGAGGGCTGGGTCTTCGATCGGGATGGCGAGGCCGTCACCGACGCCACGCTCGCATATTCGCTGCTGACGAAGCTTGGCGCCACCATCAGCCCGCTCGGTGGGCCGACCCCCGAGACCGGCGGCCACAAGGGCTTCGGACTCAGCCTGATGTCGCAAGTACTGAGTGCCGCCCTGTCGAACGCCGCAGGCCCACTGCAGGCGGGCGACCGCGACAACATCGGTCACTTCTTCCTGGTCATCAATCCGGAAGCACTGAACCCCGGCGGGCAGACGGCAGAAAACGTCGAGCACCTCGCCAACGCCATGCAGCAGGGCGAGGACGGCGTCAAGATTCCCGGCGATCCCGAGCGCGAAGCACGAGCCGAGCGTGGCAAGAACGGCATCCCGATTCCCGAGGTGCTGTTCACCACGATCAGCGAGATCGCCGGACGCGCATCCGCACCGATGGTTCTCGCCGAGGTCGTCTGACTCGGACTACTTCGAGCTGATCGACCTTCGATCGGCGAGGGCGCGGGTAGCGGCTCCTTCGATGTGTGCGCGCATCGCTTCGGCCGCCTTGTCCGCGTCTCTCGCCTCGAGGGCTTCGAGAATGTGCCCGTGCTCGATCACCGTGATCGCCGCGGTCTTCGAACTCGCCTTGGCAAGCAGGCGGAACCTGCGCACCTGGCCACCGATCGCCCGATAGGCGGAGTCGAGGAATGGGTTTGCCGAGTGCTGGGAAATCAGCCCATGGAAGGCATCATCCGAGCGCCAGTGCTCACTGAATGATTCGGATTCGGCGGCTGCCGCCAGGTCATTGATCGTCAACTGAAGTTCCGCAAGGAACTCCGGCGTCACACGGCGCGCCGCTTCCAGGGTGACTGCGGGTTCGATGACCAAGCGCGCTTCCATGAGCTTGACCAGCTCCTGCTCGCTGAACAATGGCGCGACCCGGTACCCCTTCAACGGTTCGCGGATCACCAGGCCGGTATGTTCCAGGCGCGCGAGGGCTTCCCTTACCGGCGTCTGGCTGACATCGAACTCGCGGGCGATGGACGGGATGTTCAGAGCCTGGCTTGCTTCCCGCGCGCCGGCCATGAACTGCTTCAGGAGCAAGTCGTAAACCGTGTCGGCATACGTTGTGCCCGGCTCTCGTCGGTTCGCCATAATGTTCCCCTCTCGACTATATTATTCACCCTATCGGTCGAGTTTCGATGGCCATTGGTCGCCACGCTGACCGGTGTCTCTATATAATTAGAGGGCTCGCTATACTATTTAGAAGACCTCGAGGACGGGTCTCAGAGCGGAGGAGGACCGATGGCGGAGTTGAAATTTGACGCCAACCTCAAGTGGCTGTTCACCGAGCTCGACTTCCTCGAGCGCTTCGACGCCGCGGCCGCCGCCGGGTTCACTGGGGTTGAGTACGCCGCGCCATACCCGTACAAGGCGTCCGAGCTGAAGAAGCGCCTCTCGGATGCGGGCCTCAAGCAGGTTCTCATCAACTCACCCACTGGCCAGCCAGGTACTCCCGAGCGCCAGGGCATCGCCTGCATGCCCGACAAGGTCGCGCAGTTCCACGACGACTTCGAGCTCGCGCTCGAGTACGCCGTTGAGCTGGAGAGCGACTTCATCCACGTGATGGCCGGTATCCGCCAGGAGGGCGTCAGCCGCGATCGCGCGTTCGCCCGCTTTGTGAGCAACATTGGCTGGGCATCCGAGAAGGCCAAGGACACGAACGTCCGGATCGTGCTCGAGGCCCAGAACAAGCGAGACGCCCCAGGCTTCATTCTCGACTCCCAGTCCCACGCGGCCGCGGTCGCCGAGGCCGTGGATCGCGACAATGTCGGCATCATGTTCGACGTCTACCACGCCCAGATCGATGAGGGCGACCTCGTGCCGAAGCTGCTGACGATGTTGCCGGACGTCTTTCACGTGCAGGTCGCTGATCCACCAAGCCGCCACGAACCCGGTACAGGCGAGATCAACTTCCGCACGATCTTCGACACCATCCGCACCTCCGGGTACACCGGCTGGATCGGCTGCGAATACGAACCCATCGGCGACACCGTCGAGGGACTCACGTGGATTGAGGAGTTGGCCCGATGACAGACACGACAGACACAAAGTTGACCCCGCGCATCGCGCTCATCCACGGCACGCCTGCGGCGATCGCTCCGGCCGTTGACGGCATGAACACCATGTTCCCGGGAGCCGAGGTGTGGAACATCCTCGACGATAAGCTCCTGCCCGATGCGGACGCGCAGGGTGGCCTCACCCCACACCTCGTCGAACGGATGACGCGCCTGATCGACCTCGCTCTCGCCGATGGCGCGGCCGGTGTTCTGCTCACCTGCTCCATGTACGGCTCGGTCGCTCAGGCAACCACCGCAGACGTGCCGATCCTGGCCCCCGACGAGGCGGCGTTTGAAACCGCCCTCGCCGGCAACTACGGCAAGGTCCTCCTTGTCGCATCCTTCGAGTCGGCACTCAACGACGCTGTTGCGCGATTCGCGGAGTTCCTCCGGACGAAAGGCTCCGCGACAGAAGTCGTCGGTGAGACGGTTCCCGCGGCGTTCATCGCCACGAAAGCAGGCGACACCGGCGCGCTGACCTCAGCTCTGATCGACGCCGCGAAGCCGTTCGTCGGTTCGGTTGACGCAGTGCTGCTCGCTCAGTACTCCCTTGCGCCTGCGGCCATCGCTTTGGAAGAAGCGCTGGGCCTTCCGGTGATCTCGGGCCCACAGGCCGCAGCGCTCAAGCTGAAGTCAACGGTACGCGCGGAAAGCTAGCGGCCTCGAGCATCCGTCGAGTCACGACAACAAAGTCCCCTTCCGACGCATTCGGAAGGGGACTTTGACGCGATTCGCGCCGCTCGGAACTACCGGGCGAGGAACGACAGCAGCGCTGCGTTGACCTCGTCGGCGTGCGTCCACAGCAGTCCGTGGGGTGCGCCCTCGACCTCGACGTAGTCAGCATCCGGCAGCAACGCGCGCAGCGGGCGGGCCGTCGCGTCAATCGGCAACGTGTTGTCCGACGTGCCGTGCAGGATCAGGATGGGAACTCCCGATTCCTTGATCTTTGCCACGTCACCGCGGAAGTCGGTGAACCAGGCCGGCACAACCGCGTATGCGGCGACGGGAGCGCTCCCGATCGCAACGGCCATGCTGGCCTCGACCGCGTCTTGAGAGATTCGCGTTCCGAGATTCTCATCGAGGTTGTAGAACCCCGCGTAGAAGTTGCGGAACCACGCGAACCGGTCCGCCTGGGCCGCCTCGGAGATGCTGTCGGACACCGACTGGGGAAGCCCAGTCGGGTTGTCCGCGGTGTGGAGGAGAAATGGCAGGGGCCCGGCGAGAAACGCGAGTTTCGCGATGCGTTCCGTGCCGTAGTTGCCGACATAACGGCCGACTTCACCCGAACCCATCGAGAACCCGGCGAGCACGACATCCGTGAGGTCGAGTTCAGTGAGCAGCGTGTCGAGGTCGGCCACGAATGTGTCGTAGTCATATCCCAGCGTCGCCTTGCTCGACTGCCCGAACCCACGTCGGTCATACGCGATGACCCTGTAGCCGGCGGCGAGCAGCACCTTGGTCTGGCGCTCCCACGAGTGGACGTCCATTGGGTAGCCGTGGATGAGCACCACGGGCTGGCCTGAGCCCTGGTCTTCGTAGTACAGCTCGATGTCCGTCGAATTCTCCCGACCGACCGTGATAAATGCCATGAATCTCTCCTAGAAGTGGTTTGGTTCCCCGCTTCGACGGTAGCTGGCGAGTCTGACCGAAACCTGTCCCTGCTACTCCCAGTTGGGGGTCAAATGAGCGCCACTCAGCAGCTGCATTTCGGGTGCTCAGTCGGATGTCGCGATTCCCAGGACCGGGGCATCCACGCGACTGGACGGCAGAGGGTGAAATCCAAGGCGGTCGTAGAACGCGCGCGCGCTTCGATTGGCCGGATCCATCGAGAGGTGCAGGCCCAGGACACCGCTGGCGGCCAGAGCTGACCTCAGCGTCTGGAGCAGCGCGCGACCGTGACCACGTCCTCGCGCCTGAGGAAGAAGATCGATGTGGAGATGCGCAGGATAGTCGTCGACTTCGGGGATGAGCATCTGCTCCGGATGGACCCCGCGCCGGATGTGGTTCTTCTCTGCAGAGGTCAGTTCGGAGGTCAATGGATGCCTCTCGGCGAAGGCCGGAAGCCATTCGTCGCGCCACCGCTCGACGAATTTCCGAGTATCGGCGGTGGCGATGATGTAGCCGACCGCGGTTCCGCCATCGTCGAGGACGAAGGCGAGCTCCGGCTCCAGCACGCAGTAGGGGGCGGCGTAAAGGTCCGGCATCAGATCGTCCCGCGAGTAGACACCGGTAGCGTCGTCGCCCGCCCGGGCCGTACGAATACAGATGTCGTACACCTGATCACGATCCGACGCGCGATATGCGCGGATTGAGCTCATCGGCCCCACCTCCTGCTCGAGTCTGTAAGCCAGAGGTTACAGTGGCGTATGGTCACCGCTGACTCTCCCGCGATGCCAGAAAGGTCCGAGAGCGGAGTCATTCTGCAACGGCTCGAGGAGCTGGCCGCGTCCGACGAGCTCGCGAAGTACGAGCGCTATTTTCCGATCGCGCAGCGCGGAGCCGATGTGTTCATCGGGGTGCGGATGGGGGAGGCGTTCGCGCTCGCGAAGCACCATGTCGGGATGCCTCTCGGCGAGATCGAGGCCTGCGACTATGCCCCCGACCACCCTGCGCTACGCGATCGAGAAGCTTCCCCAGGATCAGCGGGAGCACTATCGCGGCCTGAAGTCGCGGTCACCCGGGTGATCCAGCGCGAACAATCCGAATGACACACTTCTCGCTGAAGCGG
>JAVECW010000049.1 GCA_030841285.1 Microbacteriaceae bacterium
GCCGGGTGCGGCAAGACGCTCCTCGCCATGGAGTTCCTCGTGCGGGGGATCACCGAGTTCAACGAACCCGGCGTGTTCCTGGCGTTCGAGGAGTCCGCAGACGACCTCATCGCCAATGTCGCGTCGCTGGGGTTCGACCTCGCGCGGTTCGAGGCGGAGGGGCAGCTCGTCATAGAGCACGTCGACGTCAACGTTGGCGAGCGGCAGTTGGTGCCCCGTCTCGCGGCGGCCATTGCGGAGGCCATCGATGCCGTCGGTGCCAAGCGCATCGTGATCGACACCATCGATATCCTGTTCGAGGCGGCCACCGACGGGGTGCTCCGCACGGAGCTGCGGCGCCTGTTCGGCTGGCTCAAGGTGCGCGGTGTTACCGCCATCATCACGGGCGAGCGCGGCGACGGGACGCTGACCCGTCACGGCATCGAGGAGTATGTCTCCGACTGCGTCATTGTGCTCGACCATCGAGTGACGGAGCAAACCTCGACCAGGCGGCTCCGCATCCTCAAGTACCGGGGGTCGCTGCACGGGACCAACGAGTACCCGTTCCTGATCAGCGAGTCCGGGGTGTCCGTGCTGCCCATCACATCGCTCGGACTCCAGCACAGCGTCTCGTCAGAGCGGGTGTCGACCGGTGTGGCGCGGCTCGACGCCATGCTCGGCAACGGCGGCTTCTATCGCGGGAGCACCGTGCTCGTGAGTGGGACCGCAGGGACGGGCAAGTCGACGCTTGCGGCGCAGTTCTGCGACGCAACGTGCAGTCGCGGCGAGCGGGCGATGTATTTCGCGTTCGAGGAGTCCGAGGCGGAGATCATCCGGAACATGGCATCCGTGGGTATCGATCTTCAGCGCTGGGTCGACGAGGCGCTGTTGCAATTCCACTGCTTCCGCCCCAGTCTCCTCGGTCTCGAGGGGCACCTCTTCGCCATGCAGAAATTCGTGACCGAGTTCGATCCGGCCGTGGTCGTCAAGGACCCGGTGTCTGACCTGCTGGGCACCGGGACGGGAGCGGATGTGTCAGCGATGCTGACGCGCCAGGTCGATTTCCTGAAGTCGAGAGGCATCACCGCGCTGTTCACGAGTCTTAATCCCGATGCCGCCCCAGGTTACGCCGACGACAAGATCGTCTCCCTCGTCGACACCTCGATCCTGGTCATGAGCATGGAAGGGAACGGTGAGCACAATCGCATCCTGTACGTGCTGAAGTCCCGCGGAATGGCGCACTCCAACCAAATTCGCGAATTCCTCGTGACGAGCCAGGGCATCGAACTGGCCGACGTCTACGTCGGCCCCCAGGGCGTGCTCACCGGCTCGGCTCGCCAGGCGCAGGAGGCCAAGGAACGCTCTGACGGGATCATGAGGCTCGAGGATCTCGAGGACCGCAGGGTCGGTCTCGACCGGCGGCGAGAATCGGTCGAAGCGCAGACGGCCGCCCTCTGGCGGGCTTTCCAGGACGAGGCCGATATCGTGGAACGGCAGTCGAGCCACGACTCGACGGGCGTGGAAGGCAGAGCGGATCAGCGGGCAGAACAAAGCCGGATGCGCCGGGCCGACTCCGACGAGCCCGTCGGCGTCACTCCATAGGCGACGTGCGGGTTGAGGGGCGTCATGCTGACGAGGGCGGCGCGCCGTTTGGCGGACCCAGTGCGGTTTGACGGTCGGGTGCGCGTGACGTAGCATTAGCGTTTGGTGTCTGCACCTTTGGTGCGGCACACGAACGTGAGCCCTCCGAGGGATCCGTTGCCGCGAATTCGCCGGGCAACGATCATGGAGCGGGATTCACGAACAACTCCGTTCGAGATAGAAAGCAGTCAATACTGTGACGCGCACGTACACCCCGAAGGCCAACGAGATCCAGCGCGATTGGGTCGTCATTGACGCGACCGACGTCGTTCTCGGCCGCCTGGCCAGCCACGCCGCCACGCTTCTGCGTGGCAAGCACAAGGCGACCTTTGCTCCGCACATGGACATGGGCGACTTCGTCATCATCATCAACGCAGACAAGGTTGCACTGACCGGCGCAAAGGCCGAGCAGAAGAAGGCATACCGCCACTCGGGTTACCCGGGTGGTCTGACGGCCGTTACATACGCCGAGCTCCTCGAGAAGAACCCCATCCGCGCCGTCGAGAAGGCTATTCGCGGCATGCTGCCGAAGAACTCGATCGGCCGCGCCCAGCTGCGCAAGCTCAAGGTCTACACGGGCAGCGAGCACCCGCACGCTGCGCAGCAGCCGAAGCCGTACACCCTCGACCAGGTCGCGCAGTAAGCGCCCGGCGTCAGACACTCAGACTCGCGTTAAAGACTTAGACAAAGGATTCACACCATCGTGGCGAAGATCGAAGAAACCACCGACACGGCCCAGGCCGAAACCGCAGAGAGCTTTACGACGGAGACGCCAGCAGAGGCCGCTCCCAAGGCTCCTCGCGCCGTCCTCAACGTTCCCGGCGCAGCCGTCGGCCGTCGCAAGCAGGCCATCGCCCGCGTGCGCCTCGTGCCAGGCTCCGGCGCCATCAAGGTCAACGGACGCGAGTTCGCTGACTACTTCCCGAACAAGCTCCACCAGCAGCTCATCACCGACCCGTTCAAGGTGCTCGATCTGATCGGCAGCTACGACGTCATCGCCAGGATCACCGGCGGCGGCCCTTCCGGCCAGGCCGGTGCGCTGCGCCTCGGCATCTCCCGCGCGCTCAACGGCATCGACGAAGAGAACAACCGTGCCACTCTCAAGAAGGCCGGCTTCCTGAGCCGCGACGCCCGAGTCAAGGAGCGCAAGAAGGCTGGTCTCAAGAAGGCCCGCAAGGCTCCGCAGTTCTCGAAGCGCTAAGCGCAGTGGGCGCCTAGGCTCGGATGCCTCGCCTCTTTGGTACGGACGGAGTCCGTGGGCTGGCCAACGGCGACCTGACGGTCGACCTCGCGCTCGGCCTTGCGCAAGCCGCTGCTGCGGTCTTGACGCAGGGCCGGAGCGCGGAAGCGCGCCGTGCTGAAGGAAAGCGCCCGGTCGCCGTCGTCGCTCGCGATCCACGCGTCTCCGGTGAGTTCATTGCGTCCGCTGTCGCGGCAGGACTTGCGAGTTCCGGTATCGACGTGCTTGATGCCGGCGTCATCCCGACCCCGGCCGCGGCATTCCTGATTGCGGACATCGACGCCGACTTCGGGGTCATGGTCTCCGCGTCGCACAACCCTGCGCCGGACAATGGCATCAAGATCTTCGCGCGCGGAGGCCACAAGCTTCCCGACGTCGTCGAGGACCGCATCGAGGCCGCGCTCACGTCGCCCAAGCTCGCTCCGACGGGCGCCGGTGTCGGGCGCATCCGTCGTTTTTCGGATGCCGAGGATCGTTACGTCCTTCACCTGCTGGCAAGCCTTCCGCACCGGCTCGACGGCATCCATGTCGTGCTCGATTGCGCGAACGGTGCCGCTGCCGGCGTCTCACCCGACGTCTTCGCGGATGCCGGGGCGCGTCTCACCGTGATCGGTGACGACCCGGATGGCATCAACATCAACGACGGCGTGGGATCCACACACCTGGACAAGCTTGCCGCCGCCGTGGTCGAGCACGGAGCGGACCTCGGAATCGCGCACGACGGCGACGCCGATCGTTGCCTTGCCGTCGACCGGAACGGCAACATCGTCGACGGCGACCAGATCATGGCCATCCTCGCGGTTGGCATGGCGGATCGCGGTGTCCTCCGCGATCGCACGCTTGTGACGACGGTCATGAGCAACCTCGGCCTCCGCGTCGCCATGCAGGAGCGCGACATCGCGATCGTGCAGACCAAGGTCGGCGACCGCTACGTGCTCGAAGAGATGAACGAGCACGACTTCTCGCTTGGTGGCGAACAGTCAGGGCACGTGATCATGCGCGAATTCGCGACGACGGGGGACGGCATCCTGACCGGCCTCCATCTCGTGAGCGAGATGGCACGTACGGGCAAGTCGCTGGCCGAGCTCGCCTCGGTCATGACGGTGTACCCGCAGATCATGGTCAACGTCAAGGGTGTCAACCATCAGGCCGTTCACACCGATGACGTGCTCGCCGCGGCCGTACGCAACGCCGAGCTCGAGCTCGGGGCATCCGGACGCGTGCTCTTGCGCCCGTCTGGAACAGAGCCCCTGGTGCGTGTCATGGTCGAAGCGGCGGACCAGCCGACCGCGGATCGGCTCGCCCACGAACTCGCGGACGTCGTTCGCGTGCGCCTCGGGCTCTAACAGGCCCGGCTCCAGCCCCTGGGTCGTGCTGCCTGGGCAGCCGCACTGGGCCAGCCGTACAAAGCCGTACCGGGTCAGCCCTGGGTCACGCCAATGATGAGACTCGGCCCGGTTTCGCGTGGCTAACTCAGGCTGGATCGGAGGGATTCGTGCCACATCGGTCGTTCTCGGACGATTTTGGCCCCGTCTCTGCCGATGCAGCCTGAGTTAGCAACGGCCGGGAAGGCTGCCACCTGCGTATGAGGCAGGACATCCGGCCGCCGGTCAGGGCTTGCGGAGGCGAAGCCGCGGTCAGGGCTTGCGGAGGCGAGGCCGCGGTCAGAGCTTGCGCAGGAGTACCGAGCTCACGGTGTGGTCGGCGTCCTTGCGAAGCACGAGCTTGGCACGCGAACGCGTGGGACGGATGTTCTGCAGCAGGTTCGGCGCATTGATGCTCGTCCAGATTTCCGCGGCTCGCGCCCTGGCCTCCTCCTCGCTGAGGCTCGCGTAGCGGTGGAAGTATGACGAGGGGTTCGTGAACGCGCCACGCTGGAGCTTGAGGAAGCGCTCCTCGTACCACGAGGCGATGTCGCGGGTCCTGGCATCCACGAAGATGCTGAAGTCGAACAGGTCGCTCACCGCGAGACGGTTGCCTCCGCCGGCGGGCTGGAGAACGTTGAGCCCCTCGACGATGAGAACATCGGGCCTGCGCACGACGATCTGGGCATCGGGGACGATGTCGTAGCTGAGGTGGGAGTAGAACGGCGCGCGAACCTCGGCGGCGCCGCTCTTCACCTCGGTCACGAAGCGCAGCAACGCCCGGCGATCGTACGACTCGGGGAAGCCCTTGCGTTCCATGAGGCCGCGGCGGGCGAGTTCGGCGTTGGGCAGCAGGAACCCATCCGTGGTCACGAGCTCGACGTGCGGGGTGTCCTCCCAGCGCGAAAGCAGCTCCCGCAGGAGGCGCGCGATGGTCGACTTGCCAACCGCGACGGATCCGGCAACGCCGATCACGAAAGGCGTGCTCTGGGCGCGCTCGCCGAGGAACTCGCTCGTCACGCGGTGCAGCTGCTTGGTGCCGGCGACATAGAGATTGAGGAGCCGGCTCAGCGGCAGGTAGACCTCGGAAACCTCGCGCATGTCGAGGGGATCGCCGATCCCGCGCAACTGCACGATCTCGGTCTCCTTGAGCGGCAGGTGCGTCGATTCGGCGAGGTCGGACCAATCGGACCGGTTGAGCTCGACAAACGGCGACGTCTGACCGCTACCCGCATCTGCGCCTGTCTCAGCCATAGGCGACCAGTTTAGAGGCTCGGAAATATCGGGGAATGCGCGGCCGTACATGCGCACCATCTAAAATCAACGTCATGTGTGGAATCGTGGGGTACGTCGGCAGTGAGAAAAGCCTCGAGGTGCTCCTCGGGGGCCTCAAGCGACTGGAATACCGGGGATACGACTCCGCAGGCGTCGCTATCGTCGACGCGGCGGGTGAGCTGCACACCGTCAAGCGCGCTGGCAAGCTTTCCGTGCTCGCTGACGAGCTGGCCGCACACCCCATGGCAAACGGCACCACGGGCATCGGCCACACGCGCTGGGCGACGCACGGGGGACCGACCGACCGCAACGCGCATCCGCACCTCGGCGATGACGGCAGGCTTGCCGTCATCCACAACGGGATCATCGAGAACTTCGCCCCGCTGAAGGACGAGTTGCTCGCAGAGGGCTTCACTTTCACGAGCGAGACGGACACCGAGGTGGCCGCTGTGCTGCTTGGCCGCGAGTTCCGCGCGACGGGCAGCCTCCAGGAGGCGTTCCGCCGCGTCGTCGCACGCCTCGAGGGTGCCTTCACGCTGCTTGCACTGCACCAGGACGAGCCTGGGGTGGTCGTCGGGGCGCGCCGCAACTCTCCCCTCGTGATCGGACTCGGCAACGGTGAGAACTTCCTCGGCTCGGATGTCGCGGCATTCGTCGAGCACACGCGTCGCGCCGTCGCGATCGGCCAGGACCAGATCGTGACCATCACGCCGAACCAGGTCACGGTCACCGACTTCGACGGCAACGCCGTCGAGGTTGAGGCGTTCGAGGTGGCATGGGATGCCGCGGCGTCAGAAAAAGGCGGCTGGTCGAGCTTCATGGCCAAGGAGATCAGCGAAGAGCCCGACGCCGTCGCGAACACGGTGCGCGGGCGCATCGCCGGTGGTTGCGTGGTGATCCCGGAACTCGAGAAGTTCGGCGATGACGTGCTCGCGGGAATCGAGCGGATTACGATCATCGCCTGCGGCACTGCAGCGTACGCCGGGCAGGTCGGCCGGTACGCGATCGAAAAGTGGTCGCGCGTGCCCGTCGAGGTCGAGCTCAGCCACGAGTTCCGCTACCGGGATCCGGTGATCACGCCGACGACGCTGGTCATCTCGATCAGCCAGTCGGGCGAGACCATGGACACGCTCATGGCGGTCAAATACGCCCGCGAGGCGGGCGCCCGCGTCATTTCGGTCTGCAATACGCAGGGTGCGACCATTCCTCGTGAGTCGGATGCCGTTGTCTACACGCACGCGGGCCCGGAGGTCGCCGTCGCCTCGACGAAGGCTTTCGTGGCTCAGATCACCGCGCTGTACCTCTTCGGTCTCCACCTCGCGCGCGTGCGGGGCTCGCTCTCCGAGGCGGACCAGGCGGAGCACGTCGCCGAGCTGCTCGCGATCCCGGACAAGCTCGCGCGGGTGCTCGAGTCGTCCGAGAGCATCGCGCAGCTTGCGAAATGGATGTCGGACACCCGTACGGTGCTCTTCCTCGGTCGCCATGTCGGCTACCCCATCGCACTCGAGGGCGCGCTCAAGCTCAAGGAGCTCGCATACATCCACGCCGAGGGTTTCGCCGCCGGTGAGCTCAAGCACGGCCCGATCGCCCTGATCGAACCCGGTCAACCCGTCTTCGTGATCGTGCCAAGTCCGCGCGGTTCGGCCGAGATGCATAAGAAGGTCGTCTCGAACATCCAGGAGATTCGCGCGCGTGGCGCCAGGATCATCGCGATCGCCGAGCAGGGCGATGCCGCTGTGCTCCCTTTCGCAGACGAGGTCGTGCCGATTCCACTCGCGGCACCCCTGTTCGAGCCTCTGCTGGCCGTCATCCCGCTGCAGATCTTCGCGATGGAACTCGCGACGGCCAAGGGCCTCGACGTCGACCAGCCCCGCAACCTGGCCAAGTCGGTAACGGTCGAGTAGCGGGGTCGGCGTGATCGTGGGCATCGGCGTCGACGTCGTCGACCTGGGGCGGTTCACCAGGGCAGTCACTCGCACGCCGGCCCTCATCGAGCGATTGTTCGCCGAAAGCGAAAGAGGGCTTTCGCCACACTCCCTCGCGGCCCGCTTCGCCGCCAAGGAGGCGCTGATCAAAGCGCTGGGCGGTTCGGATGGCATGCGCTGGCACGACGTCGAAATCGTGGCGGATGCGCACGGCAACCCCGAATTCGCGCTGCACAATGCGTTGGCCGACGCGGTCAAGGCGCGCGGCATCGGTTCGATCCACCTGTCGATGACGCACGACGCCGGTGTGGCCTGCGCATTCGTCGTCGCCGAAGCAGCCGGCGCATGACCGACGCCGCCTTCCGCGAGGCGGTCATCGACCTCGCCGCGCTCGCGCACAACGTCGAGCGGCTGCGCCGGATGATCGGCACCGAACACACGATGGCCGTGGTCAAGGCGAATGCGTACGGTCACGGCGCGGTCGAGTGCGCGAACGCCGCGCTCGCGGGCGGTGCCGACTGGCTCGGCGTCGCCGACATCGAGGAGGCGCTGGAGTTGCGCGCCGCCGGCATCGACGCACCGATCCTCGCCTGGCTGCATGACCCGGACGCGGACTTCGCGCCCGCCATCGCTGCGCGCATCGACATCGGGATTTCCTCGGTTGCGCAGCTGCGCGCGGTTGCGGACGCGCAACGACGGCTCGCCGAGTCGGGCGGAGATCCGGTGCCGGTGTCCGTCCAGCTCAAGCTCGAGACCGGCCTGAGTCGCAATGGCATCTCCGAGCCGGACTGGGTGGAGGTTTTCGCGCTCGCCGCGGCGCTCGCCGAAACCGGTGAACTGACCGTCCGTGGGATCTTCAGCCACCTCGCCAACGCGTCGCCCGCCGCCGATGTCGCTGCCCTCGCGCTGTTCGAGCGTGGCCTCGCGTCGGCCGCTGCATCCGGAATCGTGCCCGAGCTCACGCATCTCGCCTCGACCGCCGCAGCAATACGGATGCCCGCCGCCCGCTTCAACCTGGTGCGTCTTGGGATCGGCATCTACGGGCTCTCACCGTTCGATGACCTCACGAGTGCGGAGCTGGGCCTGACGCCCGTCATGACGCTGCGTGGCCGCGTCGCCGCAGTGCGCCGGGTCCCGGCCGGCACCGGCGTCTCGTACGACTACACCTATCGCACGACGGGAGAGACGACGCTGGCGCTCGTGCCGCTCGGCTACGCCGATGGCATTCCACGCCACGCATCGAACGGTGCTGCGGTTTCGCTCAACGACGCTACCTTCCTGATCAGCGGGCGCGTCGCCATGGACCAGTTCGTCGTCGACGTGGGTTCGCACCCGGTCGCGGTCGGCGACGAGGTCGTGCTGTTCGGCGACCCTGCTGCGGGCGTGCCGACGGCCGACGACTGGGCAGCCGCCTGCGGCACCATCAACTACGAGATCGTCACGCGAATCGGTCGGCGCGTGCCGCGCAGCTTCGTTCGATGACCGGGGAGCTCGGTGCGACGAATGTGCGCCTCATCGCGACGCCCGATGGCATGGGCGAGCTGGGACGCGAACTTGCGGTCGCTCTGCGCCCAGGCGACCTCGTCGTCCTGACGGGGCCGCTCGGGGCGGGCAAGACCACGCTCACCCGCGGCATCGGCCACGGACTGCAGGTGCGCGGGCCGGTGACGAGCCCGACTTTCGTGCTCGCGCGCACGCATCCGAGCCTCGTCGGTGGAGCACCGCTCGTGCACGTCGATGCGTACCGGCTCGGTAGCGCGATGGAGCTCGACGACCTCGACATCGATTTCGCTCGCTCGGTCGTCGTCGTCGAGTGGGGTGCTGGCATGCTGGACGGCATCACCGAATCCTGGCTCGAGGTCGTGATCGAACGACCTACCGGTGCATCCGGGGTGGCGGATGCCGCCGCAGACGACGACCTCGATGCGGCGGAACCGCGCACGGTCACCATCACGGGCCACGGCCCGCGCTGGCTCGGTCAGCTGCCGGCTGAGTAGCGCACTGGGCGGCCTACCCAACCGGCGCAAGAACGTAGGCTTGAGCCGTGCTGCTCGCCATCGATACCTCCGCCGGTTCAAGCGTCGCCGTCGTGGATCGTGATGGCGGAGTGCTCTCCGAACGATCGGTGCCCGACACCATGAGGCACGCCGAGGTGATCGGCGACCTGATCAAGGGCAGCCTCGACGATGCGGGCATCGCAATCGCACGGCTCTCGGGCGTGGCCGTCGGCATGGGGCCTGGCCCCTTTACTGGGCTGCGCGTGGGCATCGCGGCCGCCCGGGCGTTCGGGCTCGGCGCAAACAAGCCTGTGGTGAGGGTCGTCAGCCATGACGCGATCGCGTACGAGCGGTACACCAAAGGGCACCAGGGCGGGATGCTCGTGGTCACCGACGCGCGACGCCGCGAACTGTACTGGTCGGCATACGTCGGCGTCGACGAGCACGGCCTCCCGCTCCGCGAGGACGGCCCGGGCCTCTGCAAGCCCGACGATGTCCCGCACTCCGCCCTCGAGCGGGTCGACACGACCGAGGTCTCGGCCGGTGCCCTTGGCATGCTCGCAGAGTTCCTGTTCCTGCACGGCCGGCCGTTCGCGGCCAACGAGCCGCTGTACCTGCGCTCTCCGGACGTCACCCTCTCGAACGGGCCGAAGCGGGTGAGCGGATGACGGACCTCACCTGGCAGCTGCGGCGCGCGACCGAGGCGGACCTCGACGCGATCATGCTGCTCGAAGCGTCGATCTTTCTCACTGACGCCTGGTCTGCCGAGTCCATGCGCAGCGAGCTGCGCAGTACGAACTGCTACTACCTCGTCGCGTTCCCGCCCGATCGACCAGCGCAGATCGATGGCTACGCCGGCATGCTTGCGCCGGCCCGTGCGAAGGATGGCGACATCCAGACCATCGCGGTCGCTCCGGCAGCGCGCCGCCATGGTCTTGGCCGTGTGCTCATGCGCCAGCTCATCACGGAGGCCCGTACGCGCGGGATCGCCGAGGTTTTCCTTGAGGTGCGCGCGGACAATCCGGCTGCGCAGAACCTGTACCGCGAGCTCGGCTTCGACCAGCTGGGCATTCGGCCCCGGTACTACCAGCCGGACGACATCGACGCCCTGGTCATGCGTCTCGTCCTGGCCGCCCCCGTGACAGAGCGTGCGGAGGGCGACGCATGAATCGCACGGAACCACTTGTGCTGGGGATCGAAACCTCCTGCGACGAGACCGGGATTGGGATCGTGCGTGGGACGACCCTGCTCGCGAACACCATCGCCTCGTCCATGGACGAGCACGCGCGCTACGGCGGGGTCGTCCCAGAGGTCGCCGCTCGCGCCCACCTCGAAGCGCTCGGGCCGGCGATCCGGACCGCCGTCGCCGACGCAGGCATCGAGCTCGCCGACGTGGACGCGATCGCCGTGACCAGCGGTCCCGGCCTGGCCGGTGCGCTGATGGTCGGCGTGGGGGCAGCGAAGGCGCTCGCTGTCGCGCTCGACAAGCCCATCTATGCGGTCAATCACTTGGTCGGACACGTGGGCGCAGACCTGCTCGACGCGCATGGCGGGCCGGGTCACGCCATCGATCTCCCCACGATCGCACTCCTCGTCTCTGGCGGGCACACGTCGCTCCTGCTTGTGCGCGACCTCGTGTCCGATGTCGAGCTGCTCGGCGAGACGATCGACGACGCGGCCGGCGAGGCATTCGACAAGGTCGCGCGTGTGCTCGGGCTGCCGTATCCGGGAGGTCCGCAGATCGACCGCGTCGCGGCATCCGGTGACCCGCGTGCGATCCGGTTCCCCCGAGGGCTCAGCCAGCCCAAGGATATGGCGGCGCACCGCTACGATTTCTCGTTCTCCGGACTCAAGACGGCCGTCGCGCGCTGGGTCGAACAGCGGCAGGATGCCGGCGAGCCGGTTCCGGTCGCGGATGTCGCGGCAAGCTTCCGCGAGGCGGTCGTCGACGTGCTCATCTCGAAAGCGGTCGCGGCATGCGCCGACTTCGGCGTGCCCCGCCTGCTGCTCGGCGGCGGGGTCGTCGCGAACGCTCGGCTCCGGCAGGTCGCGGAGGAGCGCACCGCCGCGGCGGGGATTGCGCTGCGCATCCCGGCACTCTCGCTCTGCACCGACAACGGGGCCATGATCGCGGCGCTCGCCGCACAACTGATCACGGCGGGGCACGAACCGTCGACGCTGCATTTCGGCGCCGACTCGACCTTGCCGGTGACCCTGATCCAGGTCGTTTCGTAGTCTCGCCGCTCCGGCGAGTCAAATTGACGCTCGTGTGAGTCCATTGACACCCGCCTGACCCGGTGCCACTATGGCCTCGCTACGGCATTTGTTCGTCTGAAGCATCCTGAGGTCCGAGCTCTACCACCAGTCACCGGGTTCGTGGGTGCGAGACGAGCCGGTTCCGCCTTACGAAGTGAAAGGAGATTGGTCTTATGACTGATCCAAACGTTCCAAGCGAACCGGACAACTCCGACGTTCCACCCGCGGCACCCGTTCCACCCGCGGCGCCCGTGCCGCCCGCGCCGCCCGCAGCAGCGGCCCCGCCGCCCCCGCCGTACGGCCAGCCGACAGGCCAGCCGGCAGCCCCGTACGGCCAGCCGGCGGCCCCGTACGGTCAGCCGTATGCGACGGCCCCGGCAGCGAAAGCCCCGGTGCTGAGCATCATCTCGCTTATCACAGGGATCATCGGCGTGCTCAGCTCGTTCTTCGGTTGGGGTCTGATCTTCTCGATCGCCGCGATCGTGCTCGGCTTCATCGGCAAGTCGAAGGAGCCGGCAGCGAAGGGTTTCTGGCTGACGGGCATCATCACCGGCTTCGTCGGCCTTGCCGTCGGCGTGATCGCGATCATCCTCCTGATCATCCTGTTCGCTACAGCCGCGAGCCTCGGCACGTACAACGTCCCTTAGGCGCTCTGGCAGGACGGGCCGCCCTCTTCGGAGGCCGGCCCGTTTTCTGTTGTGCGGGCGCCCTGCGGATGTCGCGGCGCGGGCCGCGCGGCCGCTCGCGGTCAGATCCGCTCGACGAGGAGCGCGCTGTGCCGGCCATTGACGCGCGTGAGCACGAGGGTCGCGCTCTCCCGGCCACTCAGCGACAGCCGCTTGCGCAGTGTGGCGGGGTCGACATCCACGCCCCGCTTCTTGATCTCGAGCGTGCCGATGCCGCGCTCACGCAGGGCGCGCTTGAGGTCGCGTTCGTGCACGGGCAGCGTCTCCAGCACGCGGAAGCCCGTTGCGAAGGGCGTCGGGCTGGGTGCGTCGGCGGTGAGGTACGCGATGCCCTCGCTGAGCATCCGGGCGTCCAGGTCTCGCGCAAGATCGCCGATCAGGCGCGCGCGGATGACCGCGCCATCCGGTTCGTAGATGTACTCGCCGAGCGGCCCGACCTCGGCGTCGGCGCTGTCGGCATCGGCCGTGAGCTCGGCCGTGCCCGTGGCGCCGAGAACGAGCGCGGCACGGCGGATGCCCGGCCTCGCCAATGCACCGAACCACAGCCCCATCTCGACGAGCTGCCCGTCGACCGAGATCCACTGGGCTTCCGCGCCGGCGGGGATGAGGTCACGATCGAGCCCCGGGCCGAGCTTGACGCCGACGGGGAGGCGCGTGGCGAGATCGAAGACGAAGTCAAGCGACGGAGAGTAGTCGCTCGGATCGGTCAGCCGGGCGGTGTCCGAGTGCCCGGACGTGCGCCGCGCCGGATCGAGGAAGGCGGCATCCACGTCGCGGAGGTCCGCGGTCTCGGCGGTCCCGTGCAGCACGCGCGCGTTGGGAAAGGGGGCAAGGTTGTAGCTTGCGATCGTCGCGGTCACCTCATCGGCATCCACCGCCGTCACATCGAGGTCGATCGCGGCCATGGCCATGGCGTCGCCGCCGATGCCGCAGCCGAGATCGGCGACACGACGAAACCCCGCCGCGCCGAACCGGCCGGCGTGCAGCGCTGCCACACGCAACCGGGTTGCCTGCTCGAGCCCGGCCTCTGTGAAGAGCATGCGCGTCGCGAAATCGCCGAACTTGGCCTCGGCTTTCGCGCGCAGTTTCGACTGCGTGAGCACCGTCGCGACGAGACCGGCCGGATGCCCCGCCTTGCGCAGGTCACTCACGATCCGCATGACGTCGCCCGCTGACCGGTACGGCGGGAGTGAGTCGAGCAGGCGAAGTCCCTCTGGCGACAGCAGTTCCACCAGTTCCGACCTTTGCATGTCCCCACGGTAGCCCACGCCAGGCTTTTCGCCGGGCTTGCACTCACGTTGCGTGAGTGCCAGAGCAAGCCCTAAACTCGACTTAGCACTCTCGGTGTGAGTGTGCTAACTCCAGTCTTTTTAGTCAAGAAAGAGGTCAACCGTGTCGGTCTCCATCAAGCCGCTCGAGGATCGCATCGTTATCAAGCAGGTCGACGCTGAGCAGACCACTGCTTCCGGTCTCGTCATCCCGGACACCGCTAAGGAGAAGCCGCAGGAGGGCGAGGTCGTGGCCGTTGGACCCGGTCGCATCGATGACAACGGCAACCGCATCCCGCTCGACGTTGCCGTCGGCGACAAGGTGATCTACTCCAAGTACGGCGGAACCGAGGTCAAGTTCGGTGGCGAGGACCTCCTGGTTCTCTCCGCTCGCGACGTTCTCGCTGTGGTCGTCCGCTAGCGACACCACCTACAGAAAGCCCGGATGCCTTACGCATCCGGGCTTTTTGCATGCCCACCGGATGCGGGCACACGCGTATGATCTCTGAGTGCCTGACAGTGAAACCGAGCAGCCCGCCACCGCCACCGCTGCGGCCAAGCCGCTCGCCGAACGTCAGCGCTCCGGGCTGATCTTCGCCATCTCGGCGTACGTGCTGTGGGGCATCCTGCCGGTCTACTTCCTCTCGCTCGCACCGGCCAGCGCGTTCGAGATCGTCGGCTGGCGCGTGCTGTTCTCGCTGGTGTTCTGCGCCATCCTGCTCACTGTGACGCGCGCATGGCGCACGTTCGGTGCGCTCCTGACCGACAAGCGCGTGCTGTTCACGATGGGCGTCGCCGGCGCGTTGATCTACGTCAACTGGCAGACCTACGTGTTCGCCACGGTGACGGGCAACGTCGTGGAAGCGGCGCTCGGCTACTTCATCAACCCGATCGTCACCGTCTTTCTCGGCGTTGTCGTGCAGCGCGAGCGCCTGCGCGTCGCCCAATGGGTGGCGGTGGGCGTCAGCGTCGTCGCGGTGGCGGTGCTCGCGGTCGGCTACGGATCCCTGCCGTGGATCGCGTTCCTTCTCGCGTTCTCGTTCGGCTTCTACGGTCTCATCAAGAAGCGCGTCGGCGGTGCGGTGGATGCCGTCTCCGGCCTCACCCTCGAGACCATGTGGCTCACGCCGGTCGCGATCGTGCAGCTGATCGTCGTCAGCGCGACCGTCGGCATCACGATCGGGACGATCAGCGTGTGGCACACGATCTTGCTGGCGGCCTCCGGCGTGGTGACCGTGGTTCCGCTCCTCTTCTTCGCCTCTGCCTCGCGCCGACTTCCGCTCGTCTACATGGGATTCATCCAGTACTTCGCCCCGTTCATCCAGTTCTTCGTGGGCGTCGTGATCCTGCACGAGGCGATGCCGGTCGAGCGCTGGGTCGGGTTCGCCATCGTGTGGCTGTCGCTGCTGATCCTCACGGTCGACATGATCATCGCTGCCAGGGGCACGCGGCGCGCCTTGAACGGCTCCACCGAGGCCGTGGTTCCGGTCGTGGAATAGACGCCGCCGCGACCGGTTAACATTGAATATCCGTGGCGCTGATGGCGGGCGGATGACCCGCACCACCACAACGCATAAGGGGTGACATGGATCAGGCAGATCCTTTCGGTTTCATCGGACTCACGTACGACGACGTGATGCTACTTCCGAACCACACGGATGTGATCCCCAGCGAAGCGGACACCTCCTCGCGCCTGACCAAGCGGATCACTGTCGCCGCGCCCCTGCTCTCCTCCGCGATGGACACCGTGACCGAGTCGCGCATGGCCGTCGCGATGGCACGCCAGGGCGGCATCGGCATCGTGCATCGGAACCTCTCCATCGATGACCAGGCCGCACACGTCGACAAGGTCAAGCGCTCGGAATCGGGCATGATCACCAACCCCGTCACGACCTCGCCGGATGCGACCGTCGCCGAAGTGGACGCGCTCTGCGGCCAGTTCCGCGTCAGCGGCCTTCCCGTGATCGAGGCAGATGGCACCCTCGTCGGCATCATCACCAACCGCGACATGCGCTTCGTCTCCCAGTTCGAGATGTCGACGACTCGCGTGCGCGATGTCATGACGCGTCAGCCCCTCATTACAGCCCCCGTGGGAATCGACCCGGATGCGGCCGTCGCAATCTTCGCGCAGCACAAGATCGAGAAGCTCCCCCTCGTCGACGAAGCGGGCAAGCTGCGCGGCCTCATCACCGTCAAGGACTTCGACAAGAGCGAGAAGTACCCGAACGCGACGAAGGATGACGAGGGCCGCCTGCGGGTTGGCGCGGCCATCGGATTCTTCGGCGACGCCTGGGATCGCGCCATGACGCTGGTCGACGCGGGTGTCGACCTCATCGTTGTCGACACTGCCAACGGAGACAGCGCGGGCGTTCTCGACATCATCCGTCGCCTCAAGTCCGACCCGGCGGCGGCGCACGTCGACGTGATCGGCGGCAACGTTGCAACGCGCAGCGGCGCCCAGGCGCTCATTGACGCGGGTGCCGATGCCATCAAGGTCGGCGTCGGGCCCGGCTCGATCTGCACGACGCGCGTCGTGTCCGGCGTCGGAGTCCCGCAGGTGACGGCCGTGTACGAGGCTTCGCACGCGGCTCATGCTGCCGGCGTTCCCCTCATTGCAGATGGCGGCCTTCAGTACTCCGGGGATATCGCCAAGGCCCTCGTCGCCGGTGCTGACACGGTCATGCTCGGCTCGCTGCTTGCGGGCACGGACGAGTCCCCTGGCGAGCTCGTCTTCGTCAACGGCAAGCAGTACAAGAAATACCGCGGCATGGGCTCGCTCGGTGCAATGCAGACGCGCGGCACGAAGACCTCGTACTCGCGGGACCGCTACTTCCAGGCGGATGTCCCGAGCGACGAGCAACTCATCGCCGAGGGGATCGAGGGCCAGGTCCCGTACCGCGGCCCGCTCTCCGTGGTCGCGTACCAACTCCTCGGCGGCCTGCGGCAGTCGATGTTCTACGTCGGTGCCCGCACGATCCCCGAGCTCAAGGAACGCGGTAAGTTCGTCCGCATCACGGCCGCCGGGCTCAAGGAGTCGCACCCGCACGACATCCAGATGGTGGTCGAGGCGCCCAACTATCGCGGTTAGATTCGCAGACTCGCGGTACTAACGCCCGCGAATACCGCGGTTAGGCGCCCGCCAGTCGGTCGACGGCCTCGCCGAGCACCTCGGGGGAGCACGCGAAGTTCAGGCGCGCGAAACCCGCGCCCTGTGTGCCGAACATGGGACCGGAGCTCAGCGCGACACGACCGCTCTCCAGTGCGCGGATGCTCGGGT
This sequence comes from Microbacteriaceae bacterium, assembly GCA_030841285.1. Classification (GTDB taxonomy): domain Bacteria; phylum Actinomycetota; class Actinomycetes; order Actinomycetales; family Microbacteriaceae; genus JAUZGC01. Next base: position 16,909 of record JAVECW010000049.1, read on the forward strand.
CGTCGCCCCAGCCCAGCGCGCGGAAGTCGAGCCAGGCGAGGTAGCTCGCGCGCGGAGCGAGGTATCCGACGCCGGGAAGTTTCTCGGCGAGCAGCGTCGTGAGCGCGTCGCGATTGCGTTCGAGTGCGCGGATTGCGCCATCCAGCCACTCCTCACCCTCCGCGAAGGCGACAGCGCTCGCGATCTGGCCGAAGAGGCCGGTGCGGTAGCGCACACTCTCGGGGAGGGTAGCGAGCAGGCGCGACATCCGCTCGCCGGCGGTCACGAACATCGCGCACTTGAGGCCCGCCAGGTTCCAGGCCTTGCTCGCCGACTCCGCGGCAATGCCGTGCTCGCGCGCGGCATCCGAAACGCTGAGGAACGGCGTGAAGACCCCGTCCGAGAGCGTGAGCGGAGCGTGGATCTCGTCACTCACGACCGTGACGCCGTAGCGAGCGGCCAGCTCGGCGACGGCGGCGAGCTGGTCGGCCGGGTGTGGATGCCCGAGCGGGTTGTGCGGATTGCACAGCAGGTACGCGCGGGCGCCAGCTGCGAACGCGCGCTCGACGCCGTCGAGGTCGATGGACCAGCCCGCGGCATTCTGCAGCAGGGGCACCTCGACGATGCGTCCACCCGCCTCTGGCACGAAGTCGAAGAACGGCGGATAGACGGGAGTGTTGATGACCACACCATCGCCCGGCCGAATGGCCAGGCGCAGCGCCTCCACGACGACGACGGCCACGTCCGCCGTGGTCGTGACCTGGGCCGGATCGACCTGCCAGCCCCAGCGGCGCGCGGCAAAGTCAGCGAACGCGCGAGGGAGCTCGCCGCCCGGCCGCGCGTATCCGGTGTCGGAGCGGCGCACCGCCTCGGTAAGCGCCTCGGCAATCGGCTCGGCGAGGGGGTAGTCCATCTCGGCGACAAAGAGGGGGATGACGTCCTCCGGGTACGCGCGCCACTTCTCGCTCGTGCGTTCCCGTAGCGACTGCAGGGGCTCAGCGTGTACCTCGATCACGCATCCAGCATGCCTCAAGTGCGGCCCTAGACTGGCACAGTGAGTATGGAGATTGAGATCGGGCGAGCCAAGCGCGCCCGCCGCGTCTACGCCTTTGACGACGTCGCAGTGGTGCCGAGCCGCCGCACGCGCGACCCCGAAGACGTCTCGGTCACCTGGTCGATCGACGCGTACCAGTTCTCCATCCCGTTCATTGCCGCGCCCATGGACTCCGTCGTCTCGCCCACCACCGCGATCATGATGGGCCAGCTCGGCGGGCTCGGCGTGCTCGATCTCGAAGGCCTGTGGACGCGCTACGTCGACCCTGAGCCGCTGCTCGCTGAGATCCGCGAGCTCCCGTCCGAGAAGGCGACGGCGCGCATGCAGCAGATCTACGCGGAGCCGATCAAGCCCGAGCTCGTCACGGAGCGCCTGGCCGAGATCCGCGCGGGCGGCGTGACGGTCGCCGGCGCCCTGTCGCCGCAGCGCACGCAGGAGCTCTATAAGACGGTGATCGAGGCGGGCGTCGACCTGTTCGTCATCCGCGGCACGACCGTGTCGGCCGAGCACGTGTCGAAGAAGCTCGAACCCCTCAACCTCAAGAAGTTCATCTACGAGCTCGACGTTCCCGTCATCGTTGGCGGTGCGGCCACGTACACGGCAGCGCTGCACCTCATGCGCACGGGGGCCGCTGGCGTGCTCGTCGGGTTCGGTGGTGGTGCGGCGTCGACCACGCGCGCGACCCTCGGCATCCACGCTCCGATGGCAACTGCGGTGGCGGATGTCGCGGGCGCTCGCCGTGACTATCTGGATGAGTCCGGCGGTCGTTATGTGCACGTCATCGCCGACGGCGGCCTGGGTAACTCCGGCGACATCGTCAAGGCCATCGCGTGTGGTGCAGACGCGGTCATGCTCGGCTCGACGCTCGCGCGTGCGACGGATGCGCCTGGCCAGGGCTGGCACTGGGGCGCTGAGGCGTACCACGCGCAGTTCCCGCGCGGCAATCGCGTGCAGGTCGGCCAGATCGCGCCGCTCGAAGACATCCTCTACGGCCCGTCACCCGTGGCCGAAGGCACGGCCAACCTGGTCGGCGCGCTGCGCCGGTCGATGGCCACGACCGGATATTCGGACCTCAAGGAGTTCCAGCGCATCGAGGTCGTCCTCGCGCCCTACGGCTCCCACTAGACGCAATCGGACTGGTCGCGCTCGACCGGGCCGGAAAGGAAGGGCATGGCGAAGGAGTCGGTCTCCTACCCGTCCAGGCTGGGTCCGGCCGAACGATCGGCCGCGATCAAGGCGCTCGCCGAGGTCGAGCTCGATGTGCTCGTCGTGGGCGGCGGCATCGTCGGCACGGGCAGCGCTCTGGATGCTGTCACTCGCGGTTTGAACGTCGGTCTCGTGGAGGCGCGTGACTGGGCGTCTGGCACCTCGAGCAGGTCGTCGAAGCTCGTGCACGGCGGCATCCGCTACCTGGAACAGCTCGACTTCCGCCTCGTGCGCGAGGCCCTCATCGAACGCGGCCTCCTGCTGCAGCGCATCGCGCCGCACCTGGTCAAGCCCGTGCGCTTCCTGTATCCGCTCAAGCGACGCTTCATCGAGCGCGCATATGTCGGTGCCGGAATGCTTCTCTACGACCTCTTCTCGTACACGGGCGGGCGCCCGCCCGGCGTTCCCCGCCACCGCCACCTCTCCAAGCGTCAGGTGCTGAAAGCTATCCCGAGCCTCGCCGACGGTGCGCTGGTCGGCGGCATCACCTACTACGACGCGCAGGTGGATGACGCACGCTACGTCGCCAACCTCGTGCGGACCGCCGCGCACTATGGCGCGCACGTCGCCAGCCGGGTGCGCGTCGAGGGCTTCATCAAGGTCGGTGAGCGCGTGGTCGGTGTGAAGGCGCACGACCTGCACTCCGGTGAACGATTCGAGATCCGGGCGAAGCAGGTGGTGAACGCCACGGGCGTGTGGACGGATGACACCCAGGCCATGGTGGGCGAGCGCGGCCAGTTCAAGGTGCGGGCCTCCAAGGGCGTGCACCTCGTCGTGCCGCGTGACCGCTTCCAATCGCGGATGGGGCTCCTGCTGCGCACGGAGAAGAGCGTGCTTTTCGTGATTCCGTGGGGCAGGCACTGGCTCATCGGCACGACAGACACCGACTGGAATCTCGACAAGGCGCATCCTGCGGCGACGGCCGCGGATATCGACTACCTGCTCGAACATGTCAACTCCGTGCTCAGCGTCCCGCTGACCCGAGAGGACGTCGAAGGCGTCTACGCGGGGCTCCGACCCCTGCTCGCAGGAGAGTCCGACCAGACCTCCAAGCTGTCGCGTGAACACCTCGTTGCGCACTCGGTTCCGGGTCTCGTGGTCATCGCGGGCGGCAAGTGGACGACGTACCGGGTCATGGCGAAGGATGCGATCGACGCGGCGGTCGATGCCCTCGACGGCAAGATTCCGTCGAGCACGACGCAGGAGATCTCGCTCGTGGGAGCGGAGGGCTACCAGGCCGCCTGGAACAGGCGAGCGAGGATCGCGGCCAGGAACGGGCTGCACCCGGACAGGATCGAACACCTGCTCAACCGCTACGGCACGCTCGCGGATGAGCTGCTCGCCCTCATCCGCACGCGGCCGGAGCTTGCAGAGCCGCTGCCGGGCGCCGACGACTACCTGGCCGTCGAGGTCGTTTACGCGGCATCGCACGAGGGTGCGCTGCACCTCGACGACGTGCTCGCCCGCCGCACGCGCATCTCGATCGAGGCCTGGGATCGCGGTGTCTCCGCCGCCCCGGTCGCCGCGAGGCTCATGGCCGGCGTGCTCGGCTGGGACGCTGCGCGCGAGGAGCGCGAGGTGGCCTTCTACGTGAAGCGGGTGGCGGCCGAGCGGGCCAGCCAGGAGCAGCCGGATGACGCATCCGCAGACCGGATCCGCCTCGAGGCGCCCGACGTCAATGGGCCCGACCGCGCGGGGGATCGCCCCCCGACCGGCCGATGAGCGTTCGGTAGGATTGGACCACTGCCCCAACTTCTTTGGAGACGTGACGATGGTGGACGTTCGGCGGGTCAAGCTTCCCGGGGTCGGTGTGCTGCACACTTTCGTGACGGATGACGGCGGCAAGGTGGGCGTGATCGCCCACCGCTCCGGCCACAGCGACCTGATCACGTTCTCCGATGACGGCGACGGCGCGGATGTCACCAAGGTCTCCCTGCGCCTGAACGAGGACGAGGCGCACACGCTCGCCGAGTTGCTCGGCGGAACGCAGATCACCGAATCTCTCACCGCACTCGACCAGATTCCCGGCCTCAGCATCGACTGGTTCACCGTCGACTACGACGACCACATCGCAGGGCAGCAACTCGGCAACCCGATCGAGCGCGGCCTGGTCGGCCTCACCGTCGTCGCCGTCGTGCGCGGCGACTCGGCGAACCCGGCACCCGCACCAGACTTCAAGGTGTTCCCCGGGGACACGCTCGTCGTCGCCGGATCGCCAGACAAGGTCGCCAAGGCGTTCCACTTCTTCCGTACCGGAGAACTACCAGTCAGGGCCTCGGCCAACTCGGCCGACGACGCACCGCCCGGGGGATAGCCATGCATCTCGGCGAAGACCTCATCGTTCTCGGCCTGCTCCTGCTCGTTGCATACGTCCTGGGGCGGCTCGGCAAGTTGGTGGGTCTTCCCGCGATTCCCATCTACATGCTGGTCGGCCTGCTCGCGAGCCCCCAGACCCATTGGTTCCCACTCACTGTCAACGCGAGCTACATCGAGCTCATCGCGATCTTTGGGCTCATCCTGCTGCTGTTCAGCCTTGGCCTCGAATTCGACCAGGATGAATTCTTCGGCGACGCGAAGAAGCTCCTGATCTCGGGCGGCTCGTACATCATCCTCAATGTCGGCGCCGGGTTCCTGTTCGGGATCATGGTGGGCTGGGGCACGCGCGAAGCTCTGGTCATCGCCGGCATGACCGGGACATCCTCGAGCGCAATCATCACGAAACTGCTGATCGAGCTGCGTCGACTGGCCAACACCGAAACTCCGATGATCCTCGGCGTGACGGTGGTCGGCGACATCTTCATCGCGGTCTACCTCGCGATCGTGTCTGTCGTGCTCAGCGGCAAGACCGAGCCGTGGCCGATCGTGCTCCAGCTCACGGTGGCATTCCTCTTCCTCATCATCATGTTCTCGATTGCACGCTGGGGCGGCCGTGTCGTGTCGCGGATCATCCGCACGAAGGACGACGAGTTGTTCACGATCCTGTTCTTCGGGCTCGCGGTGCTCTTCGCCGGGATCGGCGAGCTGATCGGCGTAACGACCGCGATCGGTGCCTTCCTGATCGGGCTCGTCCTGGCGGCGAGCCGGTACCGGCCCAGGATCGAGCGGGTCGCCGTTCCCCTGCGCGACGTGTTCGCCGCGTTCTTCTTCCTCAACTTCGGGCTCGTTCTCAACGTCGCCGAGTTCCCTCGCGTGATCGGCGTTGTCCTGCTCGCGGTGCTCATGACGGTGGTGCTCAACGTCGTGGCCGGGCAACTCGTGTCGTGGCTGCACACCCTGGGCGTGCAGGCCGGCATCAACGCAGCAGCTATCCTGATGAACCGAGGCGAGTTCACGCTCATCCTCGCGACGCTCGCGATTGGCGCGGGGCTCGACGAGCGTCTCGAGCCGTTCGCGGGCCTGTACGTGCTCATCATGGCCGTTCTCGGTCCGCTTCTCTCAGCAAATTCGGAGAGGATTGGAGGCGTGATCCTCCGCACAAAGAAGAGCTCGCGCCTCAAGGGGCGCGATCCCATGCTCGATGAGGAGATCGCCCTCGTTGAGGCTGCGACAGCGGAACCAGGATCCGGATCGGATGTCGAGACGAGGCACGCCGTCGACCGCGTGGTCGAGCAGGCGATGCAACAGCCAGACACCAATGGTGACCGAAAGCAGGAGTGACGATTACCGAGAACACCAGCAGCGTCGAGACGACACTGTTCCGCATGATGCTGCGCCCGCGCTGGATCGGCGCCCTGCTCCTCGCGCTGGCGCTCGCCGCGGGATTCGCCTGGCTCGGCCAGTGGCAGCTGGCCCGCGCCATCGACTCCGGCACGGTGTCGGAGACGCAGACCGAGTCCACCGTGCCACTCGCCAGCGCCGCCAAGCCGTCGGGGCCCATCCTTGATGCGTCGATCGGCCAGCTCGTGACCGTCACCGCGTCGTTCACCCCGAGCGACTACCAGTTGCTCGAGGGTCGCCTCAACAAGGGCGTCGCCGGGTACTGGGTCGTCGCGCACGCAACGGTGGCCGGTACGGATGCCGGCGGCCCGCCCGTCGCGCTCGCGGTTGCGCGCGGATGGGCGGCCGACAAGGCGACCGCCACGAGGGTCTTGGCCCAACTCGCAAACGAGCCGGCCACCGAGCAGACCATCGTCGGACGGCTCCTGCCGACCGAGGCGCCAACGGTGCCTGACCCCAAGGGGGACCCGAAGGTGATGAAGGACATGTCGGTCGCGGCGCTGTACAACCTGTGGACCGGCGTCGACCACACCGCTGTCTATGAGGCATACGTCGTGCAGAAGGTCCCGCCGGCCGGGCTCGTCGCGATCGATTCCCCGCCGCCGATCCAGCAGCAGACCGTCAACTGGCTCAACATCTTCTACGCGGCCGAGTGGGCGATCTTCGCCGGCTTCGCGGTCTTCTTCTGGTACCGGCTGGTGAAGGATGCCAAGGAGAAAGAAGACGAATTGCGCGAGCTGGAGCGCGAGTCGGCGGCTCTGCTCGGGAAAGTAGAATAAGATCATGGCCCTCGCTCCCAAGCCCGAAGCGTTCCCCAAGATACGAGGGTCGCTTCGGCTCTACCAGGTGTGTGCATACATCACCGGCATCATGCTGCTGCTCCTCTGCGTGGAGATGATCGTCAAGTACGGCATGGGCTACCAGTTGTTCGCGTTCAGCAATTACGGCGCCGTCGCGTTCGTGCCCGTCGCCTCCGTCGTGCCGCCGACGGGAGTCGACGTCAGCACCGGCATTCTGATCGCACACGGCTGGCTGTACGTGTTGTACCTCTTCTCCGACTTCCGGCTCTGGAGCCTGATGCGGTGGAATGCCGTACGGTTCGTGACGATCGCGCTCGGTGGCGTCATCCCGTTCCTGTCGTTCTTCGTCGAAGCCCGCATCAACCGCGAGGTGAAGGCCTACCTGGCCAGCCGCGAGGCCGAAGCAGCGACCCTGGTGGAGGCATCCCATTAGCAGCGAGCAGCCGAACACGACAGCGCCATCGAACACAACGGAGCACCTAACCGGTCCGGTTCTCGTCGTCGATTTCGGCGCACAGTACGCCCAGCTGATCGCGCGCCGCGTGCGTGAGGCCAGTGTCTACTCGGAGATCGTGCCGCACACGATCACGGCGGCCGAGGTTGCCGAGAAGCGCCCAGCCGGCATCGTGCTCTCCGGCGGCCCGTCGAGCGTGTACGAGGAGGGTGCGCCGCAGCTCGATCGCGGCATCCTCGAACTCGGCATCCCGGTGCTCGGTATCTGTTACGGCTTCCAGGTCATGGCGACCGCACTCGGCGGCGAGGTGGCTCACACGGGTCAGCGTGAGTACGGGGCGACGGATGTCACCGTCGCCGACGGCGGCGTGCTCCTCGGCGGCCAGCCGCAGGAACAGACCACCTGGATGAGCCACGGTGACTCCGTATCGCGCGCGCCAGAGGGCTTCTCGGTGCTCGCGTCGAGCGCAGCCACACCCGTCGCCGCGTTCGAGAACGGCGAGCGGCGCCTGTATGGCGTGCAGTGGCATCCAGAGGTGAAGCACACCGAGTTCGGCCAGCGGGTCCTGGAGAACTTCCTGCACCGGGCGGCGGGCATCCCAGCAGACTGGAACAGCGGCAACGTGATCGCAGACCAGGTTGCGGCGATCCAGGCCCAGGTGGGCACGGGCAAGGTCATCTGCGGGCTTTCCGGTGGCGTCGACTCGGCAGTGGCTGCCGCACTTGTGCACAAGGCCGTCGGCGACCAACTCGTATGCGTCTTCGTCGACCACGGCCTGTTGCGGCAGGACGAGCGCCGCCAGGTCGAGGAGGACTATGTGGCAGCGACGGGTGTCCGCCTCGTCACGATCGACGCAGAGGCCCAGTTCCTGGATGCCCTCGCCGGCGTGAGCGACCCGGAGACCAAGCGCAAGATCATCGGTCGCGAATTCATCCGAACGTTCGAGAAGGCACAGGTCGACCTCATCGCAGAGGCGGCGGCGGATGGCGACCCCATCCGGTATCTCGTGCAGGGCACGCTCTACCCGGACGTCGTCGAATCGGGTGGCGGTACGGGAACGGCAAACATCAAGAGCCACCACAACGTGGGCGGGCTCCCCGAGGACCTGCAGTTCGAGCTCGTCGAGCCGCTGCGGACCCTGTTCAAGGATGAGGTTCGCGCGATCGGCCGCGAGCTCGGTCTGCCAGAGGCGATCGTGGGACGTCAGCCGTTCCCCGGCCCAGGGCTGGGCATCCGCATCGTGGGCGAGGTCACGGCCGAGCGCCTCGACCTGCTGCGCGAGGCGGATGCCATCGTGCGCGCCGAGCTGACCGCCGCCGGTCTCGACAACGAGATCTGGCAGTGCCCCGTCGTGCTTCTCGCCGATGTGCGCTCGGTCGGAGTGCAGGGCGACGGGCGCACCTACGGGCACCCGATCGTGCTGCGCCCCGTCTCGAGCGAGGATGCGATGACCGCTGACTGGACGCGCCTGCCATACGACCTGCTTGCCAGGATCTCGAACCGCATCACCAATGAGGTGTCCGGCGTCAACCGGGTCGTGCTCGATGTCACGTCGAAGCCACCGGGAACGATCGAGTGGGAGTAGCCGCAGAGGCGACAGATACGAGAGAAGGGCCGCCCGATGGACGGCCCTTCTCTCGTTTGCCTGGTGCTGGCGTAACCGCTAGTTACGCGCGATCGCGAACATCCGCAGGATTTCGAGGTACAGCCAGACGACCGTGACCATGATGCCGAACGCGCCGGTCCAGCCGTATGCGCGCGGCACCCGGTTGGCGACGCCCTGCTTGATGAAGTCGAAGTCGAGAACGAGCGAGTACGCAGCCATGATGACGACGAGCACACCCAGGATGAGTCCGAGCGGTATGCCCAGGATGGTCACGCTGCCCTGCAGGCCGAACGGGTTGGTGACGACGCCGGTCATGCTGAGCACGATGTTCAGGACCGAGAAGAGCAGGTAGCCGACCATCGCGATCAGGAAGACCTTGGTCGCCTTCGCGGAGGCACGGATCTTGCCGCTCGCGAACAGCGCGAGTGTGACGCCGACGACCGCGACCGTGCCGAGAACCGCCTGGATGACGATCCCGGAGAACATGCTCTCGAAGAAACTGGAGACTGCTCCGATGAACAGTCCCTCAACGCCGGCGTATGCAAGAACGAGCGCGGCGGACGGCTTCTTCTTGAAGATGTTGACGAGTGCGAGCCCGAAGCCGACGATCATCGCGGGTAAGGCGAGGGCGGGGAAGATCCAGCCGACGGCGCCGCCGGCAACGAGCACCAAGAAGCCCACCGCGGTCTTGACGATGGTGTCTTCCACGGTCATGCGGTCGGTGTCGATCGCGGTTGCCGTTGGCGCGTCGTAGAGCTCCTGCAGGCTCTCTGCGGTCGGCGTTGGAACCGCGGTGGCGGTTGTCCTCCCCGGCTGGAAAGCCGGGATCCGTGAGAAGGCGGGGTTGTTGAGTGCCATGATTCCTCTGTTCATTGGGAGCCGGGCGAGCCGCCGAAGCTGCTTCAGCCCCCAATCTAGTGGAGTATCGCTACGGAGCGGCTGAAAGCTTGCTGGGTTCTGGCGATGCGGCGGCGGGGCTCCGGCGACGCAGCGGAGCCAGCATCGCAAGCCAGCGAGCGACCCAGGCCGACGCGATCACGACGAGTGCGGCTATTCCGATGGATAGCCACGCGTCGCTGTATCCGGTGACGACATTGGCGAGCAGCAGGCTCGCCACGAACGGAAGCACGACCACGAGGTAGCTGATCGCCGGGCGTTGCCGGACGAGCAGCCACGCGGCGAGAAGCACAACGAAAACCACCGTGAAGGATGCTCCGCGCGCCAGCAAGAGAATGGATGCCGCGATGGCGGGCAGCGTCGCCACCACTCGCCGCGGCATCGACGCGGGCATGGTCGCCCAGCCGACGGCCTGCGCGAGCGCGCCGAGCAGCAGGAAGGGGAGGCTGTATGCGGTGGTCAGCTGCACGACTCCCGTGCCGAGCACGATGCAGGCGAGCCCTGTGATCCAGCGCGCCTCATAGCGTCCCCACCGCAAGGCACGTTGCGAGGTCGGTTCAACCCAGGGCGTACGAAGCGGTCTGTGAGCGTCGGGCACCCTCCGAGTCTGCCAGCCGGAACCGTGTCGGCGTTGCCCCAAACCGGGTGAGGCTGGCTAGGATCGGCCCATGCGTGCTCGTCCTTTGCCCATGGTCATCGGGCACCGAGGAGCGTGCGGCTATCGTCCGGAACACACTCGCGCGGCATACGAACTCGCGTTCGCCCTCGGGGCGGATGCGGTCGAACCAGACATCGTCGCGACGCGGGACGGCGTGCTCGTGCTGCGCCACGAGAACGAGATATCTGGTACGACGGATGTCGCGGAGCATCCCGAGTTCTCCGCCCGGCGTACCACCAAGCTCGTCGACGGCATCGAGTTGACCGGCTGGTTCACCGAGGACTTCACGTGGGCGGAACTCTCGACCCTGCGTGCGCGCGAGCGGCTTGCGCAGCTCCGCCAGTCGAGTTCGAGCTTCGACGGGATGTTTCCGATCCTGCGGCTCGCCGACCTCGTCGACATCGTCGACCGCGCATCAGAGGACGCTGCCCGCCTGCTCGGCATCGTCGCCGAGATCAAGCACGCGACATACTTCGAGTCGATCGGGCTGCCGCTCGACGAACTCGTTTCGAACGAACTCGCGGCCTCGGGCTGGCGGGACAGCCCGACGCTGACGGTGGAGAGCTTCGAGAAGACCGTGCTCGGCAAGCTCTATCGGCGGGGCTACCGCGGTAAGCGTGTCTATCTGCTGGATACCGAGGGTGCTCCGGCTGACCGCATCGCTGCCCATGGGTCTGCGGCATCCGGCTACTCGAATGACGTGACGGAGATCGGCCTGTACTCCCTCGGTGCGGCCGAGGCGGCGGAGCGCGTCGAGGGAGTGAGCGTCGACGCGTCGATGCTGCTTGCGCTGGATGACGCCGGAAACGCGACGGGGGCATCCACCCTCGTGGACGATGCCCACGCGGCCGGGCTCGAGGTGTTTGGCTGGACGCTGCGGCCAGAGAATGCCTTCCTCGCCACGAATTTCCGGCGCGGCGAGGTGGAGTCGGACTTCGGTGACTGGCGCGGGCAATTCGGTCTCATCATGAGGACGGGCGTCGACGCCGTGTTCGCTGATCACCCCGACCTCGCGGTCGTGGCGCGGGACGGCCTCTGACCGCGCGATGCCGGTGGTCGCGACTAAAATTGTCCATGACATGACGATCCTCATTGACCCGGACGATCCAGCGGCCGGCACCGCACCCATTATCGTCGGCGGGCGTTCGGGGCCGAGCGCGCACGACGCGCTGCTCGACGGGTTGAACCCCGAGCAGCGCGAGGCCGTCGAGTACCGTGGGCAGGCGCTCCTGATCGTTGCTGGCGCAGGCTCCGGCAAGACGAGTGTGCTCACCCGCAGGATCGCGAGTCTCATCGCAAGCCGTGAGGCATGGCCGAGCCAGATCCTTGCGATCACATTCACGAACAAGGCGGCCGCCGAGATGCGCGAGCGGGTCAACGCGATCGTCGGCCAGGCGGCGGAGGGCATGTGGATCTCGACGTTCCACTCCTCGTGCGTGCGCATCCTGCGCCGTGAGGCGGAGACGATCGGCAAGACTGCGAATTTCACGATCTACGACTCGGGCGACACCCGCGCCCTGATCAAGCGCATCATCAAGGAACTCGACGCGGACACGCTGGGCTTCACGGTCTCGAGTGCCTCCGGCAAGATCTCGCGCCTGAAGAACGAGCTGTCGGATGTCGAGAGCTACGCGAGGAACGCCAACCTGAGTGACCCGCAGGAGGTCATGTTCCTCGAGATCTTCCGGCGCTACACACGCGCCCTGCGCTCGGCCAACGCGTTCGACTTCGACGACCTGATCAGCGAGACAGTGTTCCTGTTCCGGGCGTTCCCGAAGGTGGCTGCCCTCTACCAGCGGCGGTTCCGCCACGTTCTCGTCGACGAGTACCAGGACACCAACCACGCCCAATACGCTCTCATCCGCGAACTCACGAGGCCCGTCTCTCCGGCGATCGCCGACGAACTCGAGGCGCATGGGGTGAACATGCGGCCCATCCGGGCGGCCGGGGGCGGCATCGACGGCGCGTCCCTGACCGTGGTGGGCGATTCCGACCAATCGATCTACGCGTTCCGCGGGGCAGACATCCGCAACATCGTCGAGTTCGAGCGTGACTTCCACGGCGCAAAGGTCATCCTGCTCGAGCAGAACTATCGCTCGACGCAGAACATCCTGAGCGCCGCGAACGCCGTCATCTCCAACAACTTCGACCGCAAAGACAAGAAGCTCTGGACGGCCGTCGGCGACGGCGAGAAGATCGTAGGCTTCACGGGATACTCCGGCCATGACGAGGCGCAGTTCGTCGCGGACGAGATCGAGAAGCTGCACGCCGCCGGCGCGGCATACAAGGACATCGCCGTCTTCTACCGCACGAACGCGCAGACGCGTGCGCTCGAGGAGATCTTCATCCGGTCCGCGCTGCCGTATCGGATCATGGGCGGCACCAAGTTCTACGAGCGTGCCGAGATCAAGGATTCGCTGGCCTACCTGATCGCGGTCGCGAACCCCGACGACACGCTCGCGTTGCGCCGCATCCTGAACACCCCCAAGCGCGGCATCGGCCCTGCCACGGAGACGCAGCTGGCCGGGTACGCGGACGACAACGGCATCGGCTACCGGCAGGCGCTGCGTGACGCCGGGTCGCTCGGCCTCGGTCCCAAGGTCACGGCATCGATCCTGCAGCTCGCGACGCTGCTCGATGAAGCGGCGGCGAAAGCCGACCCTGGCGCGGCAGCCGGGCCGTCCCCGGTCTCTGACGTGCTCACCTTCCTGCTCGAGAAGAGCGGATACGTCGATGCGCTTCGGGCGAGCCGTGATCCGCAGGACGAGGCGCGCGCCGAGAACGTCGAGGAACTCGTGGCGGTGACCAAGGAATTCGCACGCAACAATCCGCAGGGCGGACTGATCGACTTCCTGACGGAGGTGTCGCTCGTCGCCGCGGCCGACGAACTGGATGATTCCAGCGGCACGGTTTCGCTCATGACGCTGCACACGGCCAAGGGCCTCGAATACGACGCGGTATTCCTCACGGGCGTCGAGGAGGATCTGTTGCCGCACCGCATGTCTGCGGGTGAACCGGGCGGCCCCGCCGAAGAACGTCGCCTCTTCTATGTCGGGATCACGCGCGCCAGGCAGCGCCTGTTCCTGTCGCTCGCGATGACGCGCGCTCAGTATGGCGAGACGGCCGTTGCCATGCCCAGCAGGTACCTGCAGGAGATCCCGGCCGAGTTGGTCGAATGGCGCCAGTCGCCGGGGATGGCCAACAGCCGGGGTGGCACGCAGCCGCGCGCGCTCAACGCCAACCGGTCAGGCTACGGCCAGGGCGGCTACAGCACCGCGGGAGCGCTCGCCGCGGCGACCAAGCCGAAGACCGAATGGGCCAACCGGATCACCGGCCAGGTGCGCGACAACGGCGACCTCGAGCTCGTCGCGGGGGATCGCATCCGTCACACCGACTTCGGCGACGGGCGCGTGACCGATGTGACCGGCGTGGGCAACAAGCGCGTCGCACATGTGCAGTTCGAGACGGCCGGCTCGAAGAAACTCCTCATCAAGATCGCCCCGATCGAGAAGCTGTAGGACTTTCGTGGTGGTTGCGAAGCGCGGCGCGCAGCTGTGCCGGTTGAGTAGCGCGGCGCGCAGCACCACGCGTATCGAAACCCCGGTTTCGATACGGCCGCGGGCGGCCTACTCAACCAACACCGCTTGCCTTCTCAACCAACACTGCGGGACTTTAGCCCCATAAGGGGAGCCCCAAACCTCCGCGAACAGGCGTAGTCTCCGACCACACCCGGGGCAAACGGGTGGGTGCAGGGGGGCACAATGATCGACGTCGATCGTTCACGCACATTGGAAACACTGTTGGAGAGTGACCTTTTCGGGGTGGCGGGCGATCCGCGCTTCGATGAGTTGGCTCGGATGTCACTCGACATGTTCGGCATCGACTTCGCCGCCGTCGCCATGGTGGGGCCGGAGAGCCTCTGGTTCCAGTCCCGTCACGGGACCGTCGCCACGAGTACCGAGCGGGCGAACAGTTTCTGCGAGGCCGCCATCCAGAGCGACGACATGCTCGTCATCGAGGATGTGACCAAGGACCCACGCTTCGCGACTCACCCTGCGGTCATCGGAGGACCGGGCATCCGATTCTTCGCAGGCCAGCCATTCCATTCTCCGGACGGTGACCGGTCAGGCGTCTACTGCATCTTCGCCACGGAGCCACGCCAACTCGACTCCGACAAGCGCAAGAGCCTGGCGGGCGTCGGGCAATGGATCGAGGGCGAGTTTCTCGCGACGGATGAGCTCGACCGTGCTGCCGAGATGCAGCGTGCACTGCTCCCCAAGAACGCAGCGCCCATTACCGGTTACCAGATCGCGGGAACCTGCGTTCCCGCGAAGGCGGTCGGCGGCGACTTCTTCGACTGGTATCCGATCGAAGGCGGGCTCGGCTTCACCCTCGGCGACGTCATGGGCAAGGGCGCCAGTGCCGGGATACTCGCGGCGACGGTTCGCGCGGTCGTTCGAAGCGCGGCGCGCAAGAAGAACGTCACCGTGGCAGTCGAGCGCACGGCAACCTGCCTCGCGACCGACTTTGGCGAGTCGTCATCCTTCGTCACGCTCTTCCATGCCCGGCTGAGGGCGAACGACGGACGGGTCTCATTCGTCGACGCGGGGCACGGCCTCACGGCGGTCATCCGAGTGGATGGCACGACGCAGCGGCTCTGGACCAGCGACTTCCCGCTCGGCGTCATGCCGGACGAGCATTGGAGCCGGCACACGGTGATGCTCGACCCGGGCGACATGCTCGTCACGTTCAGCGACGGGGTCCTCGACCTCTACGACGGAAGCCTGGCCGCGGTCGATGAGGTCGCGGCGCTCGCGCGCGCATCCACCTCGCCACAAGCCCTGGTCGACACCATCGAGCGGCTCGCCAGAAGCGCGGCCGCAACGGATGACGTCACGATACTCGTCCTGCGGAGGGACCAGGAATGATCGGGCTCGCCGGTTTCGGCGCTCTCGCACCCACCGCCCGCGTCCAATGCGCCTTCACCAACGAAGAGGAGCCCGACTAATGGAATTCACTGTCAAGGAAATGGATGGCGGCGTCGCCGTCGTTCGACTGAGCGGCATGCTGAATATGGTCGCGGCCTCGCTCTTGCGTGTGGTCGTCGGCTCAACAGTCGCCGAGGGACATCCGAAGATCGCCATGGACCTGAGCGAGATCGACTTCATCGATTCGTCAGGGCTCGGGGCGCTGATCGGCGGCCTCAAGACGACGCGGCAGGCCGGTGGCGATCTGCGCATCGCGGCGCCGAACGACCAGGTGCGGCTCGTCTTGCAGCTCACGAACATGGAACGCGTGCTCACCGCGTACGAAGACGCCGAGACGGCGTTCAGCAATGGATGACGCGCTGATACACACGCTGCGGATGTCGTCGCCGCCCGATGACGTCGGCACTCTCCACGACTTGCTCGAATCGGTGTGGGTGGATGCTCCGCAGCTGGCCGTGCGGGACCGCTTCGGATTCGAAACGGCGCTCGTCGAACTCGTCGGGAACGTCATCTGTCATGCCGATAACGGCTCTGGTGTCTCATGCACGCTGTCGATCGTGACGGCAGACAATCGGATCGAGGCACTCCTGAGCGACACGGGGGAGCCAGGAAACGTCGAGCTGCGCGGGCGCGAGATGCCGGACGGCCTCTCTGAATCCGGCCGCGGAATTCCCCTCATCCAGGCGCTCGTCGACGAGTTGACCTACGAGCGAGAAGGCGGCCTCAACCGTTGGCGGATCTCCAAGCAGCTGGGCGGCCGACCGAATTCACCTGCGAGCGCGCCAGCCGTGATCGGCTAGCGCGCCAGCAGGATCACGGGGTTGGAGTCGGGGTTGGCGTTGGCGCTGGTGTCGACGTGCTCGACCCGCTCGTCGCCTGGGTGGAGACGAACTGCAGGAATGCGGTCGCATCCGTCAGGGATCCCGTGTATTGCGCGCCGTTGACGATCACCGTAGGCGTTCCCGTCACCTTGGGAAGGGTCGAGTTGGGCAGGGGCTGGTTGAGTGCGCGGTTCGATGCGGCGGCAACCCAGTTCGTGAAGGTCTGGCCGGTAATGCACCCAGGGACCTTGCTGTTGGTTACCCCTGCAGCCTTGGCGAGCGACGTGAGTTTGGCATCGGTGAGCCCGCTCGCGCCCTCGGCGGGTTGGTTCGTGAAGAGCGAAGTCGAGAACGCGTAGAAGTTGTTCGGATCGTAGTTTGCGACGCAGGCAGCGGCGTTGGCCGCACGCGTCGAGTATTTCGTTCCACTCGAGGAGTTATCCAGGAGCGAGATCGGGTGGATCTCCACGGTCGCCGCTCCTGCCGTCACCCAACCCGAAATCTGGGTCGCGTTCGTGTCCTCGAACTGCTTGCAGTACGGGCACTGGTAGTCGACGTATTCGACGATGTGCACCACTGCCGTCGATGACGAGCTCGTCGAGGTGGCGACCGGTTTCGCGTTCGCCTTGAGGGCCGCGGTCTTCGTGGCCGTCATGGTCGTGCCGTTCCCCGTGAGCAGGATGCCGTCGCTGAGCATGTTCGTCGGGCCCGGGCCAGGCGGCGTCGCGGTGCCCACGATCACGAGGGCTACCGCCGTGAGTGCGGCGAGGATGGCGACCGAGACGCTGGCTTGCGTGATGATCCGCTTGCGTCGCCTGCGCTTCTTCTCTTCCTCGCGCATGAGGCGGGCGTGTTCGCGGGCGATCTCGCGGCGTTCCTTCTTTGGAGGTTGCGCGTCGTTTCTACTCATGCCGTCCTGGGTGCTCGGGGTGTGGGATTGACGGCACGGTCGGCGGCCGCCTTGGCGCCAGCTTAGGGAGAAAACCTTTGTCTTTGCTCAGTGTTCCCTCTGTTGCTCAGTGTTCCCTCTGGTCTGGTTCTGCGCGCATGTCGGCGCGAAGCCCGGCGAGGTAGTGGTCTCGCAGGCGGTGACGCGCTCCCTGCGGTAGGTGGGGGTACACCGCGGCGGTGAAACGCATCCATCGATCGAAGCTACGTTGGGCACGGTTGGGCCACGGCAGCCCGAACGACGAACGCAGGTCGGGTGAGAGCAGGCCGATCGTCATCAGGCGCCCGAGGGGCATGGCGAGGCGAAGCCACCACGGGCCGCTTTCCGCTCGCAGCAGGTCGTTCGCAACGCGCCGCGTTCCTGCGTCGGCGCCGAGCCTCGGCAACATCGCCTCCCAATACGTGCGGAAGGCATGGCGGTCGGCCGGCCAGATCTCCATCGGCACCTGGAGGGAGGTGCCGATGGATGCGTAGTCCTGGTAGATCCGATCGGCGGACTCCTCGTCGAGGCGGCCGAACACGCGCTGGTACATGGTCACGGCCGTCTCGTATAGCGTCGCGGCAACCCACAGCTGGAGCTCCGGATCGTATGCGTCGTATGGATGACCGGCGGCCTCCTCTGCACTGTGGACGGGGGCATGGGCGCGGTTGACCCGTTGCCGCACCAGCGCGACCTCCTCAGGCGAGCCGTACACGACGGCATAGACGTAGGTGAGCGTCGCCTTGAGGCGGTCGAGCGGACGCGATGCGAAGTCGCTGTGGTTGGCGACGCCGCGCCCGACTGCGGGGTGTGCGATCTGCAGCAGGATCGCGCGCCCGCCACCGGCGACGAGGACGATCTCGCCCGCAATGTCTCGGAGGCCGCGGGAGGACTGGTTCATGTCGCGGCCTCCGTTCCTTAGTCAGGCCTATCTTGCCAGCCGATTCCGCGTAACCACAGGGCCGTGGCCTGATCTCGAAATTGCAATCAGGTTGAAAGGGATAGAGTTTCGAGTGCTCGCTACCAGCTGATTGGATAACCGTGGATCTTTACGAGTATCAGGCCAGAGACCTGTTCGAACAGTACGGGGTACCGGTTCTTCCGGGCATCGTCGCGGATACTCCGGAGGAGGTGCGGGCAGCGGCCGAGAAGCTCGGCGGCGTTGTCGTGGTGAAGGCCCAGGTCAAGACCGGCGGTCGCGGCAAGGCCGGCGGCGTCAAGGTCGCGAAGAACCCGGATGAGGCAGAGGCGGCCGGCCGTGCCATTCTCGGCCTCGACATCAAGGGTCACACCGTGCACCGCGTCATGGTCGCTGGCGGCGCGCGCATTGCGCAGGAGTTCTATTTCTCTGTTCTGCTCGACCGGGCCAACCGCTCATACCTCTCGCTGACGAGCGTCGAGGGCGGCATGGAGATCGAGCAGCTCGCAGTCGAGAAGCCCGAGGCACTCGCACGCATCGAGGTCGATCCCATCGCTGGCATCGACCAGGCGAAGGCCGCAGAGATCGCGAAATCCGCTGGCTTCCCTGACGACCTCGTTGCCAAGGTGGCCGACGTCTTCGTCAAGCTCTACGACGTCTACAAAGGCGAGGACGCGACGCTCGTCGAGGTCAACCCGCTCGTGCTCACGGAGGAGGGTGACATCATCGCCCTCGATGGCAAGGTCACGCTCGACGAGAACGCAGGGTTCCGGCACCCGGCCCACGCGAACCTCGAGGACAAGGCTGAGGCCGACCCGCTCGAAGCCAAGGCCAAGGCGAGCGACCTGAACTACGTCAAGCTCGACGGCGAGGTCGGCATCATCGG
>JAVECW010000083.1 GCA_030841285.1 Microbacteriaceae bacterium
CCGCGGCGGCTCACCGACGTCGAGACGATCGACCTGGGGGAGTCATCCATCACGACGATCGACGACGACACCGCGTTCGTGCAGGACCGAACACGCGGGACCCTGCAACTTCTGGGCGTTGGCGCTGATGGCACGGTGACCCGCCTGACAGACGGCGACATCGAAGTGACCGGGGTCGGGGTCGCCGGGAGCACGGTTGCGATCAGTTACGCCGACGCCGCCACACACGGCGATGTCGCGATCCTGGAGGATGGCATCCTGCGTCGTCTCACCGACTTCTCCGCACCCCTGCGCGCGAGCGGGTTGGCGGCGTCACACGAGCTCCTGGTCCGGGGCCGCGACGGCTATGACGTGCACGGCTGGGTCGTGCTCCCGCGAGGCGGTGGGCCGCATCCGGTTCTCCTTACTATTCACGGAGGACCGTTCGCCCAGTCCTCGGTGCGCGTCTTCGACGAGGCCCAGGTATATGCGGACGCCGGCTACGCCGTCGTGATGTGCAACCCGCGCGGCTCGGCCGGTTACGGCCAGGCCCATGGCCGGGCGATCCGCCGGGTCATGGGGACGCTCGACCTTCAGGACGTACTCGATTTCCTCGACAGTGCGATCTCCCGATTCCCCGAACTCGACGGTGACCGCGTCGGCATCATGGGCGGCTCGTACGGCGGGTATCTCACCGCGTGGGCCACCGCACACGATCACCGGTTCGCGGCCGCAATCGTGGAGCGCGGCTATCTCGACCCCGAGGCGTTCGTCGGGCCGAGCGACATCGGCAGCTTCTTCAGCGACGAGTACACGGGAACGGATCCGGAGCGGATCCGCGCGCAGAGCCCGCAGGCGCATGTCGGTCTTGTGCGCACGCCAACCCTGGTCATGCATTCCTCGAACGACCTGCGTTGCCCACTGGGTCAGGCCGAGCGCTACTACGCCGCGCTCAAGCGCGGGGGAGTCGAGACCGAATTGTTCGTCTTCCCCGGCGAGGACCACGAACTGAGTCGAAGCGGTCGCCCGCGTCATCGACAGCAACGGTTCGAGGCGATCCTGGACTGGTGGTCGATGCACCTCCCCAGCGCAGCGAATCACGGGTAGTCGAGCATCCGCGACACGCCGAAGCGGGTTGCATTGCATGTCCGCATTATTGAGGACCGGTTACGGTAACGTGGCGCTCGCCAGCGCATCACGCGCTGCTAGCCACACATTTTCGATAACCCCCGTAATGCGAAATGGACAAGCTATGACAAGCCGCAACGACGTGCGCATTCTTGTTGGGACCATTGACTCAGTGACGGCGGAGATCAGCCGCAGGAATCCATGGATGCGCCGCACGGTGCGCCTGGAGACGGATGATGGCCTCATGGTGGTCGAGGTCGGCAGGGAGTACGACGACGTACAGTTCGTCATCGGCTCTCCGGCCGCACTGCCCGTGCAGCAGGTGAACGGCTTCATTGCGGGGGAGCAGCTCCGGTTCGCCTGGAAACTCGACGCGGAGGTCGAAGCAGGCGACTTGCTCGAGGCCGAATACGGGACAGTGGCGGCCGACCGCGAAGGCGTGCCGGTCGACAGCGTCGACCGGGAATACGAGACCGTCGCGGCTTAGGCGTCGCGACGACACATCACTCTGCGGGGCAATTCTTCGCATTATGTCAAGTGATGAGTAGACCCGGGAGTGTAGACCCGCGAACTGGGGCGGTGCCCGCAACATTGGGTGCCCACTACTGTGGGCAGATGCCACTCCGCCACAAGCATGAGCCAGTCGATCATGACGCGATCGCGAGCATCCTTCTGGACACAATCGGCCCATTGAATGCCGACGAGCTCGGCACGCTGTTGAAATACACGTTGCTCACGATCAGTGCCACTGGGCACGCGACCTGGTCGGACATGCAGCGCAACACCGCGCTGGCTCGCCGGCACGTTCGTGCGACGCATACTTCCGTAAGCGACGACGTCCCCACGCACGTCTAGACGCTGCCGTCCGGGCGCACCGCGTGCCAGGGCCCCGCGGCGCCACGGATCGAAGCAACGTGGATGACGAAGAGGGCCAGTCGTATGCTCGAAACTGGTGAGATCGAGCCACGCGGCGCCGAGGGAAACCACGAAAGCTGCCGCCTCAGAGAGGGAGACACCGTGAGCATGGCCACGAGGACGGACGCCCAGTCGCCTGCACTGCATGTTGCCGACCGGCACGATGTGATCCGCGTGCAGGGCTCGCGCGTGAACAACCTCAAGGACGTCAACGTCGAGATCCCGAAGCGCTGGCTGACGGTGTTCACCGGCGTCTCCGGCTCGGGTAAGAGCTCTCTCGTGTTCGGCACGATCGCCGCGGAGTCGCAGCGGATGATCAACGAGACATACAGCGCCTTCCTGCAGGGCTTCATGCCGACGCTGGCGCGGCCGGACGTCGATTTGCTGGAGGGCCTGACCACGGCGATCATCGTCGATCAGGAGCGGATGGGCGCCAACGCCCGCTCCACGGTGGGCACCGCCACCGACGTCAATGCGATGCTGCGCATCCTCTTCAGCAGGCTCGGGCAGCCGCACATCGGCTCACCCCAGGCGTTCTCGTTCAATGTCGCCTCGATCTCGGGCGCGGGGGCCGTGACCATCGAGCGCGGCGGAACCACGACGAAAGAGCGGCGGAGCTTCAGCATCACCGGCGGCATGTGCACGCGCTGCGAGGGCATGGGCACGGTGAACGACATCGACCTCACCCAGCTCTACGACGACTCCAAATCGTTGGTCGAGGGCGCACTCACCATTCCTGGCTATACCGCGGACGGCTGGGGGGTGCGGATCTTCACCGGGTCCGGTTTCCTCGACGCGGACAAGCCGATCCGCGACTACACCAAGAAGGAGCTTCACGACTTTCTCTACAAGGAGCCGGTCAAGGTAAAGGTCGGGGACATCAACATGACCTATGAGGGGCTCATCCCCAAGGTCCAGAAGTCGATGCTCTCCAAGGACCGCGAGGCCATGCAGCCACACATCCGGGCCTTCGTCGACCGAGCGGTCACCTTCGCGACCTGCCCAGAGTGCGGTGGCACGCGGCTCAGTGAGGCGGCCCGGTCGTCGCGGATCGATGGGATCAACATTGCCGACGCCTGTGCGATGCAGATCAGCGACCTGGCGGACTGGGTTCGCGGCCTGGACGAGCCGTCGGTGGCGCCGCTGCTCACCGCGCTGCTGCAGACGCTCGACTCGTTCGTCGAGATCGGGCTGGGCTACCTCTCGCTCGACCGCCCGTCTGGCACCCTGTCTGGCGGCGAGGCACAGCGCACCAAGATCATCCGCCACCTCGGTTCGTCCCTCACCGACGTCACCTACGTCTTCGACGAGCCCAGCATCGGCCTTCATCCCCATGACATCCAGCGGATGAACGAGCTGCTGCTGCGGCTGCGCGACAAGGGCAACACCGTGCTCGTGGTGGAGCACAAGCCGGAGATGATCGCCATCGCGGACCACGTCGTCGACCTCGGCCCCGGCGCCGGCGCGGCGGGCGGCACCGTCTGCTTCGAGGGCACCCTCGAGGGACTGCGGGCCAGCGACACGCTCACCGGCCGCCATCTCGAATACCGGGCCGCTCTCAAGGATGCGGTGCGCACGCCCACCGGAACGCTGGAGATCCGCGGCGCGACGGCGCACAACCTGAAGCACGTCGATGTCGACGTCCCGCTCGGGATGCTCGTCGTCGTCACCGGCGTCGCCGGCTCCGGCAAGAGCTCGCTCGTGCACGGGTCGATCCCCGCTGGCGCAGGTGTTGTGTCGATCGACCAGGGCGGCATCCGCGGCTCGCGACGAAGCAATCCCGCGACCTACACGGGAATGCTCGACCCGATCAGAAAGGCGTTCGCGAAGGCCAACGGCGTGAAGCCGGCGCTGTTCAGCTCCAACTCCGAAGGCGCCTGCCCCAACTGCAACGGCGCCGGGGTCATCTACACGGACCTGGGAATCCTGGCGAGCGTCGCGACCACCTGCGAGGTCTGCGAGGGGAAGCGGTTCGAGGCATCCGTGCTGGAGTACCACCTCGGCGGCCGCGACATCAGCGAGGTGCTCGCAATGTCGGTGGACGAGGCCAAGGAGTTCTTCGCCGCCGGCGAGGCGCGCACGCCGGCCGCGCACGCCCTGCTCGAGCGGCTCGCCGACGTCGGTCTCGGCTACCTCAGCCTCGGCCAGCCGCTCACGACCCTTTCCGGCGGCGAGCGGCAGCGGCTCAAGCTCGCCACCCACTTGGCCGAGAAGGGCGGCGTCTACATCCTCGACGAGCCGACCACGGGCCTCCACCTGGCCGACGTCGAACAGCTGCTCGCGCTGCTCGACCGACTCGTCGACTCCGGCAAGTCGGTCATCGTCGTCGAGCACCACCAGGCGGTCATGGCACACGCCGACTGGATAATCGACCTCGGACCCGGCGCCGGCCACGACGGCGGCCGGATCGTCTTCGAGGGCACACCGGCCGATCTCGTCGCCGCCCGCGCCACCCTCACCGGCGAGCACCTCGCGGCCTACGTCGGTGCCTGACCGAAGCACTCGCACACACGGTGGGACGAGTTCTCTGCTCCGTTTCGACTCCTTGCTAATGCGCTGATAATGCACATTATGTCAAGTTGTGCTCACGCAGCCTGCATATGCAGGCTGCGTATGCGAACCGATCAACTCACGCCAAAGCCGATTGACGGACCATTCGCGGTGAGCGAACTCCCTCCTCTCAGCGACACGCCGTGCCAGCTTGCACTCGGGGTCGACACGTCTCACTATCGAACGTATGTTCGATACTCGGGAGGCTCAAATAGCTATTTACGGCTGAGGCCTGCTCATGCCAGAGTCCCCCGAAAATTGGTCAAATCGAAGGTAGAGTCACGACATGGGCCTCCGTCATCAGTCAGTCATTGGTCTGGTCATGCTGATCGGAGGGTTAACTGTTGTCGCAATCGGCACGATTTTCCCTTCGAGCAATCCACTTGTGGCGCTCGGCTGGCTCGGGTTCGTCCCTCTTGCGGTGTCGTTTTGCGGGGCCGTATTCGTCTTCGTGAGGCTGGCGCGAAGCTCGGAGAGCGTGGGGCGGTCCGCTGCGGTCTACAGGATCGTCGGGTTGGCTGCGGTGGCCGGCCTTGGGCTCGGGCTTGGCTTCCCGGCGGCAGGCATCGTTTCGCAAGTACCGGACTCAGTGGCGGGGCTCAATGGCTCTTTTGTTCCTGGTTCGGCTCCGGGACTAGCGGCGTTCTTCTTGTGTGGCGTCGGTTTGTCAATGGGGCTGGTGATCGGCGCCGTGACTGCGCTGGTTTGGTGGTCATTCCGCGGTCGTCACTTGCCTCCGGAGTAGGTCGCGAGTCGATAGCTCGTCAGAACTGCGAGTTGTGTCTGCAGCGATCCAATGATTTCGCAGATGGGTGCCACTAACGGTGCAGCGCTCCTCTCCCCCACCGCATCATCGAGCACCAAGAGCACTCACACCATATGGTGCAATTTTGGGCTTCTCCCAGGTTGTGTGAAAACGGTGACTCAGCATCACCAGCCGAGCCACAGTATGTGCGAGAACGACACACAGCTCTCCTCGCGCGAAGTCACATGGCGCTACGATCGAACATCACTCACCCAATGGACGGGAGACGGCCTTGAAGCGCGCAGCAGCGTTCGTCGCCACCCTCGCCTTCCTGATCACGCTCGTCGGATGTTCGGCTGTGACGCAGCCAACCTCGTGGATGCACGCCGACGGAGGCCGCGCCACCTTCCTCTCCTGGACGAACACGAACGGAACGTTGAAGGGGACGGCCGAGTTCGCTTCTATGGGTGACACGACATCAGCTTCGGGCCCTCCGGTCATCAAATCGAGCGTCCCGATATCCGGTACGGAAGCCAACGGGAAAATCTCTCTCCGGATCGGCAGGAGCTCCACCCGGCAGTCGGTCCGCGGGACGATCGATAGCGGTTCACTGAGGCTCACTTTCCTCCCGTCGATCGACAGTGACAACTCAGAGAAGTTCAAGCCCGCCGACGCCGTGGAGTTCACCCACCAGGTAGCGAGTCTGACCGCCTGCATCCTGAAACAGAGGGACACCGCAACGGCGGCCCCCAGCAAGCGAGTGGTCGGCTGCTCCGTCGACGGCGAATACGTGTATGGCGACGGCGGCTAGGTCGATCTCCGCGTCTCTCTCGGCCGGCGCCTCCAGTGTCAGATCGGCACCGCGAAGATAGCACGCTCAGCTCCCCCTCTCGGGGCGGCCGAATAGTGGGAAAACGGGTAACGGGTTTCCCCATCAGAAAACACTCTATGTGCGAGATCTGCACAGAGAGCGAAAGTAGATATTCGCTTGGGCCTCCCCTAAGTCGACTGGCTTCGAGGGCGTCAGCGCCAGAATTCGGTGAGCTGCTCGGCAAGGGCTCTGCCTTGGTCGTAACCGGCTCGAGCGGCGGCGGGACGCAGCGACAGATCCATCGCATTGGCGCCGAACATGTGCTCGGAGTTGCTATCCGGGAAGATCGTTTCGACTTTGCTGCCGCGTGCGCGGAGTTCGTCGACCTGTGCTGCGAGATGCGTGCCCCAGTCCAGCGGCGTCAGTGTTCGGCCGCCGAACGGGGACAGCACCAGCACCCGCCCGTATCCGGCTGCCAGATCGGCATTCTCGGCGTTGGATCGGTAGCCGCCGTCGATGTATCGGCTGTCCCCGATCCTGTAGGGAAGGCCACTGGCACAGCTGGCGGCGACGGCGTCCGCCAGGTCGACTCCGCTGTGGCGGTCGAACACGACCGGTTCACCGGTATGGGCATCGACCGCCGTGATGAGCACCGTTCGTCGCGGCCAGCTCTGACTGGGCAGCCGCGCCGCGACGGTGGCGCGCCACTGTGGTTGCCAGGAGCCGTCCGACGCCGCATCCAGGTCGAGTGCCGCCGCGCCCATTCGGCGGCGCATATCAGCCGCATCCACAGCGGAGGCAATGATTTTGCGTATCCTCTCCATGTGGTCCGCCACCGGCCTGACCGGAAAGCGTCCTCGGTCGGATCCGACCGGACCGGTCCGTTGCTGGGGGGCAGCGGCAAGGATGGCGGCAAGCAGTTCGGTCGGGGTCGCGCCAGCTATCTGGGCCGCGGCCGTCGAGCCGGCTGACGTCCCGATGGTCAGGTCGGCTGCGGTCACGTCCAGCCCGGCATCGAACAGGCCGGCGATGACGCCGATCAGCCACGCGTTGCCCGTCGATCCGCCACCACCGAGGACCAACGCTGTGCGGGAGTGGTGTTCCGAGACGTCGTTAGAGGTCGTCTCCGAGTTGAACTGAAGTGAATGATTCATAGTCGTAGCTTTCTGAGAGTGCGTGCAGCGCTCCCCGCGACGGCTACGTCAGTCGCGCGATCGTGAACTCGAAGGAGCGCCCGGATTGGACAGTGTGTGCATCGGGCTCACCTCCTCGAATCGTGTCACGTTCGGCAAGAACTCTAACGGTTTGTGCTCCGTGATACCAGGGACACGGCTCAGAGCGAGGTGCTGACGCGGATCGCCATCCTCTTCACGCTCGTCCAGGCGAGTCCCGCAAGCCTTGCCCTGGTCGATCAGGCCGAAGTGCCTTGGCCTTCGCGCGCAACACCGCCTGCTGAGACGCGTTAGTCGCCAGCGACGCGGCGGTCAGGAGCTCTGAGCGCGCCTCCTCGGTGCGACCGAGTCGCGCCAACAGTTCCCCGCGCACACTCGGCAGCAGGTGTGAGCCCCGCAGAGCACCGTCGTTCTGGAGCCGGTCGACAATCATGAGTGCGCTCGCCGGTCCAGTCGCCATCGAGACGGCGACGGCGCGGTTCAGCTCCACGACCGGGCTTCGCGCGATGCGCCCAAGCACCTCGTACAACACCACGATCCGCTCCCAGTCAGTCTGCCCCACGCTCGGCGCGACGGCGTGGCATTCTGCGATCGCAGCCTGCAGCGCATAGGCGCCTCGCCCTCTGCCCGTGGCGGATGCCGCGGCATCCGCTCTCTCCAGCGCCGCGCGTCCCCGTGCAATCTGCGCGTGATCCCAGCGCGCGCGGTCCTGGTCGGCGAGCAGAACCGGCTCCCCGTCCGGATCCTCACGCGCCGCGAACCGGGACGCCTGCAACTCCATCAGCGCGACGAGCGCGTTCGCTTCCGGCTCCCGCGGGAGAAGGCCGGTCAGGACTCGTCCGAGCCGCAGTGCCTCGTTCGCCATCTCGGGTCGCATCCACCGCTCCCCCGAGGTCGCTGCGTACCCTTCGGTGAAAATCAGGTAGATAACCCCGAGCACCGCGGCCACCCGCGAAGCCCACTCGGATGGATCGGGCGTCTCAAACGGCACGTGCGCCGCGGCGAGCGACTTCTTCGCGCGGGTGATGCGCGCCTGCACCGTCGGCACCGGCACCAGCAACATCCGAGCGATTTCCTCGGTCGTGAGCCCACCGACGACCCGGAGCGTAAGCGCAACCTGCGACTCGCGTGAGAGCACGGGGTGACACGCAGTGAAGACGAGGCGAAGCACGTCGTCATCGATCGGCTCCCACTCGTCGGCGGATGCCTCAGCCAGCTCGTGCGCGATAATCCTGTGTCGCGCGTCCAGCCGGCCGCGGCGGCGCCACACGTCGACCGCACGGCGCTTGGCAACCGCGGTGAGCCAGGCTCCACCGTTCTGCGGGACGCCCTGCTTCGGCCAGGACTCGAGGGCCTCGACGACCGCTTCCTGAGCGACGTCCTCGGCGAGGCCGAGGTCGCCGGTCATCTTGGCGAGCGACGCGATGATGCGCGCCCCCTCGATGCGCCAGACGGCCTCGACCGTACGCCGAACATCCATCAGGGTGTCACTTCGTGCCGAGCTCGCGGCGCCACTCGGCTTCCTTCTTCACGTACTCATTGTCGGCGTAGTCCGTAAAATCGGACTCGTCGGTCACGCGCCGCACCTCGAGCTTCGAGCCCGGTCCCAGCGGGCAGCGCTTCGCCCACTCCGCTGCCTCCTCCTTCGACGACGCCTGGATGATCCAGAATCCGTTGAACAGCTCGTGGGTCTCCCCATACGGACCGTCGGTGACGATCGGCGGCTCCGATGCGAAGTCCACGACGAAGCCCTGGTCGGCATCCGACAGCCCGTCCCCCGCCAGTAAGACGCCCGCCTTCATCATCGACTCGTTGTATGCGCCCATCGCGTTGATGACCGCCTCGAAGTCCGCGTCCTTGTACATCTCGGTTGCCTCCGAGGTTGCTCGCATAATCAGCATGTACTTCATCATTGACTCCTCTGTCCGGGGCCGTTAAGCCCTCCTACTACTGACGCGTCGAATGGGCGGGGCGAAAATCGACATCCCTCCCGAAGATTCTCTCCCGATTCGGCGCGCCAGGCGCAGAAGCTCGATGCCGGCGCCCGGCCCCTGGGATTCAAAAGAAGGTTGGACCGCGCCACGATGCCAGGTCCCCATCTGATCGCGCATGACCACATATCGATGAGAGATAAGGCTTATCTCCACAGCAGGTTCATGGAGAATTGACATTGAAGCTGAAAAGTATTGGTATGAATCCGTAACGATTGAGGTCGAAACCTTCTCTCTGCTGCGTGATCTGCCTGCAATCCAATGAAGTCCCGTAGGAACCAACCGTTTGACCGGTTGCGCCGACCCGCTGCATTGGGGTACACGACGCCGATGCAGAAAGGTCATTTGGACAATGCAGCTCGTGGTCACAGGAACGTCACACCGGCTCAGCGGGGAGCTTGACATCCCCGTATCGAAATACCACGCGCACCGAGCGCTGGTCCTGGCTTCGCTGGCACCGGGCACCAGCGTTATCCACGGCGTCTCCGATACGCGGCAGGTGCAGTGGACCGTCAGCGCCTTGCGTGCACTCGGCACCGAGATCCGTGTCGAAAGCGATCGCTACGTCGTCACTGGCGGCCCGTATCGGGCGACGGATGTCGCGGAGCGGGGAAGCCGAGGAGCTGAGGGTCTCCTCAACATGGGCTCATCCGGTTCCTCCCTGTATTTCCTGACCGGGCTCGCGGCGCTATCGAACCGTGCGACCACTCTCACCGGCATGAAGTATTTCCGCCGCCGCCCCATCCACGCGCTCCTCGACTCGCTGCGGCAGATGGGCGTGAAGCTCACCGCCGACGAGGAGCGCCCTCCGATCGTGGTACAGCCGGAGCGGCCGCTGGGTGGCGACGTGAGCATCGCGGGCACTCTGTCCCAGTGGGTCAGCGGGCTGCTCCTGCTTGCGCCGTCCGCGCGGAGGGCGACCACCATCCACATCACTGGCGGTGGCCTGAACGAGCAGCCATACGTCGAATTGACGGTGCGGATGATGCGCCAGTTCGGGTATGTGGTCGAGCACAGCGACGACTGGCTGACGTTCCACGTTCCGGCGAATCAAACGGCCACGGCAACGAACTATGTCATCCCGCCCGATGTCGGTTCGGCGGCCTTCGGCATCGCGGCGGCGGCGCTACACCCCTCGGACGTGCTGCTGAGGGGCCTCTCCACGATGACGTCGGCAGAGACCGATCACCCCGAGGCGGAATTCCTCGACATCGCAACGGCTATGGGGGTCCCCATGGTGCGCGACGAGGCCACCGGATTCGTTCGGATCAGGCACGACGGGCTCCGGCTGCAACCGCTCGACGTCGACTGCACGCCGATTCCCGACCTGCTCCCGATCATCGCTTCGATGGCCACCTTCGCCGACGGAACCAGCCGACTTGGCAACGTTGGACACATCCGTCTCAAGGAGTCCGACCGGGTTGCGGCCATGCTCCAGTTGAACCGACTCGGCGGTGCGGCCAATCAGACGCCCACCGAACTCCACGTGTCCGGTGTCGACAGCCTGCGCGCAGCGCGGATGTCCTCCTTCAATGACCATCGTGTTCTCATGTCGCTGGCGGTCGCAGCAACCAGGGCCGAGGGGCGTTCGACCCTTACGTACCCTCGCGCCTATCGCATCTCCTATCCGACCTTTCTCGAGGAGATGACCGGTATCGGGCTCGATGTGGATGTCGCGGCGAGAATCCCGGCGACCATTACAGGCCCTGCACTGACTGCCGAGACCCTGGGAAAGAACACGCGTACTGCTACGGAGCAGGTTGCCGCGGCGCGGATTGCCGCGACCCCGGTCGTCGCAGCAGCGAGACAGGTCCTTCCCCTCACCGCGCGTGTGCGCGAGCTGGCCACCTCGCGCCCGGATGACCCCGCCGTCATCGAAGTCACGACCGACGAGCCGGTGGTGACGAGTTGGAAGCAGCTACAGGAGGAGGCCGACCGGGTCAGCGCGCTCCTGGTCGAACTGGGCGTGCAGCGCGGCGAAGCTGTGGCGCTGCAACTGCCGAACTGGCGCGAGTTCGTTGCAATCACACTCGGAATCGTGCAGATCGGAGCGGTAGCGACCCCGATCATGCCAGCTTTCGGACCGCGCGAGACGACGATGACGCTATCGCGTTCGCGCGCGCGGGTGATGTTCCTCCCGAACGTCTTCCGCAAGCGACAGCCGGCAATCGAACTCGTGGAGGTGATCGCCGAGGCGAAAGCCACGAATCGGCCCGTCACCCTCGAGCATGTGGTCGTGCTGCAGGCGGAGAACCGCGACGGGCAGTTCCCACCGGAGACCGGCTCGCCGATTCCGCTCCCCGCGGCGGACCTTTTCGACTGGACCTGGCACTACTACGACGCGTCCCTGGCCGCCATGACACCGGACGCCGCGGAGCTGGAAGCACTCGCGCCATCGCTGGATGATGTCTGCCAGTTGCTGTTCACCTCCGGGACCACCGGCGAGCCCAAGGGTGTGCAACACACCCACCGCACCCTGGCGACCGCAACGGCGATGGAGACGGAACACCTCGGCCTTGGCGACGGCGACCGTATCTTCGTGCCATCCCCGCTCGCGCACCAGACCGGTTTTCTCTACGGGATGCTGTTGGCCTGGAATCTCGGCGTTCCGAGTGTGCTCCAGCCGGTGTGGGACGCGCCACTGGCGCTCGAGCAGGCCTTCGGGCGCGGCAAGGCTACCTTCGTGCAGGCCGCGACGCCGTTCCTCACCGACCTTGTCGCTTCCGTCGAGGCGGGGCTGGCCGCGCCAGAGTCGCTGCGCATCTTCGTGGCCACGGGCGCAGCTGTGCCGCGCGCGCTCGCCGAGAAGGCGACGACCGTTCTCGGGACGGCGGTACTCGGCGCGTTCGGAACCACCGAGACCTGCCTCGGCACCCTGGCATCGCCCACCGATCGGCCAGAGAACGCCTGGGGCAGCGACGGACGGCCGCTTGCGGGCATCCGAATCCGCATCGTGGATGACGCGGGTGCCGAGGTTTCCGCGGGCGAGGAGGGCAACTATGAGCTCTCGTCGCCGACCATATTCGGCGGATATTTGGAGCGGCCCGACCTCACCGCCGGGGTGTTCACCGCCGACGGCTGGTACCGCACGGGCGACCTCGCCAGGGTGGATGAGGCCGGGTTCCTGCACATCACCGGCCGGGTGAAGGACGTGATCAACCGCGGGGGCGAGAAGGTTCCGGTGGTCGAGGTGGAAAACCTGCTCTATCAGCACCCACTCGTCGCCGACGTCGCCGTTGT
>JAVECW010000098.1 GCA_030841285.1 Microbacteriaceae bacterium
GAACTCGCCGAACTCGATGCGGGCGACCCGGATGCGCTGCTCGACGACGTGCGCTCCTCGCGCGCGACCGTGCTGCGCCTCAACCAGCTCGCGACCAATCTGCTCGAGCTGTCCAGGATCGAGGCAGCGCCCGGCGCCGGTCGTACCGATTGGCGCTCGCTCACGACCGAGCTCGCCGACGCCATCGACCGCGCGCGACTGCTCGTCGATTCCGATGCGAGCAACGCGACAGAGGGTGACTCGATCGCGACGGACGTCATCTCCATCGACTTCGACTACGCCTCGCGGCGCACCAGATTCACCGGCGTCGGCCACGCCGCGCTCTCCGCACCCGAATTCGCGCGCATCCTCGACAATCTTCTGAGCAACGCGATCCGCGCCGTCCAGCCGTCGGGCACGATCACGGCCGAGCTCGTCGAGCTCGACGATCGTGTGCGGCTCACGGTCGCCGACTCCGGCCCTGGCATGCCGGAGGATTTCATCCCGGTCGCCCTCGTCCGGTTCACCAGGGCGGATGCGTCGCGCAGCGCGCACTCGGGCGGCGGTCTCGGCCTGGCCATCGTCGCCGCACTCGTCACATCGGCGAACGGCACCATCTCGCTCTCGAACGCACCCACTGGCGGACTGGTCGTCCTGATCGAATTGCCGCTCGCATGAAGTTCGTCATCGATCCGCACTCGGCCATCGCGCCATTCGAGCAGCTCCGGTTGCACATCATCGAAGCGGTGCGCTCTGGCGAGCTTGCGCCAGGGTCCAAGCTCCCGACGGTTCGCGGACTGGCCGACGAGTTGGGCCTGGCGCCGAACACTGTCGCGCGCACATATCGCGAACTCGAGCACGACGAGGTCATCGAGACCCGCGGACGCAAGGGATCCTTCATCGCGGCAACCGGCGACGCAACGCATCGGCACGCGCAGCAGGCCGCGACGGCGTACGCCGACCGCGCGGCCCAACTCGGCCTCACGCCGGACGCGGCGCTCGCGATCGTGACGGCCGCCCTCCGCGCCCCGCGCTAGCTGGTCTTTCGCCGAGGGGAGGGTCGGGTGTCAGTGGCCGGTGTGGTCAGAGTCGACGCCGGGCGCCGCGCCCACGGAGAGCGCCCCGATGGCGCGAACGTCGTCGGGGCTGAGCGCGAAGTCGAAGACATCCAGATTCTCGGCCAGGCGAGCGGGAGTCGCCGACTTAGGGATCGCGACGAGCCCGAGCTCGACATGCCAGCGAAGGACGACCTGCCCGGGTGTCTTGCCGTACTGCGCGCCGATCCGGGCGAGCTCAGGCGATGCCAGCAGGTCGTTGCCCGCACCGAGCGGACTCCACGACTCGGTGACGATCCCGTGCGCGGCGTCGTACTCGCGATACTCGGTGCGAGGCACGCGCGGATTTAGCTGGATCTGGTTGACCGCGGGGACGACATCGGCCTCCGCACGCAACCTCTCGAGGTGGGCCGGCTTGAAGTTGGAGACGCCGATCGCGCGCGTCTTGCCCGCAGCGAGCAGTCGCTCGAACGTCTTCCACGTCGAGACGTACTGGTCGCGAGCCGGAAGCGGCCAATGGATGAGCAGGAGGTCGACATAGTCGAGTCCGAGCCGCCCCAGTGACTCGTCGAGGCCCGCAACGGCACGATCGTCGCCCTGGTAGGTGCCGTCGAGCTTGGTGGTGACGAAGAATTCCTCACGCGGGATGCCGCTCGACCGCATCCCTGCGCCGACACCGGTCTCGTTGCCGTACTTTGCCGCGGTGTCGACGTGCCGATAACCGAGCTCGGTCGCCACGATGATCGTGCGCGCGACCTCCGTGTCATTGAGGGGCCAGGTGCCCAAGCCGATCTGCGGGATGCTGGTGCCGTTGTTGAGCGGGAGCGAAGGAACCGTCATGCCTCAAGGCTACTCAACCAACAACAACGAGGACGGGGTGCCGAAGCGATGCGCCGTGATCGAGATCGCCTGCTCGTGCAGGAAGGGCAGCAGCTCGACGCGACCGGCCGCGGTGACCGGGCCCGCGTACACCGCGACATCCGGATTCCCGCGCAGGGCGTTCGCGAGCGCTATCGGGTCCCCGCCGATGAGGCGCACTCGTGGGGCGGCAAGTCCCCCGGACGCGACGCGCGCCAACCACTGGGCATCCGTTTCGGTGACCACGGGAACATCCCGATCCCGGAGGATCTGGCGCACCGCGCGCGGCAGCTGGATGCCCGAACTCACGTCGAAGCGGGAGCGCGCGACCGTACCGGCGGCCAGGACCCGGAGCAGAAGCGCCAGCTCGCCGCCCTCGGAGAGGCGGATGCTCACGGGAACCGGCCGGTAGCGGAACAGGTTGCGCTCGACGCCAAGGGAGGCGACATCCTTGACCTGGTCGAACTCGGTGGCCGCAGCGATCGCGTCGCTGAGCGCGGAGCGTCGCACGAGGTCGAATGCGGTGTAGTCCATCGACGACTGGCCGGACTCGATGAGTTCCGTCACCCGCGGGTCGAGGCCGCGCAGGTGCAGGCTCTTGCTCGACGAGCCCACCTCTGGCAACCAGGTGCCGAGCCCCATGAGGTAGTTCGGGCCGCCGGCCTTGGCGCCCGTGCCGACCGACGAGCGCTTCCAGCCGCCGAATGGCTGGCGCTGCACGATCGCTCCCGTGATCCCGCGGTTGACGTAGAGATTCCCGGCCTCGACGGTGTCGAGCCAGAGCGCGAGTTCGTCGGCATCGAGCGAGTGCAGGCCGGTGGTCAGCCCATACTCGATCGCGTTCTGGAACCGGATGGCTTCCTCGAGCGTGCGCGCGTGCATGATGCCGAGCACCGGCCCGAAGAACTCGGTCAGGTGGAAGTACGAGCCCGGCTCGACCCCGGTGCGGATGCCGGGTGACCACAGCCTGCTCGTTTCGTCGAGCTGTCGTGGCTGCACGAGCCACTCCTCGGTGCCGCCCAGCGTCGTCAGCGCGTGCAGCAGCTTCCCCTGCGCCGGTTCGATGATGGGCCCCATCTGGCTCGCCGGGTCGTCCGGATAGCCGACGCGGAGGCTGGTCACGGCATCCGTGAGCTGGTTGCGGAACCGCGCGGACTTCGCAACGGATCCGACCAGGATGACGAGGCTTGCGGCCGAACACTTCTGGCCGGCGTGCCCGAACGCGCTCTTGACGATGTCGGCGACCGCGAGGTCGAAGTCGGCGCTTGGCGTGACGATGATGGCGTTCTTGCCGCTCGTCTCGGCGAGCAGTGGCAGGTCGGGGCGCCAGGACCTGAAGAGCTTCGCGGTCTCGAACGCACCGGTGAGAATGACCCGGTCGACCCGCGGATCGGCCACGAGCCGCTGGCCGAGCGCGTTCTCGGAGAGGTCGACGAGCGCGAGCAGCTCGCGCGGGATGCCGGCCTCCCACAGCGCCTCGACCATGACCGCGCCGGAACGCCTGGCCTGATGGGCCGGCTTGATGATGACGCCGCTGCCCGCCGCGAGCGCCGACAGCACGGATCCCGCTGGGATCGCGACCGGGAAGTTCCAGGGCGGGGTGACCACGGTCAGCTTCGACGGCACGAACGTCGCACCTTGCACGGCGTCGAGTTCGCGCGCCCGCGCCGCGTAGTAGTGCGCGAAATCGATCGCCTCGCTCACCTCCGGATCGGCCTCGGCGATGGTCTTGCCCGTCTCGGCCGCCATGACCTCGATCAGCCGATCGCGGTTGGCGGCGAGCGCCAGCCCCGCGCGGTCCAGGACCGCAGCGCGGTCGAAACCGCTCGTCGCACCCCACTCCGCGCCCCTGCGCTGGACCGTGTCGATCACCCGATCCAGGATGCCGGGGTCGTCGATGCGCGCCGCGGCAACCGTCGCGACGCCCAGCTCCGAGGTCGGCACGTTGGAGAGGATGCGGTGACCCCACGCACGGTTGGCCGGCAGCGCGGGGTCGGTATCCACGGCGTTCTGGAACGGGCCGAGGATGTTCGGAAGGCCCAGTGCGGCCGCGCCCTCCCCTCCCCGACTCAGCCCGAGTACGACGCTCGTGAGTCCGGCATCCGCGGGTTCACCCTCGCCGGGCGAACCCGCGCCAGGCGAAGCGGCAACGGGCCGGAAGAGCTCTTGTGCGTCGACGTCCTCCCACTCCCTGGTCCGATCCTGCGTACGGTTCGGTAGGGGCGCCAGCCCGCGCGGTGCCTGGTCGGCATCCAGGTCGGCGAGCGAGGCGAGGAAGCGCTGCTTCTCCCGCTCGAAGAGTGCGGGATCCGAATCGAGCTCGAACACCGCGGACATGAAGTTCTCCTGGCTCGCGTTCTCTTCGAGCCTGCGAACGAGATAGGAGATGGCCACGTCGAACTCGCCGGGGTGGACCACGGGTGTGTAGAGCAGCAACCCACCGACGGTCCGCTTGACGGCTTCCGCCTGCGCTGTCGCCATGCCGAGCAGCATCTCGACGTCGATGCGTTCTTCGACGCCGCGATGCCTCGCCAGCAGCCAGGCGTACGCGATATCGAACAGGTTGTGGCCGGCGACACCGATCCTGACCGCGTAGGTGTGCTCGGGTGTGAGCGCCCAATCGAGCACGCGTTTGTAGTTCGTGTCTGTCGCTTGCTTGGTCGGATACGTCGCGAGTGGCCAGCCGTGGATGGCGGCATCCACGCGCTCCATCGCAAGATTGGCGCCCTTGACGACCCGCACCTTGATGGGTGCACCCCCGCCGGCGCGCCGCGCGGTCGCCCACTCGGTCAGGTCCTGCAGGGCGTCGAGCGCGTCCGGCAGGTAAGCCTGCAACACGATGCCGGCCTCGAGGCCGTGGAACCGCGGCTGGCCGAGGATGCCCTTGAACACGGCCACCGTGAGGTCGAGGTCGCGGTACTCCTCCATGTCGAGGTTGATGAACTTGGCGCGACCCGAGCCCGGGATGGCCGACGCGGCGAGCTCGTACAGCGGAGACAGCGTCGCGACGACGCGCTCGACCGCCTGGTCGAACGACCACATCGAGAGCTGGCTCGCGATCGACGAAACCTTGACCGAGACGTAGTCGACGTCGTCGCGTGCGAGCAGCGCGCGCGTGCCCTCGAGTCGGCGCGCGGCCTCCCTCTCGCCGAGCACCGCTTCACCGAGCAGGTTGAGGTTCAGCCGTGCGCCGTGCCCGTGAGGATCGCGCGGCGTGCGCAGGTGGGCGATGGCGGGTCCGAGCTTCTCGGGCGTCGCATCTACGACGAGGTGTCCGACCATCCCCCTCAACACGCGCCGGGCGATCGGGATGACGACCCACGGCATCACGGGGCCGAGCACGCCGCCGACCGCGATCGCCAGGCGCATGTACCAGGGCAGGAAGGCGGGAATGTTCTTCGCGACGCGCTGCAAGTTGTATGCGGCGACGAACAGGTCCTGCGGGCGGGCGACGCCGTCGACAAAGCCGACCGCGAAGTCGAGCCCCTTCGGATCCTTGAGCACTCCGGCGAGGCGCTCGGCCTCCCGGTCGCGGGCGGGGCGCTTTGCCGCGCCATCCTGAACCGGCGTCGCGCTGGCGGCGAGCCAGCTTCGGACCAGCGCAACGGCGTCGTTCGCGAGCTCCGCCGGGCGAGTTCCGGCTCCAGGAGTCAGCTGGGTCATGCTTCGAGGATATGCGCTGCGCAGTGCAGCCTCTCAAACGAATGCGCAAGAGATCGCCGCCTTTTGCTCATCGCCGCAACAGATCACCGAAGTGCTCCTATTCTCGAAGGATGACGGATGCCTCTCCGAGACCCAAGCCACGTGGCACCACGCACACGCACGACGTGGTGATCGTCGGCGGAGGACACAACGGCCTGACCGCTGCCGCGTACCTCGCGCAGGCAGGCAAGAGCGTGATTGTGCTCGAACGACTGGATCAGGTCGGAGGGGCCGCGGTCAGCGCCCAGGCCTTCGACGGCGTGGATGCCTGGCTGTCGCGGTACTCCTACCTGGTCAGCCTGCTGCCGCAGCGCATCATCGACGAGCTTGGCCTCCGCATCGAACTCAAGCGTCGCCGGTACTCCTCGTACACGCCCGTCCCGGGAGAGGACCGTGGCCTGCTCGTCGACAGTCTGGATGCCGAGGGGACCGCGGCATCCTTTGCCCGACTCGGCGCTGCGGATGACGCGCCCGCGTTCACGAGGCTCTACGAAGACACCTCTCGCCTCGCCCGTGCGGTGTGGCCGACAATGACAGAGCCTCTGCTGACCCGCAGCGAAGCGCGCGCCCTCGTCGGGGATGACCGGCTCTGGGAGTCCGTAGTGGAGCGCCCTCTCGGCGAACTCATCGAATCGCGGCTCGAGAGCGACCTCGTGCGGGGCGTCGCGTTCACGGATGCCGTAATCGGCACTTTCGCGGGAGCCCACGACGCCGACCTCGCCCAGAACCGGTGCTTCCTCTACCACGTGATAGGCGGCGGGACGGGCGATTGGGACGTGCCGGTCGGCGGCATGGGGGCGGTCACGAGCGAGCTCGCGCGGGTTGCACGCGAGGCAGGGGCGCGGATCGTCACGAAGGCCGAGGTGACGTCGGTCAGCCCGGAAGGCGAAGTCCGCTACCGGCGCAAGGACCACGAGCGGGTCGTCTCCGGCAGGTTTGTGCTCGCGAACGTCGCCCCCGCCGTGCTCGAGCGCCTCCTCGCTCCGTCTGCCGGTGGAGTAGCCCCTTCCTCTTCCGGTCGAGTAGCGCGCTCAGCACGCCCCGACGGTGTCGGTCGAGTAGCGCGCCGCGAAGCAGCACGCACCGACGGTGCCGGTCGAGTAACGCGCCGCGAAGCAGCACGCGTATCGAGACCCGCCACGTACCACGCCTCCGCCCCCGAAGGCGCCCAAGTCAAGGTCAACCTTCTGCTCTCCCGCCTGCCGAAGCTTCGCGACTCCACCGTGGATCCGGTCGCCGCGTTCGGCGGCACGTTCCACATCAACGAGACGTATTCCCAACTCGAGGCCGCGTTCCAGGGCGCCGCGCGGGGCGTCATGCCCGAGCTCCTGTCCTGCGAGATCTACTGCCACTCGCTCACCGATCCGAGCATTCTCAGTCCGGAGCTCGCCGCCACCGGCGCGCAGACGCTCACGGTCTTCGGCCTGCACACACCTCATCGCTGGCTGACGGAGGAGAACAACGACGCCACGCGCGAGCGCCTGCAGGCCTCGGTACTCGCGTCGATCAACTCGGTGCTCGCCGAGCCGATCGAGGATTTGCTCTTAGTGGATGCCGCAGGCAACCCCTGCATCGAGACCAAGACGACGCTCGATCTCGAGCATGCGCTCAACATGCCCGGCGGCAATATTTTCCACGCGCCGCTCTCCTGGCCGTTCGTCGAGGACGACGAATCGCTCGCGACGCCAGCCGAACGCTGGGGAGTCGCCACGCAGCATCCACGGATTCTCGTGTGTGGCGCCGGCGCCCGCCGCGGCGGCGCGGTCAGCGGGCTGGGCGGCCACAACGCGGCGATGGCTGTGCTCGAGAGCTGAGGCTCCCGTATTGGTTGAGTAGCGCGGGATCGTGCTACTCAACCGAGACAGCGGGGGCCCGCGTGAGTACGCTGGGAGGACCGGGAGGTGCACCATGATGCCGCAACCGACAGGCCGTCTCATTCGGCGCGACGACGGAATCTACGTCGTCCTGGACCGAATCGTCAAAGCGCCCATTGAGGATGTCTGGGCCAGCCTGACAAGGTCGGTCAGGCTGAGAACCTGGATCGGCGAGTACACCGGGCTGCCATCGACGGGAGCGGTCCGCTTCAGGATGACCGCGGAGAACGACGCCGACTGGGAGAACGTCGCGATCCTCGAATGCGAGGCACCGCACCGGTTCGCCGCAGACGTCGGCCCGGCCGACCACTCCTGGCGCGTCTACTGGCACCTCCACGAGGCCAGTTCGCACACAACACTCACCTTTGGCCAGCGACTGCACGCGCCCAAGGACGAGGCGAGTATCGGCGTCGGCTGGGACTACTACCTCGACCGCCTGCTCGCCACGCGCTCCGGCAAGCCGTTGCCGCGGTGGGAGGACTACTATCCCGATTTCCTCGAGCACTACCAGAACCTCGCCAGGGAGTTCGAGCACGACCACCATGCGACGCGAGGGCCCGGTCCATCCTTTGGGAGTCCGTCGTTGGGCGGAGCATCCGGCCCGGCGCCCACGAGCCCGTTCTTCAGCGCCGCCGATGACTTCAGTGCCGCCGATGATCCTCGATCGTCATCCGCGGTCCCCGCCGCTCCATCCGATGGCCGCTCGCAACGAGCAGTCGAATGATGCGCTGACGCTGCCCGGTCCACGGCGCAAGAAGTTCGAGCATCCCGTCGTCGTCGACGCGCTTGCCGATCAGGGCGGATCCGACGAAATGCGCGAGGTGATAGTCGCCGACGCTCACGGCATCCGGGTCGCCGTGTGAGCGCTGCGCGGTCTCGGCCGCCGTCCACTGCCCGATCCCGTGCACCGACCTGAGTCGTCGTGCAACCTCGTCTGCCGCGAGCCCAGGAGCGAGCGTGCGCTCGAGACCGGATGCCACCCCGGCGGCCGTGACGACCACGCGCGACCTGCGGGGGTCGACCCCCGCTTCGTGCCACTTCCAGGATGGAACGCGGCGCCACCGCTCAGGCGTCGGGACCACGTGCATGCCCGCGGGCGCGGGTCCCGGCGCGGGTTCGCCGTACTCGCGGACGAGCCGCGCCCACGACCGGTACGCCTCGAGGCTCGTGACCTTCTGTTCGATGATGGCGGGAACCAGCGCCTCCAACACGCGCCTGGTCCGCGTCAGGCGGAGCCCGGCGTTGCGCCGGAGTGAGTCACGGAGGAGCGGATGACCGGACACGTCGAGGCCCGACCAGTCGTCGCCGTCGCCGAGCAGGTCCGGAACGCCAGCGATCGCCCATTCAGCTCCCGGTCCCCACGCGCGCGCATCGACGCCGCCAGCGACCTGCATGAGACGCAGCGTCACCGGGCCATCCGGAGTGCGGAAGGTGCGCCACACACCCGCGTCGTCCCAGACCGTGGTCGAGTCGTGCGGACCGCGGCCGAGCGTGCCCAGGGTCAGCCTCAGGCTGACCGGATGCTGCGGCCGGTATGACGTGCGCAGCGGCGCAGCGGTTGGCGCATCCGGCGCAACGGGCGCATCGACCGAGACATCCATCTCCGCAGACTACGTCAGTCGCACCGACATCACTCCCATACGCTGGGCGCTTCGGCGCGGGTGGGCGGCAGCGCGGCGTCCGCACCCCAGTTCACCAGCCACGCGGGGACGCCCGGGCCGTTTGGAACCGGGCCGACGGCATCCACCAGCTCGTCGATCGAGACGACCCCGCCGCCGCGCTTGAGGAAGCGGCCGCGAATGAAGGCCTGCGTGTAGATCTCGCCGTTCACGACGAAGCGCTGCTCGACGTAGACGGCCCTCTCGTCGAAGCCGAGGATGCGCGACTGGATGGTGAACCGCTGCCAGAGCTCGAGCGACTTGCGGAAGGTGATCGTCTCCGACGCCACGACCGGGTACCAGCCGCGCGCCTTGAAGATCGCCCAGACGCCGTTGCGCACGAGCAGATCGAACCTGCCGATGTCGGCGATCGAGAGGTACACGCCATTGTTCATGTGCTTCAGGATGTCGAGGTCCGTCGGCAGCACGCGGAACCGGGTCTCTGCGACGTCGTAGTGACCGATGCGCGGCCCAAGGCGGGAGAGGAACGCGTGGAGGATGGTCCGGAAGATCATGTGCACGCGGTCATGGTACCCAGAACGAACCCGCCGGTCACTTCGTCTGTATGAAGTCTCCAAGCGTCGTGGCAGCGGAACCGAGTCCCTCTGTCGTTCTCGTCTCCGGGCCCATCATTGCGCCGACCGCCACGAGCATCCCGGCCAGGGCCAGCAGGGTGGCGACCGCTGCCTGGCCACCCAGCAGGAGTTGGAGCGGCGGAAGGTAGTACGGGTAGAGGGCGGGCAGGGCGATCGAGAGGCTGTACGCCACGCCGTATCCGCTCGATCGCACCGCGGTCGGGAAGCGCTCGGTCAGGTAGGCGGCGACCGGCCCGTAGACCGAGACCGTCACGATCTGCAGTGCGATCGCGAGCAATACAAGCGGCAACAGCGCGCCGCCCTGACGGAAGATCGCCAGGTAGACGACGGGCGCGAGAACCGCCGAGAGGATGCCGAAGCCGACGAAGAAGACGCGTCGCCCCGTGAACGTCGAGAGGTGCCCGCTGGCTGCCATCGCGATCGCCGAGACCACTGTGGCGCACAGCATGGTGAACGAGACGCCCTGATCGCTGAGGTGCGCCCCGATCTTCAGCTGGCCGGTGAGCACCGCAACCGCAATATCGGTGAAGAGCCACATCCCGGTCATCAGGACGAAGACCTGCCACAGCGCCCGGCGATTGGCACCGACGAGGATGTCCCTGAGCGGGTTCGACGACCGCCCCGCCCCTTTCCACTCGGGGGAATCGGAGACGTACCTGCGGTAGTAGGCGAGCATCGCGAGGGCCATCAGGGCGCCGAGGACGAACGGGATACGCCAGCCCCACGCGCCGTACTGGGTCGCGCCGAGCACGCCGAGCAGCACGAAGACAAGCGCGGCGATCACGGCGTTGGCCCAGGGCGACATCCACATGATCAGGCCGCTGTTGAGGCCGCGGCGCCTGGGCGCCGACCACTCCATCGCGAGCGGCACGGCCGAGGTGTACCCGCCGCCGATGAAGATCCCGCCTACGAAGCGCAGCGCGAGGATCAGGAACAGCGTGCCCTCACCGAGCGCGCCCTGGCTTGGCACGAGCGCGATGAGCAACGTGGCGATCGCGACCCCCGTAATCGTGAGCCTGGTCGTCGAGGTCCGCCCGATCCGGTCGGCGATCGGTCCGAAGATCGCCGCGCCGAGGGGCCGGCCGATGAGCGTGGCGATGAAGATCAGTCCGGCGTTCGTCACGGCATTCTGGGCGCCGTAGAGGGACGCTGCGGCGGGGGCGAGCGCGATGACCGGCAGGAAGATGTCGAACTGGTCGACGAAATTGCCCAGGATGCCGCCGCGCACGGCCCGCACTGAGTCGCGTGGCATCGTCATGACCACACCTCGTGGAAATGGTGCAGCG
This sequence comes from Microbacteriaceae bacterium, assembly GCA_030841285.1. Taxonomy (GTDB): domain Bacteria; phylum Actinomycetota; class Actinomycetes; order Actinomycetales; family Microbacteriaceae; genus JAUZGC01. Next base: position 11,009 of record JAVECW010000098.1, read on the forward strand.
GACCCCTGCCGCCACCGACCTCGAGGGCATCAGCGGCCAGCAACGCGCCGGTCACGTAGTCCTTGGCGTCGGAGACCGCGCTGGCCCAGTCGCCGCGCTTCGGACGCAGCGCGGCGATCGCCGCCGACAACGTACAACCGGTGCCGTGGGTGTTCCGCGTCTGCACCCTGGGCGAACGCAACCGGGTGACCGACCCCTCGATCGCGAGGAGGTCGACGCTCTCGTTGCCGCGCAGGTGTCCGCCGGTGATCAGCAATCCGGGAATCAGTGCCTGGAGCCGCTCGAGCTGGGCGAACGCCTCCTCCTCGGTCGCCGCCTCCTCCTCACCGAGCAGCACCGCGGCCTCCGCCAGGTTCGGCGTGACGAGGTCGACGACGGGCAGGAGCTCCTCGCACAGCGTGGAGACGGCATTGGCGTCGAGCAGGCGGTCGCCGCTCGACGCGACCATGACCGGGTCGAGCACGACATACGGTGGCCGGTACGTGGTGAGCGCGGCCGCGACGGCCCTGACGGCGTCGGCGGTTCCGAGCATCCCGATCTTGACGGCATCCACGCGGACATCCTCGAACAGGGTCTCCAGCTGACGCGTGATGAACTCGGCCGGCACGTGGTGGATGGCCGCGACCCCCCTCGTGTTCTGCGCGACGAGGGCAGTGGCCACGGTCATGCCGTAGACGCCGAGCGCCGAGAAGGTCTTGAGGTCCGCCTGCACGCCGGCGCCACCGCTCGGGTCGGTCCCGGCGATGCTCAGCACATTTCGGATCATGAGCGCGCCCCCTTGATCGCGGCGGCCGCGGCGCTCGGATCGACGGCGGCGCACACGGCGGATGCGACGGCCAGGCCGTCGAGCCCGGTCGCCCAGACCGACGCGGCGTTCTGCGCGGTGATACCACCGATCCCGACGCAGGGCAGCTCCGTGGAGCTGCTGAGCGCGGCAACCGCGTCGAGCCCGAGCGCGCCAAGCGCATCCCGCTTGGTCGTCGTGGGAAACACCGGGCCGATCCCGAGATAGTCGACCGTGCCGACCGGCAGCGCACTCGCGAGCGCGATCTCTTCGGCGCGCGAAACGGTCAGCCCGATCAGGAAGTCGGGGCCGCCGAGGCGCCGCGCGCTCTCGACATCCAGGTCGGACTGGCCGAGATGCACGCCGTCCGCACCAGCCGCGAGTGCGATGTCGAGGCGATCGTTGACGAGCAGCGGAACGCCCGTGCCATCAAGAGCGCGCGCGAGGTCGACGGCGACAGCCAGGAGTTGGCGGCCCGTGGCCTGCTTGTCCCTCAACTGCACCGCGCTCACCCCGCCGCGAACCGCGGCCTCGACGGTCGCGAGCACGCCGCGCTCGCCGCACAGCTCCGGATCGGTGACCAGGTACACCGAGAGGTCGAGCGTCACGACGCGACCCGCAGGTGCTCGCGAATGGTCGTCTCATCGAGCGCGTCGAGCGCATCGAGCAGCGAGACCGCGAAGCTGCCCGGCCCGCTGCTCCGTTCGATGGCCACCTCCGCGGCGACGGTGAGGATGGTCGTCGCCGCCGTCGCCGCGACGAGCGGCGACTCCTCGACCGCGCAGGACGCGGCCACGAGGGCACCAAGCGCGCATCCGACGCCTGTGACCCTCGTCATCATCTCGTGGCCCGTGCTCACCTCGAGCACGCGTGCGCCATCCGTGATGTAGTCGGTGGCGCCGCTCACGGCGACCGTGGTCCCCCTGGCGTGGGCGAGCGCGGCCGCCCGCTCGAGTGCGGTGCCGGAGTCGGTCGTCGAGTCGACGCCACGCCCCGCCGCATCCGCGACGCCGGCGAGTGAGAGGATCTCCGACGGGTTGCCCCGGATGACTGCCGGCCGGCCGGCCAGCAGCTCAGCGGCGAACCCGGTGCGGTACGCGAGCGCGCCGACCGCGACCGGATCGAGCACCCAGGGGGTCCCGGCACGCCCCGCCGCGTCAACGGCCAACCGCATCGCGGTCACCTTGTGCGGCGAAAGGGTGCCGAGATTGACCAGCACGGCGTCGGCGACCGCGGCGAAGTCGGCCGACTCCTCGGCGTTCTCCA
>JAVECW010000100.1 GCA_030841285.1 Microbacteriaceae bacterium
GTGCGGCGCAGCGCCCAGGCGAGGGCCAACTGGGCGAGCGACTGTCCGCGGCTCTCCGCGATGTCGGTCAGGGCGCGGATGTGTCCGAGCGTCTCGTCGTTAATCATCTTCTGGCTCATCGAGCCCGACTTGGCGGCACGCGAGTCCTGCGGAACCCCGCCGAGGTAGCGGTCGGTGAGCAGCCCCTGTGCCAACGGCGAGAACGGGATGCAGCCGACGCCCAAGTCCTTGAGGGTGTCGAGCAGGCCATCCTCGATCCACCGGTTGAACATCGAGTACGACGGCTGGTGGATGAGCAGGGGGGTGCCGAGGTCGGCCAGGATCTCGGCCGCGCGGCGAGTGCGCTCGGGCGAGTACGAGGAGATGCCGGCGTAGAGTGCCCGTCCGCTCTGGACGGCGGTGTGCAGCGCGCCCATCGTCTCCTCGAGCGGGGTCTCCGGGTCCGGACGGTGGTGGTAGAAGATGTCGACGTAGTCGAGGCCCATCCGGTCGAGCGACTGGTCGAGGCTGGCCAGCAGGTACTTCCGCGAGCCGAGGTCGCCGTACGGGCCTGGCCACATGTCCCAGCCGGCCTTCGACGAGATCACGAGCTCATCGCGGTGGGCGGCGAAGTCCTGCCGCATGTGCTCGCCGAAGTTGGTTTCGGCGCTGCCATACGGCGGACCGTAGTTGTTGGCGAGATCGAAGTGCGTGACGCCGAGGTCGAATGCGCGGCGCAGAATGGCGCGCTGCGTCTCGAAGGGAACGTCGTCGCCGAAGTTCTGCCAGAGGCCGAGCGAGATGGCGGGAAGCTTGAGGCCGCTTCGCCCGCTTCGTCGGTACGGCATGGAGTCGTATTGCGTTTCGGATGGTACGTAGGTCATGCCTGAATCGTCTCAGATCGACGCGGATGCCGCCAACCGGCGTCACGCCCGCGACCGGTAGACTTGCAGCGTCCGGACCCCGTCATTCCGGCATCTGAAATCCCGCCATTTACGGCCCTTGAATTCACTTGGGAGTTAGTCACTCGTGACCGCTGTTTCCACGCCCTCCAGCCGCGGCGTCGCCGATACCGTTTCGAACGCCAGCGCGACACCGGAGAGGGAGCAGCCGTACGCGGCACTCGGCCTCAAGGAGGACGAGTACCTGCGGATCCGCGAGATCCTTGGGCGTCGCCCCACGAGCGGCGAGCTCGCCATGTACTCGGTCATGTGGAGCGAGCACTGCTCGTACAAGTCGTCGAAGATCTACCTGCGCCAGTTCGGCCAGAAGGTCACCCCTGCCATGAAGAAGAACCTCATGGTCGGCATCGGTGAGAACGCGGGCGTCGTGGATGTCGGCGAAGGCTGGGCGGTCACGTTCAAGGTGGAGTCGCACAACCACCCGAGCTACATCGAGCCGTTCCAGGGTGCAGCGACGGGTGTCGGCGGGATCGTGCGCGACATCATCTCGATGGGCGCGCGCCCGGTCGCGGTCATGGACCAGCTGCGTTTCGGCGCCATCGACAGCGCCGACACCGCGCGCGTCGTGCACGGCGTCGTGGGCGGTATCAGCTTCTACGGCAACTGCCTCGGCCTGCCGAACATCGGCGGCGAGACCTACTTCGACCCGATCTACCAGGGCAACCCGCTCGTCAATGCACTCTCGGTCGGCGTGCTCCGCCACGAAGACCTGCACCTGGCCAATGCGTCAGGCCTCGGCAACAAGGTCGTGCTGTTCGGCGCCCGTACCGGTGGCGACGGCATCGGCGGCGCCTCCATCCTCGCCTCCGACACGTTCTCGGCCGGCGGTCCGACCAAGCGCCCCGCGGTGCAGGTCGGCGACCCGTTCGCCGAGAAGGTGCTCATCGAGTGCTGTCTCGAGCTCTTCCGCGAGAAGCTCGTCGAGGGCATCCAGGATCTCGGTGCGGCCGGAATCTCGTGTGCGACCTCTGAGCTCGCCTCCAACGGCGACGGCGGCATGTTCATCGATCTCGACAAGGTGCTGCTGCGCGACCCGACCCTCACGGCCGAGGAGATCCTCATGTCGGAGAGCCAGGAGCGCATGATGGCGGTCGTCGAGCCTTCCAAGCTCGACGCCTTCCTCGCGGTCACTGCCAAATGGGACGTCGAGACCAGCGTGCTCGGCGAGGTGACCGACACCGGTCGCCTGGTCATCAACTGGCACGGCGAGGAGATCGTCAACGTCGAGCCACGCACGGTCGCGGTCGACGGGCCCGTGTACGAGCGCCCCGTGGCCTACCCGACCTGGCTCGACGCGCTGCAGGAGGACTCGGCATCCACTCTCGCCCGCCCGACGACGGGCGACGAGTTGCGCGAGCAGTTCCTCGCGCTGCTCGGAAGCGCCAACCTGGCCGACAAGAGCTGGATCACCAACCAGTACGACTATTTCGTGGGCGGCAACACGGCGCTCGCCTTCCCCGACGACAGCGGCATGATCCGCGTCGACGAGGAGTCCGGCCTCGGCTTCGCGATCGCGACGGATGCAAATGGCCGGTACTGCCAGCTCGACCCGAAGCAGGGGGCACGGCTCGCGCTCGCCGAGGCGTATCGCAATGTCGCCGTCACCGGCGCGGTGCCCATGGCCGTCACGGACTGCCTGAACTTCGGCAGCCCGGAGAACCCCGAGGTCATGTGGCAGTTCTCTCAGGCCGTCGAAGGCCTGTCGGATGGCTGCCTGGAACTCGAGATCCCGGTCACGGGAGGCAACGTCTCCTTCTACAACCAGACCGGCGACACCCCCATCTTCCCGACGCCCGTCGTTGGCGTGCTCGGCGTGATCGACGATGTTGCCAGGCGGATCCCGAGCGGATGGCAGGACGAGGGCAACAACATTTACCTGCTCGGCGTCACGCGCGAGGAGCTGGACGGCTCCGCATGGGCCGGCACCGTGCATGGCCACCTCGGCGGCCGTCCCCCCGCGGTGGACCTCGGGCGTGAGAAGCAGCTTGCCGCCTTGTTGCGGGCTGGCTCCCTCGAGAGCCTCATCGCCTCGGCGCACGACCTCTCGGACGGCGGGCTCGCCCAGGCGCTCGCCGAGTCCGTCATGCGGTTCGGCGTTGGTGCGCGCGTATGGATCACCGAGATCATGGAGCGCGACGGTGTGGATGCCGCGAC
>JAVECW010000109.1 GCA_030841285.1 Microbacteriaceae bacterium
TAGCGCCTGGTCTGCTCCGTCTCGTCCGGCACGAGTCGCTCAAAGATACTGTCCTTGATCGCGTAAACGAATCGAATCGGGCGATTGTCGAGTTGCTTAGCGCCATTGAGCAGCGCGTTTAGATCACGTAGCGATTCGAAAATGTGCGGGTCTTCGAAACGGTCGATGTCTTCGAAGATGACCACATCGCAGCGCGATGTCTGGAAAAAGTGCACGATCTCGTCCAGATACTCATCAAAGTAGGATCCGGATTGATCCGCTAGCGTCACGCTGGCCGGCCCGGCTCCGATCTGGACGACGCGGAAACGGTTGTGCCCGAGCTTTTGCGCGAAAAAGACAACAGCAACGATCGCGACACTAATGCCGACGTGGAGAATCCACAGCGCAGTTGGCGCTCCTGGGATGATGGCGTCCGCGCGAGCGAAAGCTCCCGCGAGGAATGCAATCGCGCTAACAGACAAGCCGACGATTACCGCAATGGCGGCGGCGCGGCCGGGTCTGAATTCGTCTGTTCGTCGATAGTGAGAGCCATTCGAGCGAGATGGCTTCTCGCGATATAGGAACTGCTTGACGATCTCTTTCTGAAGGAAATTGGTGATCGACAGAGGCCTGCCATTCTCATCTTTCGAGTCAACGCGCAGCGCTGGATCGAGCGTGGCTAGCGACACGAATTCCGATGAGTGGACGGCAGTGCCCTGCACGGGGGCTGTCAGACGGCGATCAACTTCGATGAGCACGCTGCTCTTACCGACTCCGTAGGCACCGGTCAGCGCGATATTGACTACAGGTCGACCTCCCTTGTCATCAAGTGCTGTGAGTAGGTAGTCGACGTAGATGCCGTGCTCGGGTTCAAGAAATTTTGGCGTTAGGGCCAATAGGGAATCTCTAGGAACCCCGAGTTCTTCAGGGACGGCCATTCAGGCTCTCCTTCGGAATGGCGGATTGACACCGCGATAGGTAGCACTTCTCTTCAGGCAGGTCTAAACATAGCGGCGACCAATGCGCTGCTCCCACGGCTTCCACTAGCTCTTGAGGTGAGTACCTCTCAGGCAAGCCATCCACGACCTTAGGCATACCGCCGCTTCGCTGGCGATCAGTGCCGGCGCGAACGTGAAGGCCGTGCAACGGATTCTCGGGCACGCTTCCGCAGCGATGACCCTGGACACTTACTCGGACCTCTTCGATGATGACCTGAACGCTGTTTCAGACCGCCTCGATGAGGCGTATGAAAAATCAGTTCTGGGCAAAATGTGCAAACGAGATTTCAGGCAACAAAAAACCCGCCAGATCGCCGTAATCAAGCGGGTTAATCGGAGCGGAGACGGTGGGATTTGAACCCACGGTACCCTTGACGGGTACTCCACCTTAGCTGGGTGGTGCACTTGGCCGAACTATGCGACGTCTCCAGCGCATCCGACTGGCGGATGCACGACAGCAATCATAACGGACGTGGCAGTTCGCGCCAGCCAACCGGCCGAGACGCTATTGCTGCTTGAGCGTGCGGCCCTTGGAACAGGTCTGTTCTGCCGCCGTCTGGCCGGTGACCTGGCTGGGGAGCACCGCCACGGGTGCTCCAGTCGCTGGCGGGGTCGGCGCGGCGGTGCCCGTGGTTGGGGCGTTCGGCGCAGGGGTCGGTGTCTCGAGCACAGAGCCGATCTGGCCAGGCCCGGTCCCGCCGCTCAGCGCGACCGGCTGGTCGGCCTTGATCGCCGTCATCAGAGCCTTGGCGGCTGAGGGGATCGGCTGGACACCTCCGCCGCCGGCGACGTATCCGGTTGGGTACTGGATGAAGACCACCTTATTGAGGCTGATGTCCTTGAGCGCGAGCGCGATCTGCACCATGGTGTTGACGTTGTTGAGGCTTTCGGACAGCACCATGTTGCTCACGGCCGCTTTCGCGAGCGCGTAAAGCTTGATCGGGTTCGCGAGTGTGTCGGCGCTCTTGACGGTGCGCATGAGCGAGGAGAGGAAGACCTGCTGGTTGCTGATGCGGCCGAGGTCCGAGCCGTCGCCGACTCCGTGTCGCGTGCGCAGGAACTGCAGCGCCGCGTATCCGGAGAGCGTGTGCATACCGGCATCAAGGAACGTTCCCGTGTACTTGTCTTCGATCTTCTCCGCAACACATACGGGCACTCCCCCGACCGCGGAGGACATCGCCATGACCCCACTGAACTGGATCTCGGCAGCAAACGGGATGTCGAGCCCGGTCAGTTTCGAGACCGTGAGCACCGTGCAGGGCAGGCCGCCGTACGTGAGCGTCGTGTTGATCTTCTGCGACGTCATCGACGAGAAGTGCCCGCCTTTGGGATCGGGGCACGAGGGGATCGGCACGAACATATCGCGTGGAAAGCTCACCACCGTCGCGTTGGTGTGATCCTGCGAGATGTGCAGCAGCATCGTCACGTCGTTGAGTACGCCCGCGGCATCCTTGCCCTTACCGAACACGGCGTCCTGGCCCTGGCGGCTGTCGCTGCCGACCACAAGCAGGTTGACTCCCCCATCGATCGCGCCGATCTGCGGAACCGCGCCGTTCTGCGGGTTCGGTACCACCGACTGCTCACCGACCAGGTGCACGGATGGATTGACGCTGCGCGAGAGGTCCCACGCCGCGATTGCGGCAACGGACGTCGTGCTCACGAGAGCGACCGCGAGAGCGATGACAATCACTTTGGCGATTGCGGATAGCGGACCGGGCGACGGCAGTCTGCCGTGGCGCGCGATAGCTCGCGCGGCCTTCGGATCGCGCGTGCGTGAGCCCGGCGTGTTCATGTGGATCCCCCGATCGCGAGTTTGACACTCAAGGCCATCTTATGGACGCGAACGGCGTTCAAGCCCGGCAGAATAGGGGAATACGCGGAGGGCGTGGCATTCGAACCCAAGCTCGACCATCAAGAATCAGCCACGGTTCCCACACCTGCCAGTGTTTTCAACGGTTTTCAGTGATCTCGATGGGTCCAGATCATCCTCGATCTGCTTCAAGTATGGCCAAAATGTGGCCACGTGGGCAGGGGATTTCGCCTCGGTCGACGCTCCCGACGTACTTTCGGGGGTCGGCGTCGCGGCGGGGCCGCAGGTACTTGGGAGCATCTATTCTGGGCCCCGGCCGGTCCGTCACGCATCGGCGTCGCGCGGCGGACCGACTGGGCGGCGGGGATTGTGCTCAGGCCGCGACGGGTACGAGTGACCAGAGATCGTCGATCTGGCGCTCGGCTGCGGCCATGCTCTCCTTGGCGAGCGGGATCAGCGCGGCCATGAAGGGCTGCGCCTCAGCGAGGGTGAGTTGGGCGGTGATGAAGCGTGGCTCCAGACCCGTTGCGGCCACGCCGTGCGGGAGCCACGCCTCGGCGTGGTCCCAGCCTTCACGCGGAGTCCCCTCGTCGTAACCGCCACCGCGTGCGGCAAGGACGATGAACTCCTTGCCTGCGAGCAAACCGGCCTGTGTCTGCGCGTCGATTGAGAGCCCGATTGCGATGAGATGGTCGACCCAGGACTTCACGCTGCTGGGCGCGCCGTAGTTGTAGAGCGGCAGTCCCAGCAGGATCGTGTCCGCTTGCTTGACCTCGTTGACCAGTTCCTCCGACAGTGCCCATGACGCGGCCTGGGCCGGGGTGTGCTGCTCGGGCGGCAGCATCCGTGCGAGGGCGGTGGCTTCGGTGACGTGCGGCAGCGGGTCGCTGCCCAGGTCACGGTAGGTGACGGTGCCGCCGGGATGCGCCGCACGCCAGGCGTCGGCTGCCCGGGCGCTGAGTTTGCGGGTGACAGAACGATCGCCCAGGAGGCTTGAGTCGAGATGCAGGAGGTGAGCCATATTCGTTATCCTTTATAAGTCGTTTGTGTAAGGCAATCCATTTATATCACACAGATAGCCTGTTCTGTAGCGTACAATTTGCGTATGACTTCTTCGCTCGTCATTCAGCCGGTCATGGAGCCGGTCATCCAGCCGGTCATGGAGCCGGTGCATCGCTCGGGTGCGCTGCTCGATCAGCTTGCGCGGCGTGCACGGCTGCGGGCGGAGTCGGAGCTGGCGCCGCTCGGGCTGCGTCAGCGCCACCTGGTGGCGCTGACGGTGCTGAGGTGTAGCGGTGGGAGCACACAGCAGGCGCTTTCCTCCACGCTGATGATGGACGGTACCAATATTGTCGGGCTGCTCAACGAACTAGAGGCCGAGCAGCTGATCGAACGGCGGCGCTCCCCGCAGGACCGCCGCCGCCATGTCGTGGAGCTGACCGCGAAGGGCCTGGAACGACTCGGCCAGGCCGAGTGCGCGCTGGCCGTGGCTGAGAATGAGGTGTTCGGCACCCTCGACGATGCACAGCGTGAGACGCTGTACACCCTGCTGCTGCAGGCGGTCAACGGTGAGGGAAGCCGCGCAGAGGCCCTGCGCGAGTAACCACGTTCCGTCACATCACCAGCCGGGGTAGGCGAATACCTTTGTCCACTCCCCATTGACGAAGCCGGTCGAGCAGATAGTCTCCACTGTTGGTGATGCCACAGTCATCGTCCTTTCGGCACTGCCGGGCAGCGTCGGCTGAGGTGGCCTACTAATCCATGCTGGCTAGGTTTACCGTCGTTGGGCCCTGGAGCACTTCTCCGGTCGGGGAGAAGCGTGAGCCGTGCAGGGGACAGTCCCAGGATTTTTCCGCATCGTTCCAGCTGAGCAGCCCCCCGAGGTGGGTGCAGACGGCGGAGACCCTGCATGTCACGCCGTCCACGGTGGAAACGGCGACGGGCTTCCGGCCCTGGCGAACCACCGTGCCTTCGCCTTCCGCCGGCACCGTCCCGGAGCCGCTTTCGGGCTCCGCCAGTTCGGCCTTCGCCCAACTTTTGGACAGGGTTTTCGCGACGCCCGCATTTAGAACCACGGCTGCTGCAGCTCCTGCCGGCGAGGTGATCCGGTGATGGATGGTGTCCGCCCAATGAAGCTCGCCATCCAGAATTTCAGCGCTGATCGCGAGGGAAGCAGCGATGCTGTTGGTCATCCCCCATTTGTTGTAGCCG
>JAVECW010000131.1 GCA_030841285.1 Microbacteriaceae bacterium
GAATCCTTTGCCTCGTCGGAACGCTGGCGCATCAACAGCCGTGTTGACCGGCTCAATGATCTCGGGTTCGACATCGGTGAACTCGCGATCAAGACGGATGAGTCTGGGACGACCGTGCGCATCCAACCGAAGGTTGTCGACGCAGGCCACCACCAGCGTCGCCTGCTCCGCCTGACCGGACTCGACGCGGAGGAGAACCAGGCTCGCCGTCTGCTCAACGACCTCGACTCATACGCGGCGACGCTCGGCAAGCCGGGGCTGGACGAGGAGGCGATGGCCCACGAATGGCTGCTCCGCGTGTTCGAACCGGTGGTGCGCGCAATCCCGAGCGAACTCAAGGGCAAGCTCGAGCAGGCCGAGGTGTTCCACCAGATGCTCGATCACCGCTGGTTCATGTCGCAGAACGAGAACCGCGACGTGCCGCTGGCCGAGGCCGTTTCGTCCTACATCAACGAGGTGCTGCGCCACCGCAGGGACGAGGCGACGGTGATCGGTCCCCCGACCGACACCATCAGCATCCCGGTCATCACCGCGGATGAAGAGGACGACTGGCGCGCAAAGGTCTAGACGGCCGCCCGCAGCTTGGAGATTTCGTAGAGCGTCACGCTCGCCGCGATCCCCGCGTTGAGCGACTCGGTCGCGGCGCTGATCGGGATCGACACGATCGCGTCGCACGTCTCCATGACGAGCCGCGACAGTCCCTTGCCCTCGCTGCCCACGACGACGACGACAGGGCGGTCGGCGAGCTCGAGTCCGGGCAGTGAGACATCCCCGCCACCGTCGAGGCCGAGCACGAAGACGCCGCGTTCCTTGAGCGCCTTGAGCGTCTGCGTGAGGTTGCTCGCCATCGCCACCGGGGTGCGCGCCGCCGCTCCAGCCGAGGTCTTCCACGCCGACGCCGTCAAGCCGACCGAGCGCCGCTGCGGCACGATGACGCCGTGGCCACCGAACGCGGCAGTCGAGCGGATGATTGCCCCGAGGTTGCGCGGGTCGGTGATCCCGTCGAGCGCGACGAAGAGCGGCTTCTTGCCGCGGCTGAACGTGAGGTCGAGCAGCTCCATCGGGTGCGCGTATTCGTACGGCGGAACCTTGAGTGCGACGCCCTGGTGCACGGAGTCGCGGCCGGCCAGGCGGTCGAGCTCAGGGCGCATGACCTCGAGGACGGGGATGCCGCGTCCCGTGGCGATCGACAGCGTCTCCTTGACCCGGTCATCCATCTCAATGCGCGCGGCAATGTAGAGCGCGGTGGCCGGAATCTTGGCCCGCAGCGCCTCGAGCACCGAGTTGCGGCCCGTCACGACCTCGCTCTCGTCGGTCTGCTTGCTTCGGCGCGTGTTGCCCCGAGGTGCCGAATCCTGCCGGCCGTCGCGGCTCGGACGGCCCGACTGGGCCTTGCCGCCAGCGGCGGTGTACCGCTCCTTGGCGGCCTTGGCCTTGCCTGCGGGGTGGTACGGGCGATCCTCTGCCTTGGGGGTCGGGCCCTTGCCCTCAAGGGCCTGTCGCCCCTGGCCGCCTGAGCCGACCTGCGGACCTCGCTTGGTCTTGCGCACAGCGCCCGGGCGAGGGTTTCCGCCTGTGTTCTTCACGATTCAACACTCCAATGCGCACCCGTTGGGGTGTCTTCGATGGTGACTCCGACGGCCGTGAGCTCGCCACGAATCCGGTCGGCTTCCGCGAAATCGCGGTTGGCGCGGGCGGTCTGGCGGCGGTCGATCAGCCGTTCGACGAGGGCGGCGAGTGCGATGCGAGCGGGGGCATCCGCCATCACGCGCCATTGCGGGGACAACGGGTTGATGCCGAGAACGTTGGTCATCGCGACGACGTGCCCACGAGCGGATGCCGCGGCCCCGAGATCCTCGGCGTCGAGGGCCGCGTTGCCTGCGCGCACGGTCTCATGCAGCACCGCGAGCGCCTGAGGGATGGCGAGGTCGTCGTCCATGGCCTCGCCGAACGCGTCGGGGATGACCTCGGCGCCTGACCCGGCGAAGCGCGTGCCGACCAGGCGCCGGTCGACCCGGTCGAAGAATCCCGCGATCCGATCGAGGGCGGCCTCGGCTTCGGCGAGCGAGCCATCCTGGAAGTCCATGGTCGAGCGGTAGTGCGCCGAGCCCAGGAAGTACCGCACGACGAGCGGGCGGGCCTGGCCGAGCAGATCGGCGGCGTAGACCGAGTTGCCGAGCGACTTGCTCATCTTCTGGCCGTTGACGTTGACGAGCCCGTTGTGCACCCAATAGTTGGCGAAGGCATCGCCGGCCGCCGTCGACTGGGCGATCTCGTTCTCGTGGTGCGGAAAGCGCAGGTCGAGGCCGCCGCCGTGGATGTCGAAGTTCGTGCCGAGGTAGCGCGCTGACATCGCGGAGCACTCGATGTGCCAGCCGGGGCGACCGTCGCCCCAGGGGCTCGGCCAGGAGGCCGACTCCGGCTCGTCCGCCTTGTGGCCCTTCCACAGCGCGAAGTCGCGCGGATCGCGCTTGTCGCGCGGATCGGCGTCGGCTGCCGCTTCCATGTTGTCGATGCTCTGCCTGGTGAGTTCGCCGTATGCCGGCCAGCTCGTGACGTCGAAGTACACGTCGCCCGATCCGTCGGCTGCTGCATACGCGTGACCGCGATCGATCAGGCGGGCGATGATCTCCTGCATCTGCTGGATGCTCGCTGTCGCGCGGGGCTCGTAGGTCGGCGGCTGCACGCCGAGGGCCGTGTACCCGGCCGTGAACTCGAGTTCGTAGCGGTAGGCGAGAGCCCACCACTCCTCGCTGCCGCCGGATTCGTGCTCTGCGGCGGCGTTGACGAGGATCTTGTCGTCGATGTCGGTGACGTTGCGCACGAGCGTGACGTTGTAGCCGCGGTAATTCAGCCAGCGGCGCAGCTGGTCGTAGACCAGCGCAGAACGCAGGTGCCCGATGTGCGGGGACGACTGCACCGTCGGCCCACAGACGTACATGCCGACCGCGCCGTCC
>JAVECW010000174.1 GCA_030841285.1 Microbacteriaceae bacterium
GCCTACGGTATCGTGAGTGTCGTTGTTGTGCGCCGGTGTGGCGGAATGGCAGACGCGGAGCACTCAAAATGCTTTGTCCGAAAGGGCGTGTGGGTTCGAATCCCACCACCGGCACTGACGCTTCACATACGGGGAACTGTGTCGTGAAGCGTTGACAACAACGCAGCTCCGTCGAGAGTCTTTTCGATCGGGTCAAACTCTAGGGAGAGATTCAGGGCCTCGTAGAACTCCTGAAGCTGAGCCGTTTCGAACGTCTTCGGTGACCGGCGGCAGGAAGGGCGATGTGGTCGATGGGGTTGAGTCCTCCGACGCAAATCCGCCGCATCGAGACCCATGGCGCCTGCTCTGAGCGACGGCCGGTTCGACGTGCTGGTCCCGACGTCAACGCGAGCAACACGGCCAACGCCGATAGCGCCCCCTACTCCCTGCCGTCCTCGAGCGGGATGAGCATGGCGCGGAACGGACCCGGAACGGCGTGGAGGTCCCAAATGCGATCGGCGACGTCGTCGATGCCATTGACAAGCTGAAGCTTAGGAATGCCTCCCGGGATGACGAGTTGCGCGACACGGACGCCCTCATCCTCGAGTGCGTCGTGGAGCATCTCACCGTAGGCGCTCTCGGCCGGGAACGCGACCGATGTGCCGGCGAAGCCGGCGCGTGCCTTCACCGACGTTCCGCCATTGACCAGGATGACGCTGCCGCCTCCGGCCTGACGCATCGCTGGTAGCACCGTACGCACCGCGTGAATGAGCCCGAGAGCCGAGAACCGTAATGCTTCCAGCGCCAGCTCCGGAGTCATGTCGAGCACCGGCTTCAGGTATTCACGCGACGGGAGTGGGCTGTACTGCAACGTGGTGATGGGTCCCAGCTCTGCCGAGGCACGTGCAAGGGCGTCCTCAAGCGCGGCCGGTACTAGCACGTCCGCGGCGTAACCACGCGCGGTCAAGCCGCCGGCCTCGAGTTCCGCGGCCATAGCGTCAAGCTTCGACTGGTCCCTCGAGATCAGGGCTATCGAGAAGCCTTCGCGTCCGAACCTTCGCGCAACTGCCGCTCCGAGTCCCGGTCCAGCTCCGATGATGGCGATGACAGGCACGGTGGGTTCCTTCGATTGATGGTGTTGTCTTGACCATGGCGCGGCCAGGTAGGGCGACAGTTTATCGGGATCACCGTAGACACACCCAAGCCTCTGTAAGTGCCGTTCACGAGATCACCCGTGCTCTTACAAGCGCCAACGCACCCGAACTTCGTTGATATTCCGTGTGTGGGAAGCGTCCGATACGGACCACCGGCACCCAACATCGCTCCGCGCGAGCATCCGCTCGGCGACTCTCCTCTGGGGCGAGTCGACCAATTGTTTCGAGTGCTACGACAGAACGTCCTTGGTGATGAACCTGCCATACGCGAGCGCCCCGAAGACGGCGAAATAGCCGGCCTGCAGGAGCGCGTTGTCGCCGAACGAGGTCCACGAGATCGGCTGGCGCAGAAGGTCAGCGAAGCCGAACCAGTAGTGACTGAACAGCCACGGATGCAGCCAGTCCAGCTGGGGCAGCGTGTCGAGCACTTGAGATGCGATCGAGAGCACGATGGTCGCCGCCATCGCGCCGACCGGCACATCCGTGAGGGTGGAGATGAAGAGCCCGATCGCGGAGAGTCCGAGCAGCGACACCGTGACGAACCCGGCGATGAGGAGCAACCGCACGAGCGAGTCACCGACCGCGATCGTGTCTCCCGAGAGCAGTGTCACGGGGCCGATCGGGAAGAGCACCGCGCCGATGATGGCGCCGGCGATGACCACTGTCAGCGTCGCGGTCACGCAGAATACCGCGGTGCCCACGTATTTCACCACGAGCAGACGAACCCGCCCGGCCGGAGCGACCAGCAGGTACTTGAGAGTGCCGTGGCTCGCCTCACCGGAGATCGTGTCACCCGCAACCACACCGATCGTCAGCGGCAGGAACAGCGGGATCGAGACGAGCAGCGCCGTGACGGCGACGAAAAGGCCATTGTCGGTGATCTGGTTCAGGAATTGCGGACCCCTGCCCGACCCTGCGGCCGTCGGCCTCAGCCGAACGGCGATTGCGATCAGGATCGGGATCGCCGCGAGTGCGGCGAGCATTGCCCACGTTCGCCTGCGCCGATAGAGCACTGTCAGCTCAGACGCCATGAGTGCCAAGCCGGATGCGGGTCGCGGGGGGGCTTCCGTGGCCTCACCCGGAGCCGTGACCGGCACCGCTGCGTCGCCGGGCACCGTCGCCTCGCCGGACATCATCGCGTCATTGGGCAATGTCGAACCCCTCACCCGTGAGTGCGACGAACCGGTCTTCCAGGCTGGCATCCTCCATCGTGAACCCCCGCACCCGGACTCCCCCGGTGACGAGCGCCGCAACTATCGCCTCGGGGGCCATGCCGCGGTCGACGAGCGACGCACTCACCACTTCGTCGGCTTCGGGATCGGGCGACTGCGCCTCAGGCCCGGAGAAATCGAGCGCGAGCCCGAGATTGGCGAGCAGACCGCGCGCGATGACGGCATCCGGTGTTCGCACGCTCACGCGTGCCTCGCCGACATGGCGGAGATCCTCCAGCGTGCCCTGCGCGACCAGGCTGCCCGCGCTCATCACCGCTGCGTGCGTGCACATCTGCTCGACCTCAGCGAGCAGATGGCTGGAGACGAAGACCGTAGTGCCTTCCTCGGCAAGGGAGCGAACGAGCCTGCGTACCTCGCGCGTGCCCTGCGGATCCAGCCCGTTGGTCGGCTCGTCGAGCACCAACAGTTCCCGAGGGGTGAGGAGCGCATTGGCGATGCCCAGGCGCTGTTTCATCCCCAGTGAGTATGCCCGCACCTTCTTGCCAGCCGCGTGCGTGAGACCGACGCGCTCGAGCGCGACGTTCACGCGTGCGCGCCGCGTGCTCGCCGGCGCAAACCGATCGGCGGTGTCGAGGCGGTGCAGATTGGCCGCCCCGGAGAGGAATGGATAGAAGGCCGGACCTTCGACGAGGGCACCGATCCGCGGCAGCACCTGGTGCAGGTCTCGTGGCATGTCGCGCCCAAGCATCCGGATGTCGCCACTCGTGGCCGAGGCCAGCCCCAGCATCATCCTGATCGTGGTCGTCTTGCCTGAGCCGTTCGGACCGAGGAATCCGAAGATCGCACCACGAGGAACGGCAAGGTCGATGCCGTCGACCGCTGCGTGCGCGCCGAAGCGCTTGGTCAACCCGAGAGTCTCGATCGCCAGTTCGGCGGACGGACGAGTGGCGGTCACTGACCGGCAGCTGCGGCCTGCAGCCGATCGAGCGGAACTGCTCCCGCGAAGAGGCGTCCGTCGCTGGTCAGGAGCACGTTGACGAGCGAGGCGCTGAGGAGCCGGCCTCCCGAGACGGCCTTGGTCGCTCCAGCGAGCAGCGGAGAACTGAGGATGTTTGTGGGGACGGCGCCGGCAGGAACTTGGATCACCGTCTCCCAACCGGACCCGGACACGGCGGGCTTCGGCACGGCGCCTGGCTTCGGCGCTGGGCTGGTCGCATTGTGCTCGGGCAGGGCCTGTCGCTTCACGGTTGCGCCGGGCGGTGGCACGAAGGTGAACAGGTCCGCCGACGGCTTCTGCAGGCTCAGCGCAGAGAACGCGAGCCGGAACGCCGGGTTCTGCTGCCCGCGCGCCCGCACTTCGACGCTGAGAGGAAGACCCGTCTTCGAATCCACGGCGATTGAGACCGAACTGACCAGTGTGACGGAGCTGCGTGGAGTGAGCACGAGGTCGTACGCAGAGCGCCCCGCCACCGAGGTGTCGTTGCCCACCGTGACGCGTGTGCTGGGTTCAACGGCAGCCAGGAGACGCTGCGCCAGCTGGGCGGGTGTTTGCATCGCGCCGGGAGTCGCGCCTTCACCACTCGCTGCATCGCCCTTGGTCGCGCGGGCCGGTAGCGTCAGGTGGGTCGCTGTGCGTTCCGAGGAGTCATAGAACCACACGTCGTTGCCGTGCCGGATCAGGTCTCGTTCCGCGAGCGAGTCCATCACCTGGATGCGTGCGTTGCTCGGGCCGTCGACGTAGACGCGTGCAGTGTGAGAACCAGTGAGAAGCTCGAGCGCGGAGGAGGCGGCATCCTGGCTCGATGACGGGCCGATCGCGGGCACCTGGGGAAGGCCAAGCTCCGAGCTCTGTTCGACGGTGCCCGAGAACGCACGCACCGGACTCTGCGCGACCATCGCCAGTACCTGCTCGGGCGTTTTGGCGGGCAACTCGACCGCCGCGCCCGCCTGAAGCGGGGCAACCACGATTCCCGCTGCGATGACCGCGGGAACTACGACGGCAGGCAACCATCGGAGCCAGACGCGCGTCATATGAAATCCCAACGTGGGCAACTCATGATTTGACACTACGCCTCATGCGTCAGAGCGGCACCACGGATGTCTCGAAATCGCTGTGAATGCGGATGGAACGGATCGCCGAATGCGGCTGGTCATCACCCGCTCCGGGCCTGCAGCGTATGGTGGGTCCATGACCGAGTTCTTCGGGCGCCCAGAGTTGAAGGTCGTCCATAACACGGCCAAGGACCCCGGGGATAACCGGGAACCTCGATTCCAGCTCTCCACTGTCGCTGGATCCGACGGCCACAACAGTGAGGGCCTCGCAGTGCAACTGTGGATGGTCACTATGCTCGCGCCCGTCGCGGATGGGGGGTATGCCAGAGTCGGAACGGCGAAGGCCCTGCTGTATCCCGACGCGCGCATGAATCCGAACTTCGTGCCCGATGTCAGAGCGTCGACCCACCCGCTTGCCCCCGTGGCCCTGCTTCTGGGGGAACACGGAGGCTCCTCCCTCACCGTCGGTGCCCCGGATGCGCGGTTGTTCCCTCCGATCCGCGTCATGGACCAGGACGCGCACGTCATCAGCGATGATGCACTCGTCGTCGGTCTTTTCAGTGTCGACCCTGCACATGCGGGCGGAGACCTGCCGTCACGCTCGGTCGAAGCCATTCTTTCCACGATCGGCCGCACAGCCGGGTTCGTGGCGGTCCAGCCACAGGACGGGAACGCCGAGTGCGACCTGCAGTACTGGGGAGGCCACGGCTTCACTGCTCACGGGGATGCTCGTGTGCTCGTGCGGGTTGGAACGCAGTAGGCCGCTACTCAACCGCCACGTGGGCGAAGTAGTCCCGGAGGCGCGGAGTCACGGTGAGCTCGCCGTCCCCATCGACAGCCAGGACGTCGACGGGGTGTCCGGCGAGAAGGTTGCTCAACTCGCCGGGGGGTGTGGCCAGCGCAGCCGTGGCGAGGACATCCGCCGTGACGATGTCGGCCGCCATGGCCGTGGCCTGGATGAACCTGTTCCTGGTCGCGCCGCGGTGCCAGATATGCAGCCCGCGCTCGGCATACCCAGACGTTGCGACGGCGACGTGCCCGTCGAACAGCTCGATCGAGGTCAACAGCTTCTCGTGCTCGAGCGGATCCGTGATGCCAGTGACCCAGCGCTTGCCCGGTTCGGGGGAACCGCGATAGAGGATGTCTCCCCCGGCGTTGATGCACCAGTTCTTGGCACCGGCATCCGAGAGAGCACGCCCGGCTCGGTCGATCGCGATCGCCTTGACGACGCCGTTGAGGTCGAGCACGCCGTCTGGGCGGTCGGGCGTGAACGCACCCGCTGTCGCGCTGCGCCAGCGCACGGCGAGTTCGTATGTTTCACGCATCTCGTCGCTCGTGTGCATGAGATCGAGCTCACCGCGTGCGACCCGGCTGAGCTCCGAGTCCTCCCGGAACAGGCTGAATCGCTCGTCGAGGGCGCGGAAGACGTCGTGCACACCCGTACGGACGGCATCCCACCCGCCGGCGCTTTCGAAATGTGCGCTCTCGACGTCAGGGTCCTCAACGTCAGCGCCCTCGAGGTCAGCGCCCTCAACGTCAGCGATTTCGACGGAGAGCGAGACCATCGTTCCCATCGTGGCGAACTGGTCGTGCTTCCACGAAGCCGTTCGGTCAGCCGGCAAAGTGGGCCTTGTCGAGCGCGGACTGCAGCGACTGCAGGTACGCGTCGGACGTGTATGTTGCCCCGCTGACGCTGTTCACCTTCGCCGATTGGGCGCCGAGCACTGATGATCGGAGGATCGGAATTGCGTAGTCATCGATTCGCTGGGAGTGTCCGTCGGTCTCGGTGAGCTGGGGCGTCTTGACGTCGGTGAGCTTGCCTCCCGTGATCGTGACAGACACCTGGACGGTGCCGAACGGCGACTGTTCGAGCGCTCCCGTGAACGTGCCATCCGTCGAGGATGTCGTTGCGGCCGCCGGCGCGCTTGGCGACGGTGTGGTCGCCGTGGATGGAGCCGCTGTGCTTCCGCCCTGCGGCGCGGGTGCGGACGGCGCCGGCGGCGTGGTGGTCGATGAGGCGATCATGGGCGTCGCGTGCTGGGCGCCCATCTCCCATCCGGTGAGAATGACCACACCGGAGGCAGCGGCCGCGACGAAGAATGCTCGAATTCTCACCAGTCAAACCTTTCGACGTGGATTTGGTGCTGCCGGACGCCGTGCTGAAGGGCATCCTTGATCACGAGGTCCGCCCACGGGCCGGGGCCACAGACGTAGAGGTCTGCGCCGAAGAGCTTCGGCACATAGGACGCGATCGTGTAGCCGCGGCCGACCGCATCCGCTGACTGCCACGACGAGGTCGCACGCGGACGCGGGCCATCGATAAGGAAGACGGGGGCACCCTTGCTCGCACAGAGATCGCGCAACTCCTGCCACAAGTACGGATCCTGCGCGCCGGTGTTGCGTACGATCACGGTGGCCTCGCCCGGAGCAAGATCGGATTGTTCGAGCATGGCGCGAATCGGCGTGATGCCGATGCCCGCCGCAACGAACACGGCTCGTGGTGAGGTCCGCGCCATGGGAGTGAAGATACCGTACGGTCCTTCGATTGACACGGGCGTTCCTGGGCGAACCTTGGCCAGCTCGGCCGAACCTGCGCCGAGTACGCGCACGGTGATCCGGATCGTGCTCGCGGACGGCGCCGCGGAGAGTGAGAGCGGATGCGCGTGCCACCAGGTTTTCCCAGCCCAGAACCGCCAGACGAAGAACTGGCCACCCGTGGCCTGCAGCTCGCGGAGTCGGCGGCCTGACATCTCGATCGAGACCACCCCCGGCGCCACGTCGACGACGCGGCTTACGCGGAGTCCATGCCGCAGGGAACGGATGACGGGCACCGCGAACCGGTACGTCGCGAGTAGTAGGGCGACGATGACGTAGAGGGCGAACCAGTAGACACGCTGCGGGCTGCCGGCGGTGAAGAGCAGGCTCACGCTGAGTTGGTGGGGAGCAGCCGCCAACACGGCGAAATAGCTGAGCAGATGGATGGCGTGCCAGACCTCGTACGGGAACTTCCGCCGCACCGCGACGAACGAGGTGACGACGACGATGACGAGGAGGAGGAGACCGAGGAAGGCGAGCGGCATATCGGAGGACAGCGTCCACATCGCAGGGATTTCCGAGATCGGATCGATCCCCGTGCTCAGTCCATAGCCGATGAGAAGGAACACGCCGTGTGCAAGGAGCAGGTAGAAGGCCGGCTTGGCGATCCGACGATGGGCCTGCATGGCCTTGTCGTGGCCGAACGTCCTGTCGATCACGGGAACGCGCGCGGCGAGAACGAGCATGACGAGGACGAGATCGGCCCCGACGAGCCCCGCGAGCATGCCAACGCTCGTCGTCGCACTCGTGGCAGTCTTGAAATCGAAAGTTCCGGCGGCCAGGAACAGGGCGATGACGATGGCGACCGAGACCCAGCTCAGCGTGACAAGGACGTCGGCACGCCGCATCCGTCGCCGGTATCCGACGGACACACGGGCCCGGGTGGAGCGCGTAATCTCTTCGCGCGGAAGGCGCAATTGGTCAAGGGTCACGGGAGTATCTGAGCACAGCGACAAATGAGAACGCTGGATGTTTTCTATGTGTTCCCTCAGAGAGGAAAGCCCTCCCTACACTTCCCTGGAGTCACACTCCCGCGCGTACTCTGATGGCATGAACGACGAGCTACTCAGGGTGGTACCAGCCAGCGATACCTGCTGGCCGGATGTCGATACCGTGCTCGGAGAACGCGGGGATTCGGCACAGTGCTGGTGCCAGTGGTTCAAGCTCTCAAGCAGTGAGTACAAGGAAATACCGACCGCCGAAATGAAGGAACGCCTGCATGAGCAGGTGGCAGGAGTTCCCTCCCCCGGCGTCCTTGCCTTCCTCGGGGATGAACCCGTCGGGTGGTGTGCGGTCGAGCAGCGAAGTCACTATCCCGTGCTCGCTCGGTCCCGGGTCGTGCGTGCGGCCGGCCCCGCCGACCCAGCCCATTGGGCCGTGACCTGCTTCGTCGTGCGAATGGGATTCCGTGGTCGCGGTGTCGCCCGGACGCTCCTCCGGGGGGCGATCGAGCACGCCAGCGCGAACGGGGCACGGGTCATTGACGGCTACCCGGTCGATCCCGCAGTGCGGCCGTCGCTGACGTCGGCGGAGAAGTACCACGGGACGGTCACGCTCTTCGAGTCGGCTGGTTTTGCCGTCATCGCCCGCCCGTCCGCAACGCGTGCCATCATGCGGCTCGAGCTGGGCGATTAAACCAAACGGGTACGCGACTATCCAGTCGCGTACCCGTTACTTACGGCTCGTTAGAGAACGTCCCCGACCCTGTGCACGCGAAGGTCGTTGGTCGTTCCCGCGATTCCGGGAGGAGAACCGGAAATGATGATGACCTTCTCGCCCGCCACGGCCCGGCCGGTCGAGACGAGAACCTCATCCACCTGGGCGACCATCTGGTCGGTGTGCTTCACGCGGTCGACGATGAAGGACTCGACGCCCCAGTTCAGCGCCATCCGTCGGCGAATCGCCGGGTCGGGGGTGAAGGCGAGGATCGGGATCGAGCTGCGCAGGCGCGACATCCGGCGTGCGGTGTCGCCGGACTCGGTGAAGACGCACAGGTACTTCGCCTCGACGAAGGCGGCGACCTCGACGGCAGCGAGCGTGATCGCCCCACCCTGGGTGCGCGGCTTGGTTCCGAGCGGCAGGATGCGCTCGAGCCCGTGCTGCTCGGTGGAGTCGACGATGCGAGCCATGGTCTGCACAGTAATGACCGGGTATTCGCCGACGCTTGTCTCACCACTGAGCATG
Organism: Microbacteriaceae bacterium; assembly: GCA_030841285.1. Taxonomy (GTDB): domain Bacteria; phylum Actinomycetota; class Actinomycetes; order Actinomycetales; family Microbacteriaceae; genus JAUZGC01. Next base: position 9,137 of record JAVECW010000174.1, read on the forward strand.
ACGGCATCCGCACCATCGAGCACGGCGTTGGCAACGTCGGACGTCTCGGCGCGCGTTGGCACAGGGCTCGAAATCATCGACTCGAGCATCTGAGTCGCGACGACGACCGGCTTCGCCATGCGGCGCGTGAGCTCATCGGCCCGGTTCTGCACGATCGGCACGGCATCGCGGGGTAGCTCGACGCCGAGGTCGCCGCGGGCGACCATGATCGAATCGAATGCGTTGATGATG
>JAVECW010000026.1 GCA_030841285.1 Microbacteriaceae bacterium
CCGAGTGGGCAGGTTGCGGTTTCGGTCGAGCTGCCCTCCAGCATCGACGCACATTAATGACAGCGCACGCACCGATGACTGCACAGATTCTTAACGGCACGGCAACGGCCGCTTCCATCAAGTCAGAACTTGCCCACCGGATCACCGCTCTGCGTGAGCGGGGCATCCTGCCCGGTCTCGGAACGGTGCTCGTCGGTGAAGATCCCGGCTCGCAGTGGTACGTCGCGGGCAAGCACCGCGACTGCGCCGAGGTCGGCATGTCGTCGATCCGCCGCGACCTCCCGGAGTCAGTCACGCAGAAGGAACTCGAGGCGGTCATCGACGAGCTCAATGCGGATCCGGAGTGCACGGGATACATTGTGCAGTTGCCGCTGCCGAAGCACATCGACACCGACGCCATCCTCGAGCGCGTCGATCCGTCGAAGGATGCGGACGGGCTGCACCCGACCAACCTCGGCCGGCTCGTACTGAACGCGAACCGTCCGATCACGTCGCCGCTGCCGTGCACGCCGCGAGGCGTCATCGAGCTCATCCAGCGGCACGGCATCGAGCTTTCGGGCAAGCACGTCGTCGTGATCGGCCGTGGTGTCACGGTCGGCCGCGCGATCGGCTCCCTGCTCACGCGGCGCGACGTCAATGCCACGGTCACCCTCACGCACACCGGCACCGTCGACCTGGCGGCGCACCTCAAGGTGGCCGACGTGATCGTCTCGGCCGCCGGCGTCCCCGACCTCGTGACGGCCGCCGATGTGCGGCCGGGTGCAGTCGTGCTCGACGTCGGAGTGAGCCGCATCACGGACCCGGTCACCGGTAAGAGCAGGGTCGCGGGCGATGTCGCAGCGGATGTCGCATCCGTCGCTTCGTGGATCTCGCCGAACCCCGGCGGGGTCGGACCGATGACGCGCGCGCTCCTGCTGCAGAACGTCGTGGAGATGGCTGAGCGCGCGCTCGACGCGTAGCGCTGCCGCCACCTGTGGTGGTTGAGTAGGCCGCCCGCGGCCGTATCGAAACCACGCCGTATCGAAACCAACGGAGAGCAGAACCCGCCGCAGACTCGCGCTCCCGAACTCCGGGACGACGGTGTGCGTGGCTCCGAGTAGCATCGCGTACATGGTCGACACGACGACGAACCGCTTGGTGCTGCATCCGATCGATGCGGTTGAGGCGGAGCGCATCCTGGGAGGCGCGGCAACCAGCGAGGATGCCTGGGCGAGTGGATACCCGTCCGAGAGCGACCTCAAGGCGGTCGGCAATCTCCTGGCGGCGACGATCGCCGGCGGCGACCAGCGTCCGTGGGGCTATTTCCAGCTGCGGAGGCGCATCGACGGGCTGGCGATCGGTGGCATCGAATTCTTTGGTCCGCCCGATGGCGAGGGAACGGTCGAGGTCGGGTACGGCCTGGTTCCGGATGCGCGCGGGCACGGATACGCCGCCGAGGCGCTCGCCGCAGTGATCGGGATCGCCCGTACGGCCGGGGCGAAGCGGGTGGTCGCCAACACGAGCCCGGATAATGTCGCCTCGCAGCGCACCATGCGCGACGTCGGGATGCCCCGGGTCAGCGCGAACGCCGAGGCCTGGCACTACGAGTTGTTGCTGGACTCCAACCAGTAGCGTTTTTTGGCCTACTCAGCCAACGCCGGCAGAACTAGGCAGTAGCGGCGCGGTGCCGCTCGGTGTGTCCCACGTAAGCGTCAGCGTTCCTGCGGATGCCGGCCAGCTCGGCATCCGTCATCTCTCGTCGCACCTTGCCTGGTACGCCGGCGACGAGTGATCGCGGCGGAACGACTGTGCCCTCGAGCACGACCGTTCCGGCGGCCAAGAGCGAGCCATACCCGATGACCGCGCCGTTCAGGACCGTCGCGCTCATGCCGACGAGCACGTCGTCCTCGATCGTGCAGCCGTGCAACACGGCACCATGGCCGACCGAGACGCCCGTCCCCAGCGTCAGCGGGAAGCCGCGATCGACGTGGCAGGAGACGTTGTCCTGCAGGTTCGAGCGTTCGCCGATCACGATCGGCTCGGCCTCGGCCCGAAGCACAGCGTTGTACCAGACGCTCGCGCTCGCGTGCAGTGTGACGTCCCCGGCGAGCACCGCGCCTGGCGCGACCCACGCGGCGGCGTCGATCTGTGGTTCGAGTGCCTCGCCGAGCGAGATGATCCGTGCGTCGCTGTGCGCTCCCATGCGTGCAAGCCTATGCAATCCGAACGCGGAAACTCAGCGGTCAGAGGTCCCGTTCGCGAAACGCCCCATCCGCCGCCGTGACGGTGAACATGTCCGGCGGCGAGTACCCGTGCTCGGAGAATGCCCCGTCGATCGCGACCCGAAGCCGGGAGGCGAGGTCGCTCGGTACGAGCGCGATGGCCGCACCTCCGAAGCCGCCTCCGGTCATCCGCGCACCGATCGCGCCGTTGGTCTGAGCCGTCTCGACCGCGAGATCGAGCTCGGGGACGGAGATCTCGAAGTCGTCGCGCATCGAGCGGTGCGACGCATCCAGAAGCTCGCCGATCTCGGTCGGGCCATGCTCGCGCAGCGTGCGTGCGGTGTCGAGGACGCGCTGGTTCTCGGTCACGACGTGTCGCACGCGCCGGAACGTCTCGTCGTCGAGCACGTCGCGCGCACGAGCGAGGTCGTCCACGGTGACGTCGCGCAGCGACTCGACGCCGAGCGCCTCCGCGCCCGCCTCGCAGGATGCCCGGCGCGCGGCATACCCGCCGGTCGCGTGCGCGTGGCCGACGCCCGTGTCGATGACGAGGATCTCGAGTCCGGCGGCCTCGAGACCGAGCGGGATGATCTCCGCCTCCAGACTGCGGCAGTCGAGGAAGACGCCAGAGTCGCGGCGACCGAGCAGGGAGGCCGACTGGTCCATGATGCCCGTTGGTGCGCCGACGGCGACGTTCTCCGCGCGTTGGCCGACCTTGGCGAGCATGCGCGGCTCGAGGTCGAGCCGCCACACGTCATTGAGGGCGACGGCGACCGCGCTCTCGATCGCAGCGGATGATGAGAGGCCTGCGCCGACCGGCACAGTTGAGTCGATGAAGATGTCGAAACCGGGCACGCCCCCCAGGTCGGCGCCGAAGTGGCCGAGTGCCCAGGCGACGCCGAGCGGGTACGCGGCCCAGCCGTGCAGCTTCTCGGGGGCGAGGTCGGCGAGGTCTATCTCGACGAGCTCGTCGGCATAGGAGCTCGCGACCCTGGCGACCCGATCGGTGCGCACGCCGAGCGCGACCACGGTGCGACGGTTGATCGCGAACGGCAGGACGAAGCCCTGGTTGTAGTCGGTGTGCTCGCCGATCAGGTTGACTCGGCCGGGGGCCGACCAGACGCCGTCCGCGCGGCGGCCGAAGAGCTCCTCGAACGTCTCCTGCGCGTCGTGTCGCATGTCGGTCATTCGGATGTCTCTCCCGTTCGGGCACTCGCGTGCGGGTTCGCGGCGTCGCGTGTTCTGGCGTCGTGAATTCCGACGACAGGCCGCTCGACATCCGCTCGCTCGACGCCGGAGCGGATGAAGGCCGCGGCCTGCTCAGGCGGGACATCGCCGATCCACGCCCCCATGGCGGCCTCGGAGCCGGCCAGGTACTTGAGTTTATCCGCGGCGCGCCGGGGTGACGTGACCTGCAGCATGAGCCGGATCTCGTCCGTGCGCACGCCGACCGGAGCCTGGTGCCACGCGGCGATGTACGGGGTCGGGGTCTCGTAGAGCGCGTCGATGCCGCGCAGCAGACGCAGGTAGAGCACCGCGAGCTCGTCGCGTTCCTCATCGCTCGTTGCCGCGAAATCCGGGACGTGTCGATGGGGCAGGAGATGCACCTCGATCGGCCAGCGCGCGGCGAACGGCACGAACGCCGTCCAGTGCTCACCGGTGAGGATGACGCGCTCCGACGCACGCTCGCTCTCGAGGATGTCCTGGAAGAGCGTGGGGCCGTACTGGTCGAGCGAGGCGATGAGCTTGCTCGTGCGTGGAGTGATGTACGGGTAGGCGTAGATCTGGCCGTGCGGGTGGTTCAGCGTGACGCCGATCGCCTCGCCGCGGTTCTCGAACGGGAAGACCTGGCGGATGCCGGGCATCGCCGACAACGCCGCGGTGCGGTCCGCCCATGCTTCGATCACGGTGCGCGCGCGCGAGCGCGTCAGGGTGCCGAACGAGCCCTCGTGCTCGGGGCTGAAGCACACGACTTCGCAGCGGCCGACGGAGGTGCGCGTGCGACCGAGACCGATGCTCGCGAGATCCTCGAGTCCCGCCGGTGCGTTGTCGTCCTCGAGCAGTGGGCCGAACGACGGCGACTTGTTCTCGAACACCGCGACGTCGTAGTTGCTCGGGATCTCCGAAGGGTTGGCTGGTGTCGCCGGGGCGAGCGGATCGAGTTCGGCAGGCGGGAGGAAGACGCGGTTCTGCCTGGCCGAGGCGATCGAGACCCATTCGCCCGTCAGTACGTCCTGGCGCATCGTGGCGGTGGGCGGGCGGGGAGCGGGCTCGCGCAGGTCGGGGAAGCGATCCGGCGACAGGGTCGTGTCTGCGTCGTCGAAATAGATGAGGTCGCGCCCGTCGGCGAGCGTGTGCTCGCGCTTCGTGATGTGCGCCATTTGGGCCTTCCTGGGGGCTCGCGCGCCACAAGGGGAGCGAGGACTTGTGATTTCGAAACCAAGATTAGCGGGATCGCCGCGGATTCGCGATTCCAATTTATGGATTGACAAAGAAAGGAAAGTGAACGACGATGTGTGCCATGGGACGCGGCACGAACGATGGGGTGCCGGCGATCGTACGCCGGCAACGGATGCTCGAACTCATTGGCGAGCACGGCTTCGCTCGCGTCTCGGAGTTGAGCGACGCGTTCGAGGTTTCCGATGTGACGGTGCGGAGCGATCTCGACATTCTCGATGAGCACAGGGCGATCCGCAGGGTGCACGGCGGCGCCGTGCTCCGTGGTGGTGGTGCTGGCCGTGAACTCTCCTTCGAAGAATCGCTCGAGAGCTCGGCAGAGGAGAAGAGGCGGATCGCGTGGGTCGCGGCAGACCTCGTCGAGTCCGGCAGCAGCATCCTGCTCGATGTCGGCACGACGACGGCGGCGATCGCGCGCGCCCTCGTCGCACGAGAGGACCTCGATGACGTCACGATCATCACGAACGGCCTCACGATCGCACTCGACCTCGAGCAGGCGATCCCGCGATTCCACGTGATCGTGACGGGTGGGTCGCTCCGCCCGCTGCAGCACTCGCTCGTCGAGCCGATGGCATCCGTCGTGCTCGCCCAGCTGCACGCCGACCTGGCATTCATCGGATGCAATGGGGTGCATCCCACCCGAGGCGTCACGAACCTGAACCTGCCGGAAGCTGACGTGAAGCGCCTCATGGTGGCATCGTCGCGCCGCACTGTCGTCGTGGCGGACGGTTCGAAGATCGGTCAGGTGCACCTCGGGAAGATCGCTGCGGTGAGCGAATTCGAGACGCTCATCACGGGCGAGACCGCCGCGCCAGAGACGCTCGAGCAGCTGCGAACCGCGGGCCTTGGCGTCGTCGTCGCTTCGTGACATCCCACGCGTATGCGCGATCGCGCGCGGTTAGGCTAAGCAGATGCGCGCACCAACCGGAGAACAATTCGAGCTCACTCGGCAGGCGAATGGCCAGCTATCGCACGCCGTGATCACCGAGGTGGCCGCAGCGTTGCGGGTCTTCAGCGTCGACGGCATCGACGTCGTCGAGCCATACCCCGAGAGTTCACTGCCGCCGTCGGGTGCGGGCATCGTCCTCGTGCCATGGCCGAACCGGGTCAAGGACGGCGCGTGGCAGCTCAACGGCGTTCCGCAGCAGCTCGACCTCACCGAGCCTGCCCGACTCAACGCGATCCACGGCCTGCTCCGGCACAGCCCGTACCGCGTGGGCGAACGCAGCGCCGGTGCCATCACCTTGACGGCGACCGTCTTCCCGCAGTCCGGCTACCCATTCCTGCTCGACACGAGCGTGCGCTACGAGCTCGTCGACGACGGCCTGCACGTCACACACACGATCACGAATGCGAGTGACACGGATGCCCCGGTTGCGGTGGGCACGCATCCGTATTTCAAGATCGGTGACGTTCCGACGGGTGAACTCACACTCACGCTCTCGGCGGCGACGCATTTCGAGGTGGACGATCGACTCAACGTGCTCGCCGAGCATCCCGTGGACGGCACCCCATACGACCTGCGCGATGGCGCTCTCGTCGGCGACCTTCACCTGGACGACGGCTGGGGTGGCGTCGCCATCACGGACGGGGAGAGTGCCCAGACCCTCACGGCGGCAGATGGGCGCAGCGTCTCAATGTGGGCCGACGAGCACTTCGGCTACGTGCAGGTCTACACGTCACGAAACCTTGCCACCGAGACGACGTCTGATGTCGCGATCGCGATCGAACCCATGACGGCGCCGACGAACGCGCTCAACTCCGGTCGGGATCTGCACTGGCTCGCGCCGGGCGAAACCTGGACCGTGCGCTGGGGTATCCGCCACGCCGGATTTGCGCAGACGAGCTAGCCGGAATTGCTCCCGGCTAGCTCAGGCGGCTTTTTTCGACGAGTGCCCCTTGCTGTGCGCGTGCGCTGAGGTATCGCGGACTCGCTCGCGCATATTCTTGCGCCGTGCGTGCGGCGGGGCGTCGACCACGGTGTTGTCCGGCACGGTCACGTCCCGGTCGATTCGTGCGCCAGCGGCGATCTTGACGTGGGCGCCAATCCGGGAATGGCTGCCCAGGTGGGCATCGTTTCCGACATGGGTCTCCCGGCCGACGTGAACATTCTGGCCGACGAACACGCGTTCCCCGACGATCGCACCGCGGTCGATCCAGCTGCCGCCGCCGATCCACGATCCGCTGCCGACCTGGGCGCGGGCCTCTACATACGCCGTGGCGTGGACGAATGCGTTCTGGTCAACGAGGGCGCGTGGCGAAACCCGACCGCGTCCGTTTGCGTGGCGCCGGTATTGTGACACCGCCTCGGTGTCGTGTTCGGTGCTGTGCTCTACGTTGTTGTTCACTGAAATCACTCCGTACTCCAATACATTGCTGTTAACGCCGGGGGAGGTCCGTTGATTCCCTCGCGCCAGGGCGCGAGGACCCCCTTGACTGTCGGGGTCGAGCGGGGTTTCGTCGAGGTATCCCGTTCATGTTCCATACCCGAAGGAGCAGCCCATGTCGGACCAGAAGCCGGGGGTACAGAAGCCGCCTGCACCCGCCGAGCATGGCGGAGATCAGCCGCTCAACCGTCCACTCGACACGTCGAAGGCGACGGCGATCCCGCTCACGCCCCCGGAGCCAGACTCGCCGCCAATCTAACGATTGCCCGGCGCCGCGGCAGAAGAAACGGATGCGGCGCCAGGACGCCGCATCCGACTTCGGTTTCGCTGGCTAGCTCCCGATGTCCGGATCCGTGTCCTCGCTGCGGCTATATCCGGCCACCCCGTACTCGCGTTCGATCATGTCCTTGAAGATCTCGAGATCTTTCTTGATCGCGTGGTCATCGATGCCCAGAGCTGCCCCGGCCTTCTCGACGAGATCTTCGGGCTTCCAGTCGAGTTGCACCGTCACGCGTGAGGAGTTGTCCGAGAGCCGGTCGAACGTGACGATTCCGGCGTGGTCGGTTTCGCCTCCGGTGCTGTGCCAGGCGATCCGGTTGTTCGGGACGTTCTCGTCGACCTGCGCATCGAACTCACGCTCTGCGCCCCCGATGTTGACCCGCCAATGATTGTGCGTCGAGTCCATGACGTCGATCTCCTCGACGAAGTCGAGGAACTCTGGGAACGTCTCGAAGTGCGTCCATCGCTCGTACGCGCGCTCGACGGGAACCTCGACATCGATGTATTCGGTGACTGCGGCCATTTTCGTTTGCCTTTCTCTCATCGATCGATGTCGCGGACGGTACGCCGAAATTGCCCGGCAGGCAACTACCTGGACTGCGCCGCCTTCACCCACCAGTTGACCGGAATGACGTCGTTCAGCACGTAGTCGCCAATGACCCGTTCGCGATGGATCGCGGGATTGTGCGTGGCGACCGTCCTGGCGTTCCGCCAGTGCCGGTCGAGACGACGGTTCTCGCTCGTCGACGAGGCGCCGCCTACTTCGAAGAGCAGTGATGTCGCTTCGATGATGGTCGGAAGCACGATCTGCTGTGCTTTGAAGACCGCCATCTGCGCCACGGTGTGCAGATCGTCCTCTGCCCGGCCCGCCTTTCTGGCCTCATCGATCGCATCGAATCGGAGCGCGGCCGCCAGCGTCAGTTCCTCGGCGGAGAAGGCGAGACTGGCCAGTCGTCCCACGACTCGCTGAACCAGGGGGTCATCCTTGGGGCTGGATGCCCCGGGCACCCCGAAAGTGCGCGTGCGGCCGCGGACGAACTCCGCGGCGTCGCGCACGACAGCCCGCCCGATGCCCGAGAGCGTCGAGAGCAGCACGAGCTGGAAGAACGAGGTCACGCTCGCGCTGCTGCGTTCCTCATCATCCTCGACCGGCAGGATGTGGGCCTCTTCGACCCTGGCGCCCTCGAAACGAGTTGTCCCGCTTCCCGTGAGGCGCTGACCGAATCCATCCCAGTCGTCCGATCGCGTGACGGACGGCTGGTCAAGGTTCACCATGACCGACACGTGCCTGCCATCGACGACGGCGGTCGTGATGACCCAGTCGGCGAAGATCGTGCCGGTGCTGTAGAACTTCTCCCCAGTTAGCGCCAGGCCGTCCTGGTCGGCTTCCAGCACAGACGTGGTCCCCGTTTCCGGTCCCCGCTCGGCCTGGGCATTGCCGACGAGAGCACCAGCGACGATGCGATCGAACCACTCGCGTCGCGACTCTTCGTTCTTCGTCCTGAGTCGGTTTTCGACGAAGGCGCAGTGACCGCGGAGGGCTTGCGGCAGGTTCGAGTCCGCTTCTCCCAGTTCCACGAGCACTCGCACGAGTTGCAATGTCGTTGCACCCAGGCCGCCGTATTCGCGAGGGATACGAAGGATGCCGAAGCCGGCTTCGCGGAGCCACCCAATCTCCTCGAACGGCAGGCGCCGATTCTGCTCCCGTTCGACGGCGCCCCCGGCGATCCGAGCAAAGACAGGCCTGAATCGCTCGAGGATATCCTCGTCGCCGAGTGGTGCGGTGGTGCCCACATCCAGCGCACTCATTGGGCGAGTCCGGCGTCGCCGTGCAGGTTGGCGCCACCGCGGTAACGGGCTCCCGGGTGGGTCTCGGGCAGGCGGGTGTTTCCCGCGCCGAAGAGCCGTTCACGCAGGGTCGACTCCTCATATGCCGTGCGGTAGAGGCCGCGCCGCTGCAACTCGGGCACCACGTGCTCGATGAACCCCTCGGCGCTCGCCGGCGTCAGGAACTGCCGAAGGTTGAACCCGTCGAGGTCGGTCTCTTCGACCCATGCCTCGATGGCGTCTGCGACATCCGTGGGCGAACCGGCGACGTAGAACGCGCTGCGGTCGAAGTTGGTTAATGCCTCGAGCGCGTCGCCCACTGTCGCGCCCGGGGCATACCGCCGGTTGCTCGCGGAGTTGTCCCGACCCTGGTTGTTCTCGGCGGCGAGGATGTCGCTGATGAGTGCGTTGGCCGGATATGCGGCGAGGTCGATGCCGCCGCCACCGGCGTGCGCCAGGTAGCCTTCAGCGCTCGAGAGTCGCTTGTAGTCTTCGGCCTTCGCCAGGGCCGATTCCCGGTCCTTATCGACGATGATCACGGCGCT
>JAVECW010000136.1 GCA_030841285.1 Microbacteriaceae bacterium
GGCGTCCACGTCATCGGACCCGCTCATGCGCCCCACGGTACACCGCAAAGGGCATATGAACGAGGGGCCGCCCCACCCCCATACGCCCGTGAGCCCTGTCGCCGCCTACCGCGGCTACGAGAGCTACTAGCGGAAGGCGACCAGGGACATCCCGGTCATCATTTTGCGAGCCGCGTCCGCACTAATCAGCGCCGCCGGGGTTTACTCGACGAAGCTGATCTCGACGAGAGGGCTGCCCGCCATCCATGCCTCGAGATCGACGCGACGCGAGAGTCCCGCCGGATTGCTCGGCTGGTTCAGGTCGCCCACAATCTCGGTGAAGACCCGTCGGCGCTCCTCCTCGTCGGTCACCGGTCGGGCGGTCGCCGCCAGGTCAGCGACGACCGCCCGCTTGAGGTGGAATGTGAATGCGGGGTTGGCCTCCAGATTCGCGTACCAGTCGCGTCGCCCCGGAGAGCCGCTCAGGTAGAACCGGCCGCCGGCCCGATAGAACCAGATTTCGATCCGCCGCGGTACGCCGGACCGACGCCCGATCGTCGTGATATCCACGGTTCGATCGTGAGCGAGGGCCCGGCGTACTGCATCCTCCACTCGCTAGAAGTCCGTCACGTAGCTCGGCACACCGATCGCGGCCGAGGTGACCGGGGCACCGGTGTCATTGATGACATGGTCGAGCGTGCCCGCACCCAACTGCACGGTCAGCACATCGTGGATCCGCACGCCCGGCGTGACGGGCACCTCGAATCCACGCGTCGCATGAATCGTCGGATCGACATTGGTGTAGATGTAGCTGCCGCCGCCCCACAACTCGTGGGTCTTGACCGAGTCCGCAACCTTGTACGCAGCCCAGCCGAGAACGCCATCGTGCTGCCAGGCGGCCTGGTTCGGCGCGTCATACGGCAACTCGTTCTGGTAGAAGATCGTCTTGCCGTTCTCCCCATTCCACACGGTGTTGTACTTCTGGAAGTGCTCGGAGAACAGACCGGTCGCGGTCACGTTGTCGCCGTTGACGACGACGCCCGTGTCGGAGGTGTTGACCGTCCAGCCGACGCCGGATCCGTGGTCTGCCCGCCATGCCCAGATGTCGTCGAGGATGACGTTGTCGCTGTTCACCTCGAGGCCGACGGTTGCCTTGCCAACGTGCGGCCCGCCAACCCGGAAGTACACGTCTTGGATGCCCGTTGGGTCGCTCGCACTGCTCCACCCGTTGTGCTCGCGGGCTTGCCCGTTCGCGGCATGCGTCGAGCCGATCTGCATGAGTGCCGGGGAGTTGACGGTGCCCGCATCGATCATGATCCCCGCGATGTCGACGCCCTTGACGTCGGCGACGGTGATCGGCACGGCGCCATTTACGGCGGTCAGCGTCGCGACGCCGAGGCCGAGCACGATCGTGTCCGCCCGCTTGACGTTGATTGACTGGTCGACGTCATACACACCGGGAGTGAGGATCAGGTTCTTGCCCCGCGCAAGCTGGTTGTTGATGGTCTTCACAGAGTCGCCCGGACGCGCGAGGTAGAAGTCCGACAACGGAATCGCGTGTCCGGGGGTCTGGCCGCTCGCCCAGGTCGTCCCCGCGGAGTTGGTGCGCGCATCCGGAACGAAGACGCTGTACTCGTTCGTGGCGGGGTCGATCACCAGATATGGCTTCTCTCGACTGCTCGGATTCGAGGCCAGCGTCGTGTACGGCGGGTTCGGGAACGACTGCGCCGGCGCACCCTGCACGCCCGCGAACACCTGGTTCCACACGGCGTTGGACCATCCGCCGATCGAACTGTCTCGCACGAGGTACTGCTGCTGCGAACCGTTGATGATGAAGCCGGTCTTCGAGTCGGCGATGAAGCCACCGCTCGCGTACTGCGGCCCCGCGGTGCAGTAATCCATGAGGGTGAGGTTGCCGCCGACGATGTTGACGCGGCGCATAGGCGCCGCCTGCGACGCCGCCCAGAAGTTCCCCGAGGCGCGGCAGCCGGTCTCACCCATGACGTTGATGGTGAGGTTCGAGATCGAGCGCCAGAAGTTGACGAGCGCGAGGCAATTGTTGGCGCTCAGGCACCGGTTGTACACGTCGACGTGCCCGTTGATGGTGACATCCGTCGGCGATGCCCCCAGACCCGCGACCTCGGTGTAGTAACCGACCTGGAAGATCAGCGGATGCGCGACAGTGCCATAGGTGCCCGGCTTGAACAGGAGCGTGTAGCGCTCGGTGCCCATCTCGTTGTCGAGTTGTTGGTTCGCGATCGCATCGACGGTTGCCTGGATGTCGGCGATCGGCATGCTCGGATCGAAGATCTTGACGTTCGGGCCGAAGTCGAGCGATCCGGCACTGACGCTCGCCTGGCCGGCATTCACGCTGGCCAGGTTAGGCGAGGCGAGAGCCGGCTGGGCAAATCCAACCGTCGGGAGCGCGATTGCGAGGGCGACGGTGACAACGAGCATCCGACGTGCGGATGCTCGCGGTGCGCGACGCCTGTCTCCGGACTGCGAACGCGGACTGGGGGAAGCATTGAACATTGGCCTGCTACCTGCTCTCTTCGTTGAGGCTGACAGTCGCTTACCGCTCAACGCTGGCAGGATGCCACTCGCAAAGTCGGAAGGCGTGCAACGTGTCACACACTATTGTTCGGCGAGTTCGCCGGTCAAGGTTTCGTCTTCGCGTGCGCGCCCGTACGGTACGTGTACGGATGCGCTACTTGAGCAGGCGCGAGAGCACCCGGTCGGCGAGCGGCTTGCCGCCGGTCTGGCACGTCGGGCAGTACTGGAACGTCGAGTCGGCGAAGATCACCTCGCGCACGGTGTCGCCGCAGACCGGGCAGGCCTCCCCGGTGCGGCCGTGCACCTGCATGCGGGTGCGCTTGGAGTCCTTGAGCTCCTCGGGACGCTTGCCGGATACCGCCGCGATCGCCTCGGCGAGGGTGTCGCGAAGCGCTCGGTAGAGCCGCTCCACGTCCTCGGGCGAGAGCGTGGCGCCGAGCGCGTACGGAGACATGCGCGCGGTGTGCAGGATCTCGTCGGAATAGGCATTGCCCACGCCGGCGAACACCGCCTGGTCGCGGAGCAGCCCCTTGATGCGGGTGCGACGGCCCTCGATGATGCCGGCGAACTCGTCGAGCGTGAAGTCGGGCGTCGTCGGGTCAGGTCCGAGCCGGGCGATACCCGGCACCTCCGCAGAGTCGCGCACGATGTAGACCGCGAGCGATTTCTTCGTGCCCGCCTCGGTGAGGTCGAAGCCCGCACCGTCGTCGAGCCGCACGCGCAGCGCGATCGGCGACTTGCCTGGCTTGATCAGGGTCTTCGGCACCTCGTCATACCAGCGGAGCCACCCGGCGCGAGCGAGATGGAAGACCAAGTGGAGACCATCGGCCTCGAGGTCGACGAACTTGCCGCGCCGCTCGACCGCAGTGATGCTCCGCCCAGCGAGGTCAAACAGCGGCGGGTCGAACGTCTTCAACGCTGCGATCGACGCGACCGATGCCGAAGCCACGGCGTGACCGATCGCGCGCTCTCGGAGGAACCGGACGAGCGCCTCGACCTCGGGGAGTTCGGGCACTGTTCCATCGTGGCATTCGGCGCGGACATCCGCGATGAAAAGGGGGCCGGCGCATCCAATCGGATGCACCGGCCCCCTTCTCGGTTGCGCTGGCTCAGCCTCAGGCGGCGAGGGTGGCGGTGTCGATCACGAACCGGTAGCGGACATCCGAAGCGAGAACGCGCTCGTAAGCCTCGTTGATCTGGTCGGCGGAGATCAGCTCGATTTCGGAACCCAGGTTGTGCTCGGCGCAGAAGTTCAGCATCTCCTGCGTCTCGCGAATGCCTCCGATGTTCGAGCCAGCGAAGGATCGACGTGCACCAATCAGGGTGAATGCGTGGAGGGACAGCGCCTCGGGCGGAGCGCCAACGTTGACCAGCGCTCCGTCGAGAGCGAGCAGGTTCAGGTATGCGTCAACGTCGATTGGTGCGCTGACCGTGTTCAGGATGAGGTCAAACTGTCCCGCAAGAGCGGTGAAAGTCTCGGGATCCTTGGTGGCGTAGTAGTGGTCGGCGCCGAGGGCGATCCCGTCGTCCTTCTTGCTGAGGGTCCGCGACAGTACGGTTACCTCAGCTCCGAGCGCGTGCGCAATCTTCACGCCCATGTGGCCGAGGCCACCCATGCCCACGATGGCAACCTTCTTGCCCGGTCCGGCACCCCAGTGCCGCAGCGGGGAGTACGTGGTGATGCCGGCGCAGAGCAGGGGGGCCGCGACGTCGAGGTCGAGACCGTCAGGCACGTTCACGACGAAGTTTTCGGTCACGACGACGCTGGTGGTGTAGCCACCCTGGGTGATCGAGCCGTCGCGATCGACGGAGCCGTAGGTGAAGGTCGGTCCGTTCAGGCAGTACTGTTCCTGGCCGGCCTGGCAATTGGCGCACTCGCCACAGGAGTTAACCATGCAGCCCACACCGACCCGGTCACCGACCTTGTGCTTGGTGACCTCGGGACCAACCTCGGAGACGATTCCGACGATCTCGTGCCCGGGAGCGAGTGGGAACTGCTGAGGGCCCCATTCGCCGCGGACGGTGTGGATGTCGGAGTGGCAGATGCCGGCGTACTTGATGTCGATCAGGACATCGTGCGCTCCAACGTCGCGACGCTCGATCGTAGTCTTCACAAGAGGCTCAGTAGCAGAGGGGGCAGCGTAAGCGGTGACAGTTGTAGACATAGGTTCTTTCGTTGGGATGGATCACGTGGTTCGAATGTGCGCCTGGGCAAGATGCACACTCTGGGCTCTAACGGGCGGCCATTGCCTGGTATTCCAGCATCGCATGTGCGCCCGTACGTAACCTGCGCGCCTGCGCGCGCGGGTGCACACGCACCGCGCGGGCGCAGACACGCGGATGCGGACGACGCAGGACTGACCTCGTGACCGGAACGGGTAGCGTCAGGATCATGGATGTCGCAGCGCCAACCTCTCTTGGCCCCGGCCGTCTGGTCGTGGATGCCGCCGAGAACCCAAGCGCCGTGCTGTGGCTGGGCCACGGCGCCAGTGGCGGGATCGGGGCGACCGACCTCGCCGTGCTGGCCGCAGAGCTGCCGGGCCAGGGCATCACGGTGGCCCGCTACGAGCAGCCGTGGCGGGTGGCCGGACGCAGAGTGGGACCGCGGCCGGCGGCTCTGGACATCGCCTGGCGCGAGACGGCGCCGCTGGTCGAGCAGATCGCCGGCGGGCTGCCAGTGGTGGTGGGCGGGCGCAGCGCGGGCGCACGCGTGGCCTGCAGGACCGCGGCATCCGTCGATGCCGTGGCGGTCGTTTGCCTGGCATTCCCGTTACACCCGCCCGGCCGCCCCGAGAAATCCAGGCTGAGCGAATTGCTCACCCCCGACGTACCCGTGCTGGTTCTGCAGGGCGAGCGCGACACCTTCGGAACCGCTGCGACGCTCGCGGCCGAGGTGGGCGCGGCAGTCGGCGCGGCCGAGGTGGGCACGCGGCGAGGCATC
Source organism: Microbacteriaceae bacterium (assembly GCA_030841285.1). Taxonomy (GTDB): domain Bacteria; phylum Actinomycetota; class Actinomycetes; order Actinomycetales; family Microbacteriaceae; genus JAUZGC01. The sequence goes on from JAVECW010000136.1 coordinate 5,474, forward strand.
CGCGTTATCGCCGTTCCCGGGGCCGATCACGGCATGAAAGTGCTGGCGTCGTCGCCGCTGAACGCCCGCGCGGTCGCCGAACTTCTGACGTCGTCGGTCGCCGGTTTCATCCGCGAGGTCACCTGAGGCGTATTCCGGGCGGCCACCCGTGTGCGCCTGTGTGCGCCCGCGCGTAACGTGTGCACCCGCGCGCCCAGGCGCAGACGTTACGCACGGGCGCAAACACGCGGATGTGGCCAGCACCTACTGACAGACATCGACGGCTTTGCGTTTCGAACCGGACTCAGTACTCACCCTTGATCACGAAGAAGGAGCCGCGGATGACGCCCGCCAGCTTCGATTTCTGGCGCGCGAACTTGAAGCGTGACGCCAGTTCCTCGGGAACCTCCATGCCTTCGGCGAGTTTGAACCCGACCGCGCGCTTCTGTCCGTCCTCGATGCTGTACATCGCGTTGATCGACAGCCCGGACTCGTAGAACACGTAGGCCATGCGGATGCCGTCGACTTCGAAAGCGGTCGCCTCGAGTGGACGGGAGCCGATGACGATGTCGCGCTCGTCCTTTAGGATGCGACTCACCCAGTCGAGTGCCTCTGGAGCTTCGCTGGCAGGGCTGACTGTGAATACGTGGTCGTACTTGTTTCTGAAGTAGCGCGCCTCGTTCGCGCGCAACCCGGCGAGCGCCTCAGCGACCGGAGACGATTCAAGGCCGACGGTAGAGACGTTCACGAAGTCGACAACGTACGGCATGCGGCCTCCTCCTCAGCGACGTTGCACTAACGGTAGCCCGCTTGGAGCGGATGCCGGCAGCGGAAGGTGCGGTGGCGGATGCGGCCGGCGATCGCGTGTGCACTGTCACTAACTCAGGCTGGACTGCTGCGACAAGCCATTCCTCGCCCGTTTTCGGGGGGCATCCGGCGCGAAACCAGCGAACCAGCCTGAGTTAGCAACCGGTCAGTGACGACTCAAACAGAAGTGCAGCTAGTTGTTGAACCTAAACTCGACCACGTCGCCATCCTGCATGACATAGTCCTTGCCCTCGATGCGGGCCTTGCCCTTGGCGCGGGCCTCGGCGATCGAACCGGTCTCGACCAGGTCGGCGAAGGAGATGACCTCGGCCTTGATGAAGCCCTTTTCGAAGTCGGTGTGGATGACACCGGCCGCCTGCGGCGCCTTCGCGCCCTTGGGGATCGTCCAGGCGCGCGACTCCTTGGGGCCTGCCGTCAGGTAGGTCTGGAGTCCAAGCGTGGCAAAGCCGATGCGCGCGAGCTGGTCGAGCCCGCTCTCGTCCTGTCCGGTGGATGCCAGCAGCTCGGCCGCATCCGCCGCATCGAGGTCGATGAGCTCCGACTCGAGCTTGGCGTCGAGGAAGACGGCCTGTGCTGGCGCGACGAGGGCGGCGAGCGCGGCGCGCTTGGCGGCATCCGTCAGCACTGCCTCGTCGACGTTGAAGACGTAGATAAAGGGCTTAGCGGTGAGCAACCCGAGTTCGCGGATCGGCGTGAGGTCGAGCGAGGCGCTGGAGAGCGGCTTGCCGGAGTCAAGGATCGCGCGCGCGGCCTGGGCGGTCTCGAGAACGATCGGCTCGAGCTTCTTGCCCTTGACCTCCTTCTCGTAGCGCGCTTCCGCCTTCTCGAGCGTTTGCAGGTCAGCGAGGATCAGCTCGGTGTTGATGGTCTCCATGTCGCCGGCCGCGTCGACCTTGCCGTCGACGTGCACGACATCCGGGTCATCGAACCCGCGCACGACCTGCGCGATCGCGTCGGCTTCGCGGATGTTGGCAAGAAACTTGTTGCCGAGCCCCTCCCCGACGCTCGCGCCCTTGACGATGCCGGCGATGTCGACGAACAACACCGGAGCGGGCAAGATGCGTTCGCTGTTGAAGATCTCGGCGAGAGTCGTGAGGCGCTCATCTGGCAGGCTGACGACACCCACGTTCGGCTCGATCGTGGCGAACGGATAGTTCGCCGCGAGGACCGTGTTCTTGGTCAACGCATTGAACAGCGTCGACTTGCCGACATTGGGAAGACCGACGATCGCAATAGTAAGAGCCACGAGCGTCAAGGATACCGGGCGGGCGCCATGGGCGACGCCGCTCACTGTGACTAACTCAGGCCAGAACGCTCGAGTCGCGACCGCAACCGCGAGATCTCGCGCCACACGAACCTCACGCTGAGGAATCAGCCTGAGTTACCGACAGTTGCCGACGCCGTTTTCTGATGGTGCCCGGCGACTACGGGCGGCGCATCCGGAACGCGTGAGTGACGTACGGCATGGTCCACGAATCCCGGCCGACGAGATCCGGGTCGGTGTCCAAGAGGCCGTTGACGCCAGCGAGAATGGATGTCTGTTCCGCCTCGTCTGCAGTGATGAAGTAGCTGCGCGACCGCACCAGATTGAGCAGCTCGTCGCGCGTGAACTCGCTTGACCACTCGAATCGCGCAGACTCTATTTCGCCGAATCCGTCGCGCTGGATGGTGCCATTCTCGAGAAACGTCTCGGACTCTGCTGGATGCGTGATCTCTGTCAGTCGTGCCACCCACGGCACCGTTTCGTCGCGGATGTTCCAGACGAGGCCAAGCGTGCCACCCGGCTTCAGCACGCGGGCGACCGACGGGAGGGAGACATCCTGATCGACCCAGTGCCAGGCCTGGGCAACGAGCACCGCATCGACCGAGGCGTCGGCGAGCGGGATGTCCTCCGCCGTCCCCTCGTGGACGATCGCACCGGGGATCGCAGCGCGCAACTGGTCAAGCATGCGCGGTGACGGGTCGACGGCGTATACGTCGAGACCGCGCGCGGCAAGGGCACGGGTGAGCTTGCCGGTGCCCGCGCCGAGGTCGAGCACCGTCCTGGCCCCGGCGGGAAGAAGCCAGTCGACGGCCTCCACCGGATACTCGGGGCGTGCCCGTTCGTAGACATCCGCCGCCCGGTCGAATGATGCCGCCTGCGCTGTCGTCTTCTCGTCCGCCACGGGTTTAGATTACGCGCGGGACATCGGCATCGGCTGAGGGTGGGCATCGGCTGACCGTCGGTTGCGCGGCGCGCGGGTGCTCCTCAGGATCTCGTCAGTGGTGCGTGAGAGCATGTGAACGTGCCACTGGATTTCACCGCTATCGACTTCGAGACCGCCAATTCCAGTAGTGCGTCTGCCTGTTCTGTCGGCCTGATCAAGGTTCGTGACGGCCGCATCGTGGATCGCGCGGGGTGGCTGATCCAGCCTCCGATCGGGCACGACGAGTTCAACGAGTGGAACACGCGCATCCACGGCATCACGGCGTCCGACGTGATCGGGGCAGCCGGATGGGCGGAGCAGTTCCCCGACCTGATGGCGTTCGCGCAAGACGACCATTTCGTCGCGCACAACGCCGGGTTCGACATGGGCGTCATCCGCGCGGCGTGCGAGGCAACGGGTCTCGAAACCCCTGACTTCTCCTATCTCTGCAGCCTGCAGGTCGCCCGCAAGACGTACCACCTCGAGTCCTATCGCTTGCCGGTCGCCGCCATGGCTGCCGGATTCGAGGACTTCCACCACCACGACGCGCTGGCCGACGCCGAGGCGTGCGCCGCGATCGTCGTGCACGCTGCCAAGCGGCACGAGGCATCCACTCTCGCGGAGCTCGCTGCCGCCACATCGACGCGTGTCAGCCGCATCCGCCCGGTTCGGGAAGCGGTCGGACCCGCGGCGTAACCGGGCGATGTCGCAGGCCGCTGTCAGACTGAAGACATGGATCCATTGCTTGCTCTCGTGATCGGTGCACTGGTCGGGCTCGTGCTCGGCGGGGCACTCGGCTGGCTGCTCAAGGTGCGCTCGACCCCGTCGGCGGATGTCGCGCCCATTGTCGAACTCGAAACCCGGGCCGCCTCGTCCGAAGCCAGGGCGCAAGGCCTGCGCGACCAGCTCGACGCGCAACAGCAGCAGTTCCGGGAGCACCTCGGCCAGCAGGAGTCGCTGTTCCGTGACCAGATCGCGCAGCAGGAAGAGCGCCTGGGCGAATTCCAGCAGCGGCTGCGCGATATGCAGATCGCCGAAGCCGAGCGTGTGCGCGAAGACGGCAAGGTTCTCGTCGCGCTCAGCCCGGTCGCCGAAAGCCTGCAGGCCGTGCAGCGCAAGGTCGCCGAACTCGAGGAGCAGCGGCGCCAGCAGTACGGCGAGCTCAGTCAGCAGCTGAAGTCGGCGAACGAATCGGAGGAACGCCTGCGCGCGACGGCGGAGTCGCTTGCGAGCGCCCTCCGCTCCAACAGCACACGGGGGGTCTGGGGCGAGACGCAGCTGCGCAGCGTCGTGGAAGCCGCCGGGCTCATCCAGCGCGTGGACTTCGACGTGCAGTCGAGCATCACATCGGATGCCGGTGCCGGGCGTCCCGACATGATCGTGCACCTCCCCGGTGGCAAGAGCATCGCCGTCGACGCCAAGGTGCCCTTCAACTCCTACCTCGATGCGAGTGCGATTCCCGCGACGGCATCCGGCCCCGAGCTGGCCAGGCGCGACGAGCTGATGAAGGCGCACGTCAAGGCGGTTCGCGATCACATCGTGACGCTCGGCAGCAAGACCTATTGGGCCGGACTCGATTCGAGCCCCGAGATGGTGATCGCCTTCATCCCGAGTGAGTCGCTCGTCTCCTCGGCGCTCGAGGCCGATCCCAGCATCATGGAGTTCGCGTTCAGCAAGCGCGTCGCGCTCTCCTCGCCGGTCACCCTCTGGTCGGTGTTGAAGACCGTCGCGTTCAGCTGGCAGCAAGACGTGCTGACGCAGGAGGGCAAGAAGCTCTTCGACCTCAGCAAGGAGCTGTACGGCCGGCTCTCGACCATGGCGGATCACGCCGACAAGCTGCGCCGCTCGATCGAGGGTACGGTCAACAGTTATAACCAGTTCGCCAACTCGCTCGAGAGCCGCGTGCTGGTCACGGCCCGCAAGCTCGGCTCACTTGACGAGTCGAAAGTGCTCGGCGGTCCGGCCATCATCGACTCCACGCCGCGCAAGCTCACGGCGCTGGAGCTGGAGCTCCTCGTCGACGACCCAGAAGACGCGAACCAGCCGGCCTAGCATCTGGCCGGTTTAGAGCCACTTCTCGGCGAGGTGGTCGGCGAGAACGCGCCGAATCGTTCCGGAGCGACCGCGAAGCACGATGCTCTCGGTGCGGATGATCGGCCCCTTTTTCCGCACGCCGCCGACGAGTTGTCCGTCGGTGACGCCGGTGGCGACGAAGTACGTGTTGTCGCTGGTGACGAGATCGTCAATCTCGAGCACCTTGTCCAGGTCGTGGCCGGCGTCGATGGCCTTCTGCCGCTCATCGTCGTCACGCGGTGCGAGCTTCGCCTGGATGAACCCGCCGAGACCCTTCAGCGCGCACGCGGTGATGATGCCCTCCGGCGTGCCCCCTCTGCCGACGCACATGTCAATGCGGGCGTCGTATCGGGCGGCGTTGATGCCGCCGGCAACATCCCCGTCGAGGAGCAGCCGCGTGCCGGCGCCGGCGGCACGGATGTCCTCGATGAGCTGAGCGTGTCGCGGACGGTCAAGTACGGCGACGACGATGTCGGCGACATCCTTGCCTTTGGCCTTTGCAAGCGCGTGGATGTTCTCGGCGATCGGCTTGCGGATGTCGACAACGCCGTGACCCTCAAACCCGGTCACGATCTTGTCCATGTAGAACACCGCGGAGGGGTCGTACATGCTGCCTCGGTCAGCGACCGCGATCATCGACAACGCATTCTGCCTGCCGGCCGCAGTGAGCGAGGTGCCATCGATCGGGTCAACCGCGATGTCGCAGGAAGGCCCGCGTCCGTTACCCACGTTCTCGCCGTTGAAGAGCATCGGCGCGTGGTCTTTCTCGCCCTCGCCGATCACGATGACCCCGTCGAAATTCACCGTACCGAGGAACTTACGCATCGCATCGACTGCTGCTCCGTCTGCAGCGTTCTTGTCACCGCGACCGATGAAGGGGACCGCGCGAATGGCGGCCGCTTCGGTCGCCCTCACCAGCTCCATTCCGAGGTTGCGGTCAGGGTGTTCGAAATGGGATGCGGCGTCAATATTCACAAGGTCAATCCTAACGAGCGTGTGGATCATCGAATCCTGCGAGGGTAACCCGAGACAATCGCCGAAGCGGCTCGGGTCGCGTTCGCGACTGGGCTCAGTCGTGAATCCTGGTCGGTGCGACGACCTTGATGACAGCCGAATCGTCCGAGGCGCTGAGCCCTTGCGCCGCGCCCAACAGGTATACCTGTTCCGCGGCCGAAGCGATGGGCGTCGCCAGCCGACTGGCGCGAGCGGCCTTGGTGACAATGCCCATGTCCTTGACGAAGATGTCCAATCGGCTGAGAACCTCGGCGCCATCGTCCGTGTAGGCCTCGAGCATGCGCGGCCCGCGATTGGCCAGCATGAACGAGCCGGCAGCACCAGCCGACAGCGTATTCAGGGTGCTTTCGACATCGAGCCCGAGGGCGTCTGCGAGAGCCAGAGCCTCTGCCGCAGCCGCTACGTGCACGCCGCACAGGAGCTGGTTGACGGTTTTGAAAGCTTGCCCATCGCCGGGCCGATCACCGATGATGCTCAGCGTCGAGGCCAGGAGGTTGAGCACGGGATCCGCCAGTTTGCGCACCTCGGGTGACGCTCCGACAACCATGAGCAGGTCTCCCTGTCCTGCCCGCACGGGTCCACCGCTCATCGGAGCGTCGACCAGATGGACCCTGCGCCGGGCCAGCTGCTCGGCAACCTCGACCACGACATCAATGCCGACTGTGCTCGTCAGGATCACGACGGAGCCTTCATCGAGAACATCCGCGATTCCGGCCCCGCCGAAGAGCACCTCATGGAGCTGGGCACCATCCCGCACAGCGAGGACCACGGCGTCAACGCCCCGGGTGGCCGCCGGAGCGGAGTCGAAGGGAGCAATGCCTGCCGCCGTGGCCAGCGCGAGTCGCGCCTCATCGATATCGAAGCCGTTCACCCTGAGCTCACTCGCCAGGCGGGTAGCCATGGGCAGGCCCATCGCACCGAGTCCGAGCACGGCAACCGTGTAGTCCGTTTGAGTTGACATCATCGTTCCTCTCTCTCATGGATTCCGCAGTTTCGGACCCAATGGAGGCGCATGAGCCCTGGGTCAGGAAACGTGGAGACCGCCATTAATGTCATAGGTCGCAGCCGTGATGTAGCCCGCATCTTCGCTCACCAAGAAGGTCATGAGGGCCGCGACGTCCTGGACCGTACCAACCCGTCCCATCAGAATGTCGGCGGACATCGCGTTCTTGCGGTCATCGGACAACGGGCCGCCCATGATGTCGGTATCCACCGGGCCGGGAGCGACGCAGTTGACGGTGATGCCGTGCTGGCCCATCTCGCGCGCCAACGCGCGCGTGAAGCCGATGATGCCGGCCTTGGATGCGCTGTACGCGACCTTCGAGTACGTGCCGCCGCCACGTTGGGCCGAGATCGATGAAACGCTCACAATGCGGCCCAGCTTGCGTTCGATCATTCCCTTGAGAACCCGCTGGGTGACGATGAACGTGCCCGTCATGTTGACAGAAAAGACGCGCTCCCATCCGGCCACGGTCTCGTCCATGAACTCGGTCGGCGAGCTGATCCCAGCAAGATTGGCCAGCGCGACGATAGGCGGCAAGGCGGCCTCCACCTCGTCGATCGCGGCGTTGACGGATGCCTGATTCGAGACATCCGCGCCGACCCCGATCGACCGCACACCGCGCCTGGCCGAGATCTCCTCCGCGGCCGCGCGCGCTGCCGCGCCGTGAATGTCGAGAATTGCGATGGACCAACCCTCGCTCGCAAGCCTGTCCGCAGTCGCCCGCCCGATACCGCGGGCGGAACCTGCACCGGTGAGAACTGCGGTCCGCTCGGCGGGGAATGGTGTTGTCTCGGTCATATCTCTTCTGGATCAAGCCTCAGGTGCGGCGTCAGAAGGCGCGCAGGCTACAGCGCGCCCTGGATCTCAGTTCCCGCGAGAATGGGGACAAGGCGGGTGACGTCGACAGGCTGCGCGAGCAATCCCTCGAGCGAGAGGTTCAGCTCGGCAACGGCGGCGCCCTGTCCGTGCTCGTCGAGCAGCTCGGCAGACTCCCATTTTTCGATCATGACGATGCTGCCATCCGGTGCATCGTGAATTGCGTAGAGGATGCATCCGGGCTCCTGGTGCACGGCTGCAATCGCCGGCTTGAGCGCCTCCACGACCTGGTCGTGACATCCCTCGGCGGGAAAGAAGAGCGCCGTGACGACAATGGGATCAGCCATGGAATCGAACCTTTCTGTAACCAACGTTTCGAGGCCAACTCTAAGGTCGCGCACGCCAGATCGTTGAACCGGTCGCCCACACGCAGCCTCGATATGATGTCAACAGATCAACGCCAAGGGAGACGAAATGCCCATTGCAACACCGGACCAGTACGCCGAAATGCTCGATAAGGCGAAGGCCGGTGGTTTTGCCTATCCGGCGTTCAACGTCTCGTCCTCGCAGACGATCAACGCGGTGCTGCAGGGCCTGACCGAAGCGGGCAGCGACGGCATCATCCAGGTGACGACGGGCGGCGCGGACTACTTCGCAGGCCAGTCGGTCAAGAACCGGGCGTCTGGCGCGATCGCCTTCGCCAAATTCGCGACCGAGGTCGCCAAGAATTACCCCATCACCGTGGCGCTGCACACCGACCACTGCCCCAAGGATGCCCTCGACAGCTTCGTCCTTCCGCTCATCGCCGCGAGCGAGGAAGAGGTCAAGGCCGGTCGCAACCCGATCTTCCAGTCCCACATGTGGGACGGCTCCGCGATTCCACTGGCCGAGAACCTCGAGATCGCGGAGGACATGCTCAAGCGCACCAAGGCGATCAACGCCATCCTCGAGGTGGAGATCGGCGTTGTCGGCGGCGAGGAGGATGGCATCAGTCACGACATCAACGAGCACCTGTACACGACCCTCGACGACGCGATCGCGACCGTCGAGGCGCTCGGCCTCGGTGAGCAGGGCCGCTACATGGCCGCGCTGACCTTCGGCAACGTGCACGGCGTGTACAAGCCGGGCAATGTCCAGCTGCAGCCCGCGCTCCTCAAGACCATCCAGGACGGCCTGGCCGCCAGGTATGGCCACGGTCCCAAGCCGCTCGACCTCGTATTCCACGGCGGGTCCGGTTCGACGGATGCGGAGATCGCCGAGGCCGTCGCCAACGGCGTCGTCAAGATGAACATCGACACGGACACCCAGTATGCGTTCACCCGCGCGATCGCGGGCTACATGTTCAAGAACTACGACGGCGTCCTCAAGGTCGACGGCGAAGTGGGCAACAAGAAGCTCTACGACCCACGCGCCTGGGGCAAGGTGGCCGAGACGGCCGTGGCCGCGCGCGTCATCGAGGCGACCCAGCAGCTCGGCTCCGCGGGCCACTCGGGCAGGTAACCTACAGGCTCGAATTGCGCGTGATGTACTGCGTGAATGCAGGGTCGCCGAGGAAGAGCACGATGAAGCACACCACGGTCACGAGGCCGATGATCACGCCCGCCAGGAGCGGGATCCAGAACGTGACGCGTCCCTTCCTGAGGGAGAGGGCCGACAGAATCGCGGTCATGAGCCAGCCCGCGACGTAGAGCACGACGATCCCGATCCCGATTTCATTCGCGAGCGGGGTCGGCGTGTATGAGCCAATCCCGACTTGTTCGAATGTGCCATTGAGCGTCGCCGACAGGTTGAGCATGCCGGGCACGGTCGTGCCAACGTTGAAGAGTCCGAATGCGAGCAGGGCGACAGTCGCAATCCGATCGGCGGTGCGCAGCGGCGTGCGCGCACCATCCTCCGTCGGCGGGGTTTCGGATCGGGCGTCCGGCTGCGACTCTCGAGCAAGCGGCACGGGCACCGGCTCCACGTGAGCACGCTCGGGTGGAATCTGGATGCGGGACCGCTGCTCTTCCGGCGTCGCGTACTCGCCGTACTGCGGCCTCGGTCGCGGCCGCGGCTCGGACTCGCTCATTGGCCCACGCGCCCGCCGATGGCGCGGGCATCCGTCTTGCCTTGCAGATCCTTGCGCAGCTCCTTGGGAAGCGAGAACATCAGGTCCTCCTCCGCCGTCTTGACCTGCTGCACGTCGCCATAACCGGCGGCCGCGAGATCCTCGAGCACCTCCTGCACGAGCACCTCTGGCACGGATGCCCCGCTCGTCACGCCCACGCTCGCCACGCCATCCAGCCACTCCTGCTTGATCTCGCTCGAGTAGTCGACGCGGTACGCGGCCTTGGCACCGTACTCGAGGGCGACCTCGACGAGCCGAACCGAATTGGACGAGTTGGCTGAGCCGACCACGATGACGAGGTCGGCGTCCTCGGCAACCTTCTTGATCGCGACCTGACGGTTCTGCGTCGCATAGCAGATGTCGTCGCTTGGCGGGTCCTGCAGGTTGGGGAACCGCTCGCGCAACCGCCGCACGGTCTCCATGGTCTCGTCGACCGAGAGCGTCGTCTGGGAGAGCCAGACGACCTTGTCCGGATCTTTCACCTGGATGTTCGGTACGTCATCCGGGCCGCTTACGAGAGTCACATGTTCTGGGGCCTCGCCCGCCGTGCCCTCGACCTCTTCGTGGCCTTCGTGGCCGATTAAGAGGATCTCGAAATCGTCGCGCGCGAACCGCACGGCCTCGCGGTGCACCTTCGTCACGAGCGGGCAGGTTGCATCGATCGCCTGCAGCCCGCGGGCAGCCGCGGATTGCACGACCGCCGGGGAAACCCCGTGGGCGCTGAAGACCACGTGCGCTCCAGCGGGCACCTCATCGACCTCGTCGACGAAGATCGCGCCCTGCTTCTCGAGCGTCGAGACGACGTGGATGTTGTGCACGATCTGCTTGCGCACGTAGACGGGCGCACCGTAGTGATCGAGGGACTTCTCGACCGCGATCACGGCGCGATCCACACCCGCGCAGTAGCCGCGTGGAGCGGCCAGCAGCACACGCTTGTGTCCGACGACCGGGGTATCCTTGAGCCTGCCCCGAGCACCGGGAATTCTCGGTACGGGAAGACTGATCGTTGCGTCGCTCACACGGCCAGTCTAGGCCGGGAGTGCCGAAGAGACAGCGGGAGGTCCAACGGATGACGGATGCGCCATCCACCGTTGATGCCCCGTGGCCGGTCGGTCTGCTGTCGAATAAGATCCGCGCGTACATCGACAGACTCGGCACCGCATGGGTCGAGGGCGAGATCACGCAATGGGGGGTATCGGGCGGCAACATCTACGGCAAGCTCAAGGACCTCACCGAGGACGCGACGGTGGGCTTCACGATCTGGTCGTCCGTGCGCGGCAAGCTGCCGGAGGACCTCAAGCAGGGCGATCGCGTCATCGCGCTCATCAAGCCGAACTACTGGGCCAAGGGCGGCACCCTCACGATGCAGGTCTTCGAGATGCGGCACGTCGGCCTCGGCGATCTGCTCGAGCGCCTTGAGCGCCTGCGAAAGCAGCTCGCCTCCGAGGGCCTCTTCGATGTAAGTCGTAAAAAGCGGCTCCCCTTCCTTCCACACTGCATTGGACTCATCACCGGCAAAGATTCTGACGCGGAGAAGGATGTGCTGCGAAACGCCCAGCTTCGCTGGCCCGCTGTGCATTTCAAGACCGTTCACGCGGCGGTGCAGGGCGACCGTGTTGTCACAGAGGTGACCGCAGCCATCCGCAAGCTCGATGCCGACCCTGAAGTGGATGTCATCATCGTGGCTCGCGGCGGCGGCGACTTCCAGAACCTTCTCGGGTTCAGCGACGAGGCGCTCGTGCGCGCGGCCGCCGCGTGCAGCACGCCGATCGTGAGCGCGATCGGACACGAAGCCGACCGGCCGCTTCTCGACGAGGTCGCGGACCTGCGCGCATCCACCCCCACGGATGCCGCCAAGCGCGTCGTTCCCGACGTGGCGGAAGAGCTCCTGCGAGTTCAGCAGGCCCGGATGCGCATCGGCTCCCGCTTGACGCACATGCTCAGGGTCGAGATCGACCGCGTCGAACAGCTTCGCTCGCGGCCGGTGCTCACCGGATCCGCCTGGATCGTCGACTCCCGGGCTGAGGAACTCACGCGCTACGTCGCACGCGGCTCCGAGCTGCTCACGCGCGTGCTCGAACGGGCGACAACGCGGACCGGCGAACTCAAGGCACAATTGCGCGCTCTCTCGCCGCAGGGAACGCTCGACCGCGGATATGCGATCGCACACCGGGTCGGAGGCGAGATCGTGCGCACACCAGACCAGGCGCCGGCCGGCACGGAGCTCCTCCTCACGCTCGCCAACGGCGCTGTGGATGCCGTCTCCGCGGGCGCTCACGACGCCAAATAGAATGGAACCCATGGCCAAGATCGAGGATCCAGCGACCCTCAGCTACGAAGAGGCTCGCGACGAACTCGTCCGTGTGGTGAGCGAGCTCGAGCAGGGTTCGTCCACGCTTGAGGAGTCGCTCGCCCTCTGGGAGCGCGGCGAAGCTCTCGCCCGTCGCTGCGAAGAGTGGCTGATCGGGGCCAAGGCACGACTCGACGCCGCGCGCGCGGGGGCCGCGGAGGCGGCATCCGCAACCGCGTCCAGCGAATGAGCCCGAAGAAGCGACAACCGTCAGTCGTCGCCGAGCTCGGCCGCCCGGAGACGCCAGCGGAGACCGCCGCCCGCCAGGCGGAGACCTCGCGCAACCACCGCAGTCGCCAGACCGTCAATAACCTCGTGTACTCGCTGCTGGCGACCGTCGCCGTCGTCGCGGTCATCGTCCTCCTGGTCCCGCGCGGCCAGCCGGGCGTCACCCCGAACGTCGACTACGCAACCATCGCCGCCCAGGCGCAGGGCGCAGAGCCAGACCCGCTGGTCAGCCCGAAGCTTCCCGCAGGATGGAAATCCAACTCGGCGATGCTGCGCACCAAGACCCCGGATGGCATCGACTCCTGGTACATCGGGCTGATCACGCCGAGCCAGCAGTACGTCGGCGTCACGCAGGGTTTCAAGGCGAACCCGACGTGGCTGGCCGTCCAGGTCAACCAGACGCTCGCCAAGGGCACGACGACCATCGACGGCGTCCTGTGGGATGTCTACGACAACCGCAACTCCGGCGCCAACAACGGCAACGTTGCGTATGCGCTGACCACCGCGGCCGGCGCGAGCACGTACGTCGTGTTCGGCACGGCCACCCCTGCGGAGATCGAGGTCGTGGCCCGCGCACTCGTCCCGGCCATCACGGCGAACGGAGCGACACAATGAGCGTCCGGCCATCCAGCGTGTGGGCCGCCATGCTCCGCGGCAACGAACGATTCGTCACGGGTTCGCCACAGCATCCCCGACAAGACGTCGAACGCCGCGAGAGCCTCGTGGACGCGCAGCTGCCACTCGCCGCCATCTTCGGATGCAGCGACTCACGCCTGGCCGCCGAGATCATCTTCGACCTCGGGCTGGGCGACGCGTTCGTCGTGCGCAATGCGGGCCAGGTGATCTCCGAATCCGTGCTCGGCTCGCTCGAGTATGCGGTCAGCGTGCTGCACGTGCCGCTCATCCTCGTTCTCGGCCACGACGAATGCGGGGCCGTCCGCGCTGCCATCGACTCGCAGGACATCGACGCGACGCCGCTACCGCCACACATTGCGACTCTCGTCGCTCCCATCATCCCGGCCGTGCACCGCGTCAGTGGGGGTGGCGTCGGCCACCCGGTGGACACGACGCACGTCGACGCGAGCGAGGTCGGCCGCGAGCATCTGCGCGACACGGTCGCCGAGCTGCTCCAGGAGTCAGAGATGATCTCGGCCGCGATCGCGGAAGGTACATTGGCTATCGTGGGCGCGAACTACCGGCTTCAAGAAGGCCGAGTCGTGCCCGATGTTGAAGTTGGACTGGTCTGAAAGGAAACACACCGTGGTGGACACCTCGTCGAACGCCGAGTACCGCGTAGAGCACGACACCATGGGCGAGGTCCGCGTGCCCGCTGCGGCGCTCTACGGCGCCCAGACCCAGAGGGCGGTCGAGAACTTCCCGATCTCCGGCTCGGTGCTGGAGTCGGCCCAGATCGCCGCCCTCGCCCGCATCAAGAAGTCTGCCGCGCTGGCCAATGCCCGCCTCGGCGTGCTGGATGCGGCGATCGCGGATGCCATCGCCGCATCCGCTGACGAGGTCGTCACTGGCGTGCACGACGCCGAATTCCCGATCGACGTGTACCAGACCGGGAGCGGCACATCCTCCAACATGAACATGAACGAGGTGCTCGCGACGCTCGCCTCGCGTCGGCTGGGCAGCCCCGTGCACCCGAACGACCACGTCAATGCGTCGCAGTCCTCCAACGACGTGTTCCCGACCTCGGTTCACGTCGCGGTCACTGGCGCGCTCATCGACGACCTCATCCCCGCGCTCGACCACCTTGCGGTCGCGCTCGAGGAGAAGGCAGAGTTGTGGGCTACAGCGGTCAAGGCGGGCCGCACACACCTCATGGATGCGACCCCCGTCACCCTCGGCCAGGAGTTCGGCGGTTACGCCGCCCAGATCCGTCTGGGCATCGAGCGTGTGCAGTCATCGCTGCACCGCGTCGCCGAGGTGCCGCTCGGCGGCACGGCCGTCGGAACGGGCATCAACACTCCGGCAGGATTCCCGCAGCTTGTCATCCAGTTGCTCGCCGACGAGACCGAGCTTCCGATCACGGAGGCACGCAACCACTTCGAGGCGCAGGCGAACCGCGATGCGCTGGTGGAGGCATCCGGAGTCCTGCGCGTCATTGCTGTCGGCCTGACCAAGATCTCGAACGACCTGCGCTGGATGGGCTCCGGGCCGAACACCGGTCTCGGCGAGCTGCACATCCCCGACCTGCAGCCCGGCTCCTCGATCATGCCAGGCAAGGTCAACCCGGTGATCCCCGAAGCGGTGCTGATGGTGTGCTCGCGCGTGATCGGCAATGACGCGACGATCGCGTGGAGCGGCGCATCCGGGGCCTTCGAACTCAACGTCGCGATCCCCGTCATGGGCACCGCGCTCCTCGAGTCGATTCGCCTGCTTTCGCACAGCGTGCGAGTGCTTGCCGACAAGACCGTGCGTGGCCTCGAAGCCAATCTTGACCGTGCCCGCGCCCTGGCCGAGTCGTCGCCGTCGATCGTCACGCCACTCAACCGCGTGATCGGCTACGAGGCCGCGGCCAAGGTCGCGAAGCACTCGGTCGCGAAGGGCATTACCGTACGCGAGGCGGTCATCGACCTCGGTTTCGTGGAGCGTGGCGAGGTGACGCTCGAGCAGCTGGATAAGGCGCTCGACGTCCTCAGCATGACGCACCCGGCCGGCTAGAGCGCCGCCGGGTCGAGCGCAACGCCCGCCCAGAAGCCGAACAGCAGGAACGGGCCGAACGGGATGCGCCGCAGGGTGCCAGCACTCGGCAGGAGGAGCGCGGCGACCCCTGCGACGCCGCCCGCGACGAATCCCAGGACGGGACCGGCGATCGACGGAACGATGCCGAGCGTGCCGAGGGCGATCCCGAGCACTCCCCCGAGCTTGACATCGCCCATTCCCATGCCGTCGGCCAGGTTCAGCACCAGCAGGAAGCCGAAGAGGGCCGCGCCGGAGGCGAGCGGGAGCCACGGTGGCGTGCCGCTGGCGACCGAGCGCCAGAGGAGCCCGACCGCGGCGAAGCCGTAGCCGGGCACGACGAGCGTGTTCGGCAGGCGGTGCTCGCTGAGATCGGCACGGCACATTTCGCCGGTAACCGCTGCGATGTAGAGGAAGAGCACGAGTTCCGGCCGAATACCCGCCGCCAAAACGGCGAGCGCCGCGAGCCCGATCGCGAGCGGCACCTGCCAGGCCGCGCGCACGAGCAGGGATTGGGTTGGCGCGGCCGCGAAGAACATGCCGGGAGAGTAGCGCCGCGTGCTCCCGGTCCGCGCGATCCATCCACAGCCTCGGCGCCGGCGGCAGGAGCAGCAACGGCACCGGTAGGAGCAGCAGGAGCAGCGGCAGCAGCAGC
>JAVECW010000058.1 GCA_030841285.1 Microbacteriaceae bacterium
CGGACCAGACGTATGTGTCTTCGTGACCCAGATGGGTATGGCCGTGGATGCGCAGCTCGCGCGCGATGCCGGATCGTGCGCGAAGCAGTGTCGCTCCGTTCGAGAGTGCGGAGTGCCTGTCGAGAGCCGTGGTGTTTCTCGTGAAACATCGAGTGCACGACGACGTTTGGCACTCAACCAGCAAAGCAGGCAGGCTGGGTGCTCAACCAGCGCAGCGACCGGCGTGCCACTCAGATAGCGGGGACGGGCGCCGGGGTGTCGCGGATCGCAGCCTCAGCCAGCGCGGAGTAGACCTTGCCGAGCTCGCGGCCGGTCGCCTCGATGGCCTGCGGCACGAGCGACGTCTCGGTGAGGCCAGGCAGCACGTTCGCCTCGAGGAACCAGGGGGTCCCCGCGGCGTCGACGATCAGATCGATACGTGAGATGTGACGAAGGCCGAGCGCGGTGTGCGCCAGAACTGCGGCGTCCGCGGCGGCCATGGCTACCTCTTGTGCGAGCCGTGCCGGAACGTAGAAGCGAGTCTCCCCCGCGTTGTAACGCGCGTCGAAGGTGTACGCGCCGCCGACGGGCTCGATCTCGACGGCGGGCAGCGCCTCCGGGCCATCCCCCGTGTCAATGACCGTGATCGAGATCTCGGTCCCCTCGATCTTCTTCTCGATGAGCGCGACATCCGCGTAGGTGTACGCATCGACCATCGCGCGCGGCAGATCGGAGGCATCGTCGACGATCGTCACGCCCTGGGCAGATCCGCCCTGTGCGGGCTTGACGACCAGAGGAGCGCCGAGGCCCGCGAGGACGGTTTCGAGGACGCTGTTCGCGCCCAACTCGCGGAAGGTTTCCTTCGGCAGGGTTACGGACGCCGGCGTCGCGAGACCGGCGCGACTCACGAGCGCCTTTGCGGTCGGCTTCGACCAGGCGAGGCGCGCGGCATCCGTCCGTGAGCCGACGAACGGGATGTCGAGCTGCTCGAGCAGGGCGCGGAGCGCGCCATCTTCACCGCTCGCTCCGTGGAGCGCCGGCCAGATCACATCTGGGCGATTCTCGGCGAGGAAGCCGAGGAGGGTGGCATCCGGATCGCGGAGCGAGACCCGGTGTCCCAGGCCATTGAGGCTGTCGGCGACGCGGCGGCCCGAGCGGAGCGAGATGTCGCGCTCGTGCGAGATCCCACCGGCCAAAACGATGATAGTCCGGGCTGAAAAATCGGTCATGATCAGGACTTTCTCTATGGGAGGTCGGAGGGGAGGCCGGCGCTGTTGCGGTCGAGGCGTACCGCGTCGAGCGAGCCCGTTCCCGCGAAGGTGTCGAGCAGATCGATCTCGCCATTGATCACCGCGGCGAGGCGGCGGATGCCGACCCGGATGTTCTCCGGGGTTGGGTAGCAGAACGCAAGCCTGATGTTGTGCCGCCCTGAGCCATCCGCGTAGAAGGCCGTGCCGGGCGTGTAGGCGACGAGTTCCTTGACCGCGCGGGGCAGCATGGCTTTCGCGTCGAGGTAGTCGGGCAGAGTGAGCCAGACGTAGAAGCCGCCGGTGGGGTCGGTCCAGCTCAGTTCGGGCAGGTGCTCGCTCAGCGCGGAGAGCATCGCCTCCTTGCGCTCCCGGTAGACCCCGCGGAAGATGTCGGTTTGGCCCTTCCAGTCGGCCTCATGGAGATACCGCGAGATGACGAGCTGGGTGAACGAGCTGGGGCTGAGTACGGCCGCTTCGTTCGCAAGGATGAGCTTCTCCCTGATCGCGTGCGGCGCGAGCGCCCAGCCCACGCGAAATCCTGGCGCGAGCGTCTTCGAGAACGTGCCGAGATAGACGACGCCGTCTTGCTCGACGGACCGCATCGCCGCAGGCGGCCGCTCATCGAAGTACAGCAACCCATACGGGTTGTCTTCGAGAACCAGGATGTCGTTTTCGCGCGCAATCTCGAGGATCTCGAGCCGGCGCTCCCAGGTCAGAGTCACGCCGGCCGGATTGTGGAAGGTCGGGACTGTGTAGAGGAACTTAATGGTGCGGCCTGCAGCCTTGAGGCGCTGGATGTGCTCGCGCAGGGCCTGGGGGATGAGGCCGTGCTCGTCCATCGGGACATGGTCGACCTCGGCTTGGAACGACCGGAAGACCACCATGGCCGTCACGTAGCTTGGCCCCTCGGCCAGGACAACATCGCCCGGGTCGAGGAAGAGCTTGCTGAAGAGTTCGAGGGCGTGCTGCGAGCCGGTCGTGACGACCACGTCATCCGCGCTCGCGCTGATTCCCTCGAGTGCCATGACGTCAAGGATCTGCTCGCGGAGAGCTGGGATTCCCTGCCCTGACCCGTATTGCATGGCCACAGCGCCCTGCTCGCTCATCACGCGGTCAAGGGCGCCCGCGATCAGCTCCTTCGGGAGGGCGGAGACGAACGGCATGCCGCCGGCGAGCGAAACGACCTCAGGACGGGATGCCACGGCGAAGAGGGCGCGGACCTCGCTGGCGGCGAGCCCACTCGTCCGCTGCGCGTAGTGGTGATACCACGGATCGAGGTTGTTGCCTCGGTTGACGGGTCTGCCCGGTTCTGTCACTGTCTGTCCGTTCTGAAATGCCGGTTCAATGCTAGGGGATGGGGTGATGAGGTCAGCGCCGAGCGTTTCACGTGAAACGTGAGCCGAAGACAAGTGGGGACAGAAAAGACCCGCCCGGCTGGTGCCGGACGGGTCTGTGAAGGCTCGGTCGGCTACGCGAGGTAGGCGGCCAGGTCGGCTTCGAGGGCGGGCTTGGGCTTAGCGCCGATGACGGTCTTGACGACCTCGCCACCTCGGTACACCTTCATTGCCGGGATGGAGGTGATCTGGTACTTCGCCGCGGTCTGCGGGTTCTCGTCAACGTTCAGCTTGACGATCTCGATCTTGTCGGCGTGTTCAACCGCAATCTGGTCGAGGATCGGGCCGACGGCGCGACACGGGCCACACCACTCTGCCCAGAAATCGACGAGAATCGTCTTCTCGCTGTTCAGGACGTCCTGTTCGAAGGATGCGTCCGTCACGGTACGTGCTGCTGACATTTGTGAGTACTCCTTTATGAGGTTGTAGTCAGTTCGAGATCGCCGGTCTTGGCGAGCAGGTCTTCAGGAAGGCTAGCGAGGTAATGCTCAGCATCCAAAGCGGCTACTGTACCCGATCCAGCTGCAGTCACCGCTTGGCGGTACGTGGAGTCGATCACATCGCCAGCAGCAAAAACTCCTGAGAGCTTAGTCTTTGAGGTACGTCCAACGACAGCGATGGTGCCCTCGGGGGTGAAGTCGAGTTGTCCGTGTACGAGGTGCACACGAGGATCGGTGCCGATCGCCACGAACAGGCCCTGCACCTCGAGAGCGCGCTCTTCGCCCGTGACGGTGTCACGGAGTGTGACGCCCGAAACGGCCACGTCCCCGGTGATTCCAACGACTTCCGAATTCCAGATGAACTCGATCTTGTCGTTCGCGAAGGCCCGGTCCTGCATGATCTTGGATGCGCGCAGAGTGTCCTTGCGGTGGATTACGTACACCTTGTCGGCGAAGCGCGTGAGGAACGTCGCCTCTTCCATCGCGGAGTCGCCACCGCCTACGACGGCGACCGCCTTCTGGCGGAAGAAGAACCCATCGCACGTCGCACACCAGGAGACACCGTGGCCGGAGAGACGGTCCTCGTCCTCGAGCCCGAGCTTGCGGTATGCGGATCCCGTTGCGAAAATCACGGTCAACGCCTCGTAGGTCGTACCCGAACCGACCTTGACGGTCTTGATCTCACCGGACAGGTCGAGCTCGACGACGTCATCCAGGAGCACGTCCGTGCCGAAGCGCTCGGCCTGCGCCTGCATCATCATCATGAGTTCAGGACCCTGGATGCCTTCCGGGAAGCCCGGGAAGTTCTCGACCTCGGTCGTGTTCATGAGCTCACCGCCCGCCTCGACGGAACTGGCAATCAGGAGAGGCTTCAAGTTGGCACGAGCGGCATAGATCGCCGCGGTGTATCCGGCGGGGCCGGAGCCAATGATAATGATCTGCCGCACGCGGAAGCTCCTTGAATAATCGATGGCGGTGCTGTTCACGACTCGCTGGCGAGTACAACACATCCTAAGCAGATGCTATTCCAGTCTGTGTCAGCCATTGGAACCACGCCGCAGCCGACGTGAGATCGCCGCTGTGGCTTCCGCGAGTTCGGGTGAGCGGAGCAGGTGCAGCGTGACAAGGTACACGGTTCCCATGGCGACTCCGATGACAGCCATGGAGACAAGCGCCCCGAAGATCCCGTTGACCGCGAAACCGCCCGGCCGGGTGCCGCCGAGGGCGAAGAGGAGCAGGCCGCCGACGACCAACGCGGCCACGCCGCCGGCGACATATCGGGCGAGACTGCGCAGGATGCGCGCCGCATCGATCCCGCCGAGACGCCTACGCAAGAGAGTTGCGGCGACGAGGGCCTGGATCGTGCCGGCAATCGAGACAACTACTCCGATTCCGGCCGCTCGCCAAACCGGCGGGAGGGCGAAACACGCGAGGACTCCAACGATGACGATGCTCACCTGCACCAGCGTGAACATGAAGGGCGTCCTCGTGTCGCTGAGTGCATAAAAGGCCCGCTGTGTGATGAAAAGAATGCAAAACGGCACGAGGCCGATCAGGAAAGCGATGAGGACGTTGCCCATCGCCTCGACACCAGTAAACGATGAGGCGAAGATCCTGGCGAACGGATAGGCGACGACGATCAGCACAGCCGAGGCGAGCACGATGATGAGGCTGATCGCCCGAGTTGCAGCGGAGTAGTCGGCCCGGAACGACAGCATGTCCTCGCGGTGGGCGTGTTCGGCCATCCTCGTGTAATACGCCGTGACCACGGAGACCGTCACGATCGAGTGGGGCAGCATGAAGACGAGCCAGGCGTTCGTCAGGGTAAGCGTCGACGCCCCGTGCCCAGACGCACTGTTTGAAACGTTCGTCTGGACGAGTCCGCCCAGCTGAGTGGCGATGAGCATCGCGAAGGTCCAGCCAGCCGCCTTGCCCGCATGCCCCAGGTTCACGCCGCGCCAGGCGAAGTCGGGACGGAATTTCAGGTCGACACGGCGCCAGAACGCGAACAGGAGCAGTGCCTGCACCGCGATCCCGAGCGTTGCCCCACCGGCAAGGAGCGCGATCATGGCCGGCGTCCAGTCCGAGACGAGGCGGTGACCCTGCGAATCCGCGCCGAATACCGCGATGAAGACGAGCAGCATGGTGATGCCCACCACGTTGTTTGCGACGGGTGCCCAGGTGAACGGCCCGAACGACTTGCGGGCGTTCAACACCTCACCGAGCAGTGTGTAGAGGCCGAGGAAGAAGATCTGCGGCAGAGACCAGTAGGCGAACGCCGTCGCGAGCTCGGCCTGTGGCGGCTTCATCCCGTACAGGACCATCAGGACCGGAGCGAACACCGTTCCCACAATGGTGATCGCAGCAAAGATGAGGAGGCCGATCGTCAACAGTTTGTTGATGTAGGCCTTGCCCCCATCCGGGTGCGAGCTCGCCCGGACGATCTGAGGGACGAGAATCGCGTTGAGAATGCCCTGCGCGATGATCGCGTAGAGGCTGTTCGGTACCGTCGTTGACGTCGCGTACGCGTCGCCGCTGACGCTGAAGGCGATGCCGAGGGTTTGCGCGAGGAGCGCGGCCTTCACGAACCCGAGCAGGCGCGACACCATGGTGCCGGAGGCGAGCATGGCGCTCGCGCGGCCGACGCTAGCCACGAGGCTTCCCCGATGTGCCTGCCGGGTCCTGCTCTGCGGCGCCGCCAGACGCGCTGCCAGAGGCGATCGCGGACGCATCCGTGTGTTCCGTGGCCGCGTTCGCGGCGGCCGCGTCTCCGGCCCTCTCGTCACGGCCCTCCTTGCGGCGGCGCAGGATGTTTCGCACGATGCCGAAGCCGAAGAGCAGGACGAGCAGGATTCCGATGATCAGCGCGCCAATGCCCTCCCAGTCGGCGTGCACATCCACCGGAACCGTCGTTGGGCCACCAATCGGCACACCGGACTGGCTGAACAACTGGAGGGTCAGCGTCACCTGCCCGTTTCCGAGCTTCGCTTTGACCGGGATAAGCACGGTCGCGCGTGAACTGGCCTGCACTTTCTTGGTCGTGGCACTGTCGATCTCGATGCGGCCATTTGACGGCGATGCGTGCACAACGACGGTCACCGCTTCGGTTTTGAGACCGTTACTGATGGTGAACGGAATCGAGCCCTGGGCGCTCACGAGATTCACGTTCTCGGTTTGAAGGATCTTTACCGAGTTGAGGATGCCGGTGCTCGCTTTGAGGCTGTCCGCGACCGCCGTGGCCCAGTCGTTTCGCGGATTCTGCCAGGAAACAGCGAGGAGCGTGAGCAGCTGCGTGCGTGCCTGTCCGATCATCGTGGACGGGACGTCGAGAACGGTGGCGAACGAATCCACCGAATTCTCCATCGCGACGAGCGACGAAATGCTCCGGGTGCGCTGGGTGGCTTCTGGTGAGTCCTTGATGCTCACGCCGGAGGCGGGCGTCGCGGAGAGCGCCTGCGGCAGCGTCGCGGTTGTCACCCAGGGCGACACGGCCAGCGAATCGAGGGTTCGTGCAAGCTGGGTACCGCTCGATGGCCAGGCGCGGTCGAATGTCAGCAGGATCGTGCGCGGTGCTGACGCCTTCTCGTGGCTGACCAGTTCGAGCTGGGCATTGACTTGCGCCATGGCCCCATGCCAGGCGGCGTCGCTGCCCGCCGTCGCGGCGGCACGGATGGCCGTGGAGATTCCACTGTCTGCGACGACGGCCTTCCCGCCGTTGATCGTCAGAAGCGCGTTCGGGGTAGCTTCCAGGCTGGCCGAATTCGTGTTGGAGCTTGCCAGGATCGTCGTGGTCAGGCCCGCCGCCGCGAACTTGGGCAGATCGGCCGCGCGCACCGTGTTGTCTCCCGGCCAGGCGATTCCGCCCAGCGTGTACCGCCAGCCGAGCAGTTCCTCCATCGTGGGCAGCGCGGGTCCCGTTGCGGGCCCGGTGGGAGTCGGCGTGGGCGTGGGCGCCGTGACCGATGGCGTTGCCGTCGGCGATGGCTCGCCCACGGGACTAGCGGGGGTCTGGAAGTTCGCTGGATTGAGCGCATAGGAGAGCGAGAGCGGGGCCAGTGGCGTGGTGAGCCCGCTTTGGATCTGGCCGGCGAGGTCCGCATCGCCGTAGCTGAGCGGGAAAATATCGTTCGGCGCTTGCGAGAGCCGGACGAGCCATTCGGTCGCGGACAGCGGAGCCGCGGTGCCGAGAACGCGGATCGAAGCGATGATCATCGGGTCGATGCCGATGGCGACAGAAGCGTGCCCGAGAATGCCGCTGAGTTGCCTGCTGAGCACCCCATTGGGCGCTGTATACGTCGCGAGATCCGCCGAGGAGATCAAGCCGCTTGAACCAGCGGGACTCGTGATCGGATAGGCGACGGCGACGTTGGTTCTTGTCCCGGTATCAGCTGGGTTCCAGACGACGCTGCTTCTGCCGTCCGCCTGGGTGTTCGGGCCGATCGAAAGGGTGGAGCCGATTCCATACGTTGCCTGGTTCGCCTGGCCGCTGAATCCGACGGATGCGGCAGGAATGGTGATGCGAGCGGTCGTCGACGTTCCCGGCTCGATCGCACCCGTCGACACGCTGCCGACGACGGTCGAACCGCTCGGCTGGCCGGTGCCCGACGAGGAGGAAAGCCAGCTCGAGTACGCGTTTCGGGTCGCGAGCGGACTGTTCTCGATCCACAGGCTGACGCTGCCTGCGAGGTACATCGAAGTGCCGCTGTTGGTGATCGTGATCGACACGCCCAGGTCCTGGCCGGGCACGAGGACGCCACCGTTGTCGGCTGCGACCTCGACCAGCAGCCCCGAGGAGTCCGCCGCGAGGGGTTGGGCGGCCATGGCGGGTGCAACAGAGAAGCCCAGCGAGGCCACCGCGACGGCCATCGCGAGGATTCCTCGCCAGGCACGCCTTCTTACCCCGGTGGTTATGCCCATGCGCCCACGCACGACTGCATTTCCGCCACCATGACCGCAATTCTAGGGGGTGCACTCTGTGAGACCTTGGCGGACGCCACTGCCACGATCGCCTCCGCGCGGCGATCCGGCAGGCGGCATCCGCCACACAGACCCGGTTAAACTGAGGCACTATGCAGAGCGTCGCCGATTCCCTTGCGCGCCTCGGCGACCTCGCAGAATCAGCGACGGTCTCCCGGCTTGCGCGGGCGTTCGCCGACGCCGGCTTCGAACTTGCGCTCGTCGGCGGCCCGGTGCGTGACGCGCTTCTCGGCCGTCCCGTCAACGACCTCGACTTCACCACGAACGCCCGTCCAGACGACATCCTGCGCGTGGTCACGCCGCTCGCGGATGCGCACTGGGACATCGGCCGCGCGTTCGGAACGATCGGCGCGCGCATCGCTGGTGAGACGGTCGAGATCACCACCTACCGCACCGACAGCTATGACGGCGAAACCCGGAAGCCGGATGTCGTGTTCGGTGACACTCTCGAGGGCGACCTGGTTCGCCGCGATTTCACGATCAACGCGCTTGCCCTGCGCTTGCCTGAGACGCTGCTCGTCGACCCGTCGCGCGGCGTGGACGACCTGCTCGCCGGGCTGTTGCGTACCCCGAGCGAACCCGAGATCTCCTTTGGCGATGACCCATTGCGCATGCTGCGCGCGGCTCGCTTCGCTTCCCAACTCGGTTTTGCCGTCGATGAGCATACGAGGTTCGCCATGGGCGAGCTCGCCGAACGCATCGAGATCGTGAGTGCGGAGCGGGTGCGTGACGAGCTGGTCAAGTTGCTCTCGAGTGCTGCCCCACGCGCGGGCATTGAGCTCCTGGTCGAGTCGGGACTCGCCGAACATGTCCTCCCGGAGGTGCCAGCGCTGCGGCTGGAGATGGACGAACACCACCATCACAAGGATGTCTACCAACACAGCCTCACCGTGCTCGAGCAGGCCATCGACTACGAGCGCACGCGCCACCCTGGTGAAGCGCCTGACCTCGTCCTTCGCCTTGCCTCGCTCCTGCATGACATCGGCAAGCCGGCCACTCGCCGGCTTGAGCCCGGCGGGGCCGTCAGCTTCTACCACCACGATGTCGTCGGGTCGAAGCTCGCACGCAAGCGGCTCAAGGCGCTGCGGTTCGACAACGACACGGTGGATGCCGTCAGCCGGTTGATCGAGTTGCACCTGCGCTTCTTCGGCTACACCGAAGCGGCGTGGACCGACTCGGCCGTTCGTCGTTACGTTCGGGATGCCGGCAGCCTGCTCGAGCGTCTGCACATGCTCACGCGTGCCGATGTCACGACCCGCAATCGGCGGAAGGCCGACCGACTTGGCTTTGCATACGACGACCTCGAGGAGCGCATCCGGCTGCTGCAGGAGCAGGAGGAGATGAACGCGGTGCGCCCCGACCTCGACGGCGAGCAGGTCATGCGGCTCCTCGACCTCAAGCCGGGGAGGGAGGTCGGCGACGCCTTGCGTTTCCTGCTCGAGCTTCGCCTGGATGAGGGGCCGCTCGGGGAAGAGGAAGCCACTCGGCGCCTGCTTGCCTGGCGGGCATCCCGGTGACCGCGCGCGCCCACAGGAGACGGAACGCGCTCACTGGATACGCCCTTCTGGCGCCCAGCCT
Organism: Microbacteriaceae bacterium; assembly: GCA_030841285.1. Taxonomy (GTDB): domain Bacteria; phylum Actinomycetota; class Actinomycetes; order Actinomycetales; family Microbacteriaceae; genus JAUZGC01. The sequence continues at coordinate 9,619 of JAVECW010000058.1, forward strand.
CTTCGGCCTCATCTGTTTCCTGTTGTTTCCAGTGCTCGTCGTGCTGTGGTTGAGCTTCCAGCAATGGGACCTGATCAGCCCGGCGCGTTTCGTGGGTCTTGCCAATTACGAGAGCGTGCTCTCCGATCCGATCTTCGGCAATTCGCTCCTCGTGACGCTGGCGTTCGTGCTGATCGTCATTCCGATCCAGACGGGCCTTGGCCTGCTCGCGGCATCGCTGCTGACCCGCGGGCTGCCAGGATCCCTCGTCCTCCGCACGATTTACGTGCTGCCGTGGATCTGCGCGCCGCTCGCCCTCGGGGTCGTCTGGAAGTGGATCTTCGCGCCGACGGGCGGCGCGCTCGACGCGATTCTTGGAACACGGATCGAGTGGCTCACTGACCCGAATCTCGCGCTCCCCGCCGTGTGTGCCGTCGTGATCTGGACCAACGTCGGGTACGTGACCCTGTTCTTCATGGCGGGTCTCCTCAACATCCCAGCGCACATCCTCGAGGCTGCGAAACTGGATGGAGCCGGCTCGGTCGCGATGTTCTGGCGCATCAAGTTGCCTCTCTTGCGCCCGACCATGTTCTTCGTGCTCGTCACGAGCCTGATCTCGGCGTTCCAGATCTTCGACCAGGTGTATGCGCTCACCGGTGGCGGACCGGAGTACAGGACGGACCTCGTCGCCTCGCACATCTACTCGGAGGCGTTCCAGCTCTTCGACCTCGGGCGGGCGGCCGTGATGGCCGTCGTATTGCTCGCCATCCTGGTCACCGTCACGGTCGCGCAGCAGCTGTATTTCAGGCGGAGGACAACGTATGACCTCAGCTCCTGAACCGGTGAGGCGCGCGCTCAGGGCGATCGCGATCTACGCGTTGCTGCTCGTGGCGGCGGTCGTGACCCTCGGGCCGTTCCTCCTGAGCGCCATGACGGCGTTCAAGACGCCCGCCCAGTTCGCCCAGCAGTCATCGCTCGCCCCGCCGAGCCCGTGGACCCTGGACAACTTCATGAACATCCTGACGGGCCCAGCCGAGTTCGGCCACGCGATCGGCGTGACCGTGCTGGTGGCCGTTTTCCTCGTCGTTTTCCAGCTGCTGTTCTCGATCCTCGCCGCCTACGCATTCGCGCGCGTCGATTTTCCCGGGCGCGATGCGCTCTTCTGGGTCTATCTGTCGACCCTCATGGTGCCCGCCGTGGTCATCGTCATCCCGCTCTACCTCATGATGACCCAGCTCGGATTGCGCGATACCTTCTGGGGGCTCGTGCTGCCATTCGCGTTCGGGAGCCCGTACGCGATCTTCCTGCTGCGCGAGTATTTCCGCGGCATCCCGCAGGACCTGATCGACGCCGCGCGGCTCGACGGTGCGAACACGCTCGACATCCTGGTCGAGGTCGTCGTTCCGCTCAGCCGGCCGATCATTGCGACGCTCATCCTGATCACGGCGGTCAGCCAGTGGAATAACTTCATGTGGCCGCTCGTTATCACGAGCGGTAACAATTGGCGGACGGTCACGGTAGCGACTGCTAGCCTCCAATCGCAGTTCAACGGAAACTGGACCCTTGTGATGGCGGCGACGACGCTGGCCCTCGTGCCGCTCGTCGCGCTTTTCCTGGTCTTTCAGAAGCAGATCGTGCAGTCGATCGCCATCACGGGGTTCAAATAAGACAGGACCCACCCCATGGCCAAACGTTCGACCATCCTCGCCATCACCGTATCCGCCGCGATCGTCGTCGTTGGAGGTGTTGCAGCGGGCTTCGGTATTGCCGGATCGGCGGGTGGGACCAAGGAGACCGTCACGGTGCGTCTCTGGGATGACCAGGTTGCCAAGGCGTACGCAACCTCCTTCGCGACGTTCGAGAAGGCCAACCCCAACATCACGGTCAAGACCACCGTCGTGCCGTGGGCGGACTACTTCACGAAGCTGCGCACTGACATCGCAGGCAACAGCGTTGACGACATCTTCTGGGTGAACGCGGGCAACTTCATCGACTACGCAAACAACGGCAACCTCGTGGATGTCACCAAGGCTCTCGGTGCGAACGCCTCTAAGGCCTGGTCACCGAGCGTCGTGAAACAGTACACGACGAACGGATCGCTGTGGGGCGTTCCGCAGCTCGCCGACCCAGGGATCGGCGTGTTCTACAACGCCGACCTGCTCAAGCAGGCCGGCATCGACCCGAAGACGATCAGCACGTTGCACTGGGACCCGACCGGCAAGAACGACACCCTGCTGCCCGTCCTGCAGAAGCTGACAAAGGATGCCAACGGCAACACCGCAGACAGCCCCAACTTCGACCCGACGAAGATCGTGCAATACGGCTACAACGCCGCGAACGACCTGAACGCCTTGTACATCAACTACCTCGGTTCGAATGGTGCGGCGTTGCAGAAGGGCGACCAGTTCGTCTTCGACAGCCCGAAGGGCATCCAGGCGTTCCAGTATCTCGTCGACCTGATCAACAAGTACCACGTGTCCCCCTCCGCGGCGGACACGAACACCGACGGATCGTTCAGCCTCAACCAGTTCACGCAGGGCAAGATGGCGCTGTTCCAGAGCGGTTCGTACAACCTGGCCAACATCAAGCAGGGCGCCGCGTTCTCCTGGGGTGTCGCGGGCATGCCGGCGGGCCCAGCCGGCGCGATCAGCGTGACCAACGGTGTCATCGCTGCGGCGAACGCCCACACGAAGCACCCCGACGCCGTGAACAAGGTTCTCGCCTGGCTCGGCAGCGCGCAGGGCAGCGCGGCGATCGGAGCGACCGGATCCGCGTCGCCCGCCGTCTCGCAGGCGCAGCAGGTCTACCTCAACTACTGGAAGACGCAGAACGCCGATGTGAGTCCGCTCTACAGCGTTCTCAAGAACGGCACCGTCCAGCCACCGCAGGGTGCGAACTGGATGAATGCGCAGAACGCGTTCGGGCCCATCTTCGAGGAGATCTTCCTCGGTCGCACGCCGGTCGCAGCGGGGCTCAAACAGGCACAGGATGCCGCCAACGCCGCAATCAAGTAGGTGGTTGGCGGCCACGCCCGTCATCCGTTACGCTAGATAGGTTGTCTAGGCACGAGTGTGCCCGCACAACCGATGTACAACCCTCCTGTTACAGACCGTCTGTAACCGCTAAGTCCAAAGGAGGTGGGTTAGTCATGCATCAGTACGAGTTGATGGTCATCCTCGATCCAGAGATCGACGAGCGCACCGTAGCTCCCAGCCTTGACAAGTTCCTCAACGTTGTTCGCAACGATGGTGGAACTGTCGACAACGTCGACATCTGGGGCCGCCGCCGTCTCGCCTACGAGATCAACAAGAAGTCCGAGGGCATCTATGCCGTCGTTCAGTTGACCGCGACCGGCGACACTACCAAGGAGCTCGACCGCCAGCTGAAGCTCAGCGAGGCCGTCATGCGCACCAAGGTCCTTCGTGCAGAAGAGGCGATCGCCCAGGTTGCCGCCGCAGCCAAGCTCGCCGACGAGAAGGCTGCCCGCAAGGCTGCAGCCCCCGCCAAGGCCGCAGCCCCCGCCAAGAAGGACGCCTAGTCCCCATGGCCGGCGAGACCGTAATCACCGTGGTGGGCAACCTCACCAGCGACCCTGAGCTGCGCTACACGCAGAACGGGTTGGCGGTTGCCAACTTCACCATCGCATCCACTCCGCGCACGCTCGACCGCGCATCCAACGAGTGGAAAGATGGCGAGGCGTTGTTCCTTCGCGCGAGCGTCTGGCGTGAATTCGCAGAGCACGTGGCCGGATCATTGACCAAGGGTGCCCGGGTCATCGTTCAGGGGCGTCTCAAGCAGCGTTCGTACGAGACGAAGGAGGGTGAGAAGCGAACGAGCTATGAGCTCGAGGTCGACGAGATCGGTCCTTCGCTTCGCTACGCCACTGCTTCGATTCAGCGCGCACAGTCTTCGCGTGGCGGCTCCCCTGCCGGCGCCGTCGACGAGCCCTGGGCCGCCAGCGCGCCCGCCGCGGAGTCATCCGCCGGCGCGGACGTGTGGAGCGCTCCTGGCAACTACAACGACGAGACCCCCTTCTAAATCCCTGTCGGTCGGGCGAGTGCCGCGACGCTCAACCCCGTGTCGGTTGAGTAGCGCGAAGCTCAACCCCGCGCTGGTCGAGTAGCGCGAAGCGCGTATCGAGACCCGGTCCGAACAGAAAACTTCAAGAAAGCAAAGGAAATCATGGCTGGAAAGTCAAGCGGCGATCGCCGCAAGCCAATCCGCAAGGGCAAGGACGGCAAGAACGCCGCCCCCGCGAAGTCCATCCGCGTCGGTGTTATCGACTACAAGGATGTTGCGACCCTGCGTAAGTTCATCTCGGAGCGTGGCAAGATCCGCGCTCGTCGTATCACCGGTGTCTCCGTGCAGGAGCAGCGCCTCATCGCCCGTGCCGTCAAGAACGCACGCGAGATGGCGCTTCTCCCTTACGCCGGCTCGGGCCGTTAGGAGCTAGAGAATGTCGAAACTGATTCTGACCCACGAGGTCTCTGGCCTCGGCTCCGCCGGTGACGTCGTCGACGTCAAGAACGGCTACGCCCGTAACTACCTCATTCCGCAGGGCTTTGCCGTCTCGTGGACCCGCGGAGGCGAGAAGCAGGTCGAGCAGATCAAGTCGGCTCGCACCGCCCGCGAGCTCGCGACCCTCGAAGAAGCCCAGGACCTCAAGGCCAAGCTCGAGGCGACCAAGGTCAAGCTGACCGTCAAGGCCGGCGCCGAGGGCCGTTTGTTCGGTTCCGTGAAGACCGCGGATGTCGCCGCTGCTGTTTCGGCTGCCGGCATCGGCGCCCTCGACAAGCGCAAGATCGAGCTCCCGAACGCCATCAAGGTGGTCGGCGAGCACGAGGCGACAGTTCGCCTGCGCGAAGACCTCTTCGCGACGATCACCCTTCAGGTGGTTGCGGCCAAGTAAGCACTTTCTACACAGGGTGTAGCGGTGGGCATTGCTCACCGCTACACCTTTTTAACCAATCCGCGCAAGTGTTTTCGACGCGTTTGTACACAGGTTGATCGACAAAGTCGGAAAGCTTCAAGGCAACATCTAAACATCTTTTTCCACGTTCATCGGGTATAGAAAAAGACCCGGTCAGCGGCCCTATTTGAGGCGAATATTTCTTTTAGTGCACAGCTTTGTGCACAGGTTCTGCACATCGCGGGCGGCGTTTCGCGCAGTTTGTCCACAGCGCTATCCACAGGGGAAGTTGTGTGCCGCCTTTCGTCGTCCCTAGTGTGGAGCAGCACCGGCCAAACGGGGGGACCTGGCGTCAGGGCAGACCTTCTGGTGTCGGTGGCCCCTGAGAGTATCCGTGTGGGCGGCGAGCCATCCCTGTGGCTCACGAGAGCGCGGTTCACTTACAGAAGACCATGCACAGCGCCAGCTCAGTGAAGCGGCGTTCAGACACCAGAAGAGGAGGCGGAGAGTGTCGATTGCTCATCTGGGTTTGGCCGACCAGCGACAGACCGGCGAAGCGCGGCAGACCGAGCGCACTCCCCCGCACGACCTCCTGGCCGAGCAAAGCGCGCTCGGCGGAATGCTCTTAAGCAAAGACGCCGTCGCCGATGTCGTCGAGGTCGTGCGCGGCACCGACTTCTACATCCCCAAGCACGAGATCGTCTTCGACGCGATCCTCTCGCTCTACTCGCACGGCGAGCCCACCGACGTCATTGCCGTCACCGATGAGCTGACCAAGTCGGGCGAGCTTTCCCGCGCCGGCGGTGCCGACTACCTGCACACACTGACAGGCATCGTGCCGACTGCAGCCAACGCCGGGTACTACGCATCGATCGTCGCCGAGCGGGCGTTGCTGCGTCGCCTGGTCGAGGCGGGCACCCGCATCACGCAGATGGGGTACGCCGCCGAGGGCGAAGTGCTCGACCTCGTCAACAACGCGCAGGCCGAGATCTACGCGGTCACGGGCTCGACCGACAGCGAGGACTACGTTCCGTTGACCGAGGCCGTCACGGTCGCGATCGACGAGATCGAGGCTGCCAAGCACAAGGACGGCTCGATGACGGGCGTCCCGACGGGGTTCGCCGAGCTCGACGAGTTGACAAACGGCTTGCACCCCGGCCAGATGATCATCGTCGCGGCGCGCCCCGCCCTCGGAAAGTCCACGCTCGCGCTCGACTTCGCGCGGGCGGCAGCGATCAAGCACGACATGCCGACCATCTTCTTCTCCCTCGAGATGGGCCGGAGCGAGATCGCGATGCGCCTGCTCGCTGCCGAGGCATCCGTCCCACTGCAGAGCATGCGCAAGGGAACGGTCGACAACCGCGACTGGACCACGATCGCCGCCACCCGGGGGCGCATCAACGACGCCCCGCTCTACATCGACGACAGCCCGAACATGACGCTGGTCGAGATCAGGGCAAAGTGCCGCCGCCTCAAGCAACGGGTCGGCCTCAAGATGGTCATCATCGACTACCTGCAGCTCATGACGAGCGGAAAGCGCGTCGAAAGCCGCCAGCAGGAGGTGAGCGAGTTCTCCCGCGCGCTCAAGCTGCTCGCCAAGGAGCTGCAGGTGCCTGTCATCGCCCTGTCACAGCTCAACCGTGGACCGGAGCAGAGGGCAGACAAGCTTCCCGCGCTGAGCGACCTGCGTGAATCCGGCTCGATCGAGCAAGACGCCGACATGGTCATCCTGCTGCACCGTGAAAGCGCGTACGAGAAGGACAACCCCCGCGCTGGCGAGGCCGATCTCATCGTCGCCAAGCACCGCAATGGCCCGACGCGAACGGTGACGGTGAGCTTCCAGGGCCACTTCTCCCGCTTCGCCGACATGGCCCCGGTCTAGCCGTTCGGGACGAGAGCATTCC
>JAVECW010000061.1 GCA_030841285.1 Microbacteriaceae bacterium
GCCCGCAGCTTCTCCGAGGGGCGAATGACCTTCGTGATTCCACTCACGAGGAAGGCGAGGGTGAGCAGAGCCTGGACTATCCAGAGGGTAATGTTCATCGATGAGTTCCTTTTGAGTCGCTTATACTTACTGATGGTGCGTTGCCTATCATGAGTCAGATTCGCAACGCTTACAAAAGGCACAATCGTGTTCGTGGGGGAACAGAAAGGTGATCATGGCGATTCGCACACCGGCCCTCGTTGAGCCCACCGCATCAGAACAGGGTCAGGCTGGGATGTCCGAGTATGAGAGCGCGTGCATGGCGGGCGGGCACGGTGAGGCAATCCGTGGCGTGCTCGCCCACATCGGCGACAAATGGACCCTGCTGATCGTCGGTGCACTTTCCGTCGGGCATCGACTGCGGTTCACCGAGCTCCAACGACACATCCCCGGCATCTCTCAACGGATGCTGACGGTGACCCTCCGCCACCTCGAACGTGACGGACTGGTGCGACGCACCATGCACGCCGAAGTCCCACCTCGAGTCGAATACGAACTCACCAGCATCGGCACAACACTCATCGAACCCGCTCGCGAACTCAGCCGGTGGGCCATGAGTAGCTACCCCACCATCCTCGACAGCCGCGAACGGTTTGACGCCGCCGGCGCGGAACCGAAATCGACGCGAAAGTCGAATCAATAGCGCCCTCGCGTCCCCGAATGGCCGAAGATGCAAAAGCCCCCGGAATTCCGAGGGCTTTGTCGAAGAACGGTGCCGGCTAGAGGAGCAAGTCGAAGACGCGGGTGGCCTTGTCCCAATGCTGGGTCTGCGGGTTCTTCACTTTTTCGTCGAGGATTCGAAACGTCCGAGCCAGCGCCACACCGAGGCCGCCGGCTATCTGCGGAAGCCTCTCCTCGGTCTCATCGCTGTAGACGATGTCGAGTGGAGGCCGCCTGGTCAGATGTTCGAGGATCGCGTCCAACGACACTTCCTCATCGATCGCCTCGAACGCCTTGATGGATTCCTGCAGACCTTTCGTGATCGGCAGGTCCTGCGGCTCGATGACGTCGCGGGCGTTGGCCTTCGCATTCGCCACGCCCCGCAGCAGCAGGTCGTAGATCTTGTCGTTGACGAACTCGTCGAAGCGCCGCACATCGTTCTTGTCGATGTCGAGACTGGCGGCCAGGCGGAAGAAGCGTTCGAACTTGGCGATACCGAAAAGTTCCATGATGTCAGTGCTCCTGATGTGCTCGAATAACCCACGGGAAGGCACAACGGTGTCAATCTACTCCGGCTGCGCCGCGCGGGATACCCTCTTGCGGTCTAAACGCGGGCGATGAGCTCGATGTCCTGAAGGAACTCGTCTGCGACATCCGATGAGACGGTCGCCCACGTCGCTGCGATCGCCTCGAGATAGTCGCCCGTCACCGGGCCCAGGGACTCACCCGACTCCGCAGCCGAGAGCCTGCAGTTCGAGATCCACTGCATCACCGACGCCGCGCGGTACCGCGAGATCTATGACGACCCGATCTAAGCGAACGCCTCCGGTCCCAGATCTCAGCCACGAACCCAACTAGGGCGACCGCACTTCGCGCCGTCAAGCAATCGACCCGCCCTCGCCCGCACCGCCTCCGGCACGCTCACAGACCGTCTGCCGAAAAGTTGATTAAATTCGGTGAGAAATCATGAGATACCGAAGCCCGAATATGCGAAAAACCCCCGGAATTCCGGGGGTTTTTGTGGATTGACTGCTGGGGTACCTGGACTCGAACCAAGAACAACTGAACCAGAATCAGCCGTGTTGCCAATTACACCATACCCCACCAGCCAGAACCGAAGTCCGGGCCGACTGTCAACTTTAGCGTACTCAGAGGGACCCACAAAACCGCCGGCAGAGGCGCCTTAGAGCGCCCCGATCAGGTCCCGATTGACGGTCGCGGCGACCGTCGCTCCGGCGCCTGCGGCAACGATCAACTGCTGCGGTCCGGGCGGGGTAGAGTCCCCCACTGCGTAGATGCCAGGCAACGAAGTACGACCCCGGGCATCCACGATGGCGAGTCCATCCACGTCGCGGTCGAAGTCCAATTCTGCGGCAAACCCGAGCGCTGGAACCCAGCGGGGGCGCACGAACCCAGCAGACCTGGCCACAATCTCACCGTCGGCGAGCTGCACTCCCGTCATGGTCCCGAGGTCGCCGGCGAGATCGACAATCGGCCGTCGCTCAACGCGGATGCCTCGCGACGCCAGCCCGCCCTCGTCGGCCTCGCTGATCGTGCCGACGCCATTGGTGAACACGATGAGGTCATCCGACCACTGGCTGAGGAGCAGCGCGCGTTCTGCGAGGTCGTCGGATTCCCCGATCAGGGCGAGCGTCGCATCCTTCTTCTCGTAGCCGTCGCACTCAATGCAGCTGTGCAGGTGCGTTCCGTAGTAGACACGGAGGCTCGGCAGCGCTGGCAGTTCCTCGGTCAGCCCGCTGGCGAGCACAACGGTTCGAGCGAGATCCTCACGAGCGCCCCCGCCCCGGATGCCGCGTGAAGTTACGAGGAACCCCTCCTCGACGGCCACGATGCGCTCGACCAGCGCAGACGCGACCTCACCGTCCGGGTATCCCTCGACCTCGTCACGCCCAAGGCGGCGTAGCTCGAGGGGCGGAATGCCATCCCGCGTAAGGAAGCCGTGTGCGTGCAGCGTCGCCGCGTTGCGCGGACGATTGCTGTCGAGCACAAGCGTGCGTCGCCGCGCACGCACGAGGTTGAGCGCGGCCGAAAGCCCGGCGGGACCCGCGCCGACGACGACGCAGTCGAAGGGTTCAGGAACCATGGGTCGTGATCCTCACTCGGGGTTCGATACCGGTTTCGACACGGCCGCGGGCGACCTACTCAACCGGCACCGCGGGCGGCCTACTCAACCTACCGAGAGAAGTAGGTTGCGAAGTCGAGCGAGCGACTCCGCCTTGCCGAGGATCTGCATGGACTCGAACAGCGGCGGTGAGACGCGGCGGCCCGAGATCGCGACCCGCAGCGGCCCGAACGCGACGCGTGGCTTGAGCTCGAGGCCGTCGATGAGCGCGACGCGCAGTGCACCCTCGATCGCTTCGTGGTTCCACTCCCCCTCGGCCACGGTCTCAAGCGCGGCGAGTGCCGATCCAAGCACCTCACCGGCGTTGGCTGGCAGCGACGACCGCGCGTCGTCCTCGATCACGAGGGACGCGGCATCCGTGAACAGGAAGCCCAGCATGCCTGGCGCCTCTCCGAGCAACTGCACGCGCTCCTGGACGAGGGGCGCAGCCTCGGCGAGGATCGCGCTCTGCTCGGCCGAGAGAGGCTCCGCCACGACGCCCGCCGCAGCGAGGTATGGCACTGTGCGCGCGGCGAAGTCGTCGACATCGAGCAGCCGGATGTGGTCGCCGTTCAGCGACTCGGCCTTCTTCACATCGAAGCGCGCGGGGTTCGGGTTGACATCCACGACATCGAAGGCCGCGACCATCTCCTCGATCGAGAAGACATCGCGGTCGTGCGTGAGCGACCAGCCGAGCAGCGCGAGGTAGTTGACCAGGCCCTCAGGGATGAACCCGCGGTCGCGGTGGTGGAACAGGTTCGAATCTGGGTCGCGCTTGGAGAGCTTCTTGTTCCCGTCACCCATGACATACGGCAGGTGACCGAATCTCGGGACGAACGTCGTAAGTCCGATGTCGATGAGTGCGTGGTACAGCGCGATCTGGCGCGGTGTCGAAGAGAGCAGGTCCTCGCCGCGCAGCACATGCGTCACGCCCATGATGGCGTCGTCGACGGGATTGACGAACGGATACAGCGGATGCCCGTTCGGGCGCACCACGACGAAGTCGCTGAACGAACCCGCCGGGAATGTGATCTCGCCGCGCACGAGGTCATCGAAGCTCAGGTCGGCATCCGGCACACGCAGGCGTAGCGCCGGCTCGCGGCCCTCCGCCCGGAATGCGGCCCTTTGGTCCTCGGTCAGGTCGCGTTCGAAGTTGTCGTAGCCAAGCTTCGGGTCGCGGCCGAGCGAGACATTGCGCACCTCGATCTCTTCGCCTGTTGCGAAGCTCTCGTAGACGTGTCCGGATGCCTTGAGCTTCGCGATCACATCGCGGTAGATGTCGTACCGCTCCGACTGCCGGTACGGGGCGTGCGGACCACCGACGTCGACGCCCTCATCCCAGTCGAGCCTGAGCCAGCGCAAAGCCTCGATGATCTGGCCGTAGCTTTCCTCGCTGTCGCGCGCGGCATCCGTGTCCTCGATGCGGAAGACCAACGTGCCGCCGGTGTGCCGCGCGTACGCCCAGTTGAACAGGGCGGTGCGGATGAGCCCGACGTGGGGCGTTCCGGTCGGTGACGGGCAGAACCGAACGCGCACATCGGCGCCGGTTGCGGTGGAAAACGGGTGCGCAATGAGATCAGACATACGCTAAGTAATCCTACTTGGCCTCCACCGGCAGCCGGATGACGAAGGTTGCGCAGCCTCCGTGCCAGGTCGCGTTCTGACCCGCTCACACGCGCCGCGCGACGGCCCTGGCGGCCACGCCGATCCGCTGGCGACGTGAACCACCAGGAGCGAGCAGTAGTCGCAGCGCCGCGAGCGGCCATGTCAAGCATCCTGCTTGCCATGGCCGCTCGATCTCAAGCTCGGCCCGCCGACCGCACCGGGTTCGACAATGTGCCGATCCCGGAGATCTCGATCTCGACCACGTCGCCATCGGTGAGCGGGCCGATCCCCCCGGGAGTACCCGTGAGGATGACGTCGCCGGGCAGCAGCGTCCACACACTCGACGCGTACTCGACGATCGCTGGGATGTCGTGCACCATGTCGCGCACAAGACCGTCCTGGCGCAACTCGCCGTTCACGCGCGTCTTGAGGGTCGCGGTTGAGGGGTCGAACTCGGTCTCGATCACGGGCCCGAGCGGGCAGAACGTGTCGAATCCCTTGGCTCTCGCCCACTGTCCGTCTGCCTTCTGCAGGTCTCTCGCCGTGACGTCGTTGGCGATCGTGTATCCGAAGACATAGTCGGCATACTCGGCCGCGGGGACGTTCTTCGCGATCCGTCCGATGACGATCGCGAGTTCGCCCTCGTGCTCGACCTGCTTCGACTGTGGTGGCAGCACGATGGTGTCGCGCGGGCCGATGACGGCCGTATTGGGCTTCAGGAAGAGGAGCGGGGCATCCGGCGCCACACTCCCCGTTTCCTCGGCGTGGTCGTGGTAGTTCTTGCCGACCGCGACCACCTTGGATCGCGGAATCACCGGCGCGAGGAAGGTCGCTCGGTTGAGCGGAATGCGCTCCCCCGTGGGCTCGAAGCCGGCAAACATGGGGTCGCCGTCCAGCACGACCAGTTCATCGTCATCCAGGATTCCGTAGGAGAGGGTGCCTTCGTGACTGAACCGTGCGATCTTCATGCACCAAGCCTAAACTGCCGGATTGCCGCCGCCTGTGGCGCTAGGCGTCGAGGCGGGTCAGCCAGCCGTGTCGGTCGGGCAGCCGGCCGTACTGGATGTCGGTGAGCTCCTGGCGCAACGACATCGTGAGTTCGCCGGCCGGGGCATCCGCAGAGCCGACCTCGAAACCGTCACCCTTGAGCAGGGCGATAGGGGTGACGACGGCGGCCGTGCCACATGCGAAGACTTCGGTCACCTCGCCCGATGCGACGCCATCGCGCCACTCGTCGAGAGTGACCTTGCGCTGTTCCACCTTGTGGCCTCGGTCACGGGCAAGTTGAAGGATGGAGTCCCGCGTGATCCCCTCGAGGATGCTCTCGGACTCCGGCGTGACGAGGGTGCCGTCCTTGTAGACGAGCACGACGTTCATCCCGCCAAGTTCCTCCAGGTACTTCCCTTCCTCGGAGTCGAGGAAGAGAACCTGGGCGCAGCCGTTCTCATAGGCCTCGGCCTGGGCGACGAGGGACGCGGCATAGTTGCCACCTGTCTTCGCGGCGCCCATTCCACCCTTGCCAGCGCGAGAGTATGTTGTCGACAGCCAGATCGAGACGGGCGTGACGCCGCCGGTGAAGTACGCGCCGGCCGGGCTCGCGATGACGTAATACGCCACTTTCTCGGCGGGGCGCACGCCGAGGAATGCCTCCTTGGCGAACATGAACGGGCGGATGTACAGGCTCGTCTCCGGCGCGGACGGCACCCAGGCGCCATCCAGCGCGATCAGCTGCCTGATCGACTCGACGAAGTACTCGCTCGGCAGAACGGGCAGGGAGAGTCGCTTCGCGGAGCGCTCCAGGCGAGCCGCGTTGGCCTCCGGACGGAACGACCAGATGGACCCATCCGCATGGCGATATGCCTTGAGCCCCTCGAATATCTCCTGCGCATAATGCAGGACCGCGGCTGATGGCTCGAGCTGGATCGGACCGTACGGCTGCACCCGCGGACGGTGCCAGCCGCCCTTGGCAGACCAGCAGATGTCGACCATGTGGTCGGTGAAATGCTTGCCGAAGCCCGGATCCGCCAGGATCGCTTCCCGTTCCGCGGCCCCCCGCGCGGCGAGATTGCGAGTCACGGCGAACTCGAGCGTGGTTGCTGTTGCGGTGGGAGCGGTCATGAGTGTCCTTCTAAAATTGTGTCGTCTAATTCTGCGACAGCAAGCCGACGATTGCGTCGCCGACTTCAGCCGTCCGGCGTTGTGTGGTTCCCCGTCCGGCAAGATCGGCCATCACCGCCCGGTTGACGCGATCCGCGGCATCCGTGAGACCGAGGTGGCCCAGGAGGAGTGCCGCGGACAGGATCGCCGCGGTGGGGTCAGCTTTTTGCTGGCCAGCGATGTCGGGGGCGGATCCGTGGACCGGCTCGAACATACTGGGGAAGGTGCCGTCGGGGTTGATGTTGCCCGAGGCCGCTATTCCGATGCCGCCGCTGATTGCGGCCGCGAGATCGGTGAGGATGTCGCCGAAGAGGTTGTCCGTGACGATGACGTCAAACCTAGCAGGATTCGTCACCAGGAATATCGTGGCGGCATCGACGTGCAGGTAGTCGACAGCGACACCCGGATACTCTGTCGCCACGTCGTCGACGATGCGCTTCCAGAGGCCACCGGAGAAGGTCAACACATTCGTCTTGTGCACGAGCGTCAGCTTCTGTCGCCGCGCTGCCGCCTGCGCGAACCCGAAGCGGACAACGCGCTCGACACCGAAGGCAGTGTTGACAGAGACCTCGTTGGCCACCTCCTGTGGAGTGCCTGCCCTGACGGTTCCGCCGTTTCCGACGTATGGGCCCTCTGTGCCTTCGCGCACGACGACGAAATCGACGTCACCCGGGTGGGCGAGCGGGCTCGCGACACCGGGGAACAGGGTCGTCGGTCGGAGGTTGGCATAGTGATCGAGGGAGAAGCGCAGCTTCAGCAGCAGGCCTCGTTCGATGTTCGCATCCTTGAGCCGTGGGTCGCCCGGGACTCCGCCCACCGCACCCAGCAGGATCGCGTCATGCGTCTTGATCGCATCGAGGTCGGCATCCGTGAGCACATCGCCTGTTGCAAGGAAGCGGCCCGCGCCGAGGGAGAACTCGGTCTTCTCGAACGTGGCACCGGCGGTCTCCGAGACGGCATCGAGGACCTTGATCGCTTCGGCGATGACTTCGGGCCCAATTCCGTCTCCTGGAATGACGGCGAGCTTGATCGATCGAGGCATACACACTCCTGAGACTTGATGCAAATGGCTACAGCCAGATTACCCGCGCACGAACCCGGCCTAGCCCGTTGCGGCTGCCGAGAGTACGTTGTGGAGCGTACGGCCTAGCCAAAAGGAGAAAAAGAATATGAGTCTCGGCGCAGGAATATTTCTTTTCGTGATCGGTGCGATCCTCCGTTTCGCACTCAACGTCAGTCCCGGCTGGATCGACCTCGCGTTGGTCGGCAACATCCTGATGGGCGCCGGCGTCGTCGTCGTCATCCTCGGAATCGTTCTGCTGTTGCGCAAGCGTCGGTCGAGCGTGACGACACGAGTCGACGCGGATCCCACAACCGGCCAGGCATACAACAGGACGGAGCGAAGCGACGACTTGGACGTCTAGGTCCTCGTTGCCGCGCGAGGCATATCTCCTCGCCTGACGATCCGGCTGCGCCACCGGCGCGGCCGGATCGTTTTCGTGTGAGGTGGGTTATTCGGTGATGTCGATCTCGTGCATGAGGTCGGCCGCGATCGCGAGCCGCACCTTCTCGAGCAGGCCCTCTGGCACGCGTGAGTCGACCGTGAGCACGCTCAGGGCCTTGCCGCCCGCGCCCGTGCGTGCGATCTGCATGCCCGCGATGTTGATGTTCGCCTCGCCGAACTCGTGGCCGTAAATGGCGACGATGCCGGGGCGGTCGTCGTAAATCATCACGATCAGGTGCCTCGCGATCGGGACCTCGACGTCATAGCCATTGATCTCGACGATCTTCTCGATCTGCTTGGTCCCGGTGAGGGTTCCAGAGACCGAAATCTGCGATCCGTCGCTGAGCGCTCCACGCAGGGTCAGGAGATTGCGATACTCCTCGCTGACGGAATCCGTGAGCTGGCGTACCTCGATGCCGCGCTGTTCGGCGAGCAGCGGCGCGTTGACGTACGAGACGTTCTCGCTCACGACGTTGGAGAAGATGCCCTTGAGCGCGGCCAGCTTGAGCACGCTCACGTCGAACTCGACGATCTCGCCGCGAACCTCGACATCGACGCTCGTGAGCGGGCTGTGCGCAAGTCCGGAGAAGATCTGTCCCAGCTTCTCCATGAGCGGGATGCCGGGCCGCACCGAGGGATCGATGACCCCGCCGGCCACATTCACGGCGTCGGGGACGAGCTCACCCGAGAGTGCGAGTCTGACCGACTTGGCGACGGATACGCCAGCCTTCTCCTGCGCCTCGTCCGTGGAGGCCCCGAGGTGTGGTGTGACGACCACGTTATCGAGGGCAAGCAGTGGGGAGTCGGCCGGCGGCTCGCTCACGAAGACATCGAGACCCGCACCGGCGATCGTGTTGCTGGTCAGCGCGCGGTGGAGCGCGTCTTCGTCGATGAGGCCGCCGCGAGCGACGTTCACGATGAATGCGGTCGGCTTCATGAGCGCGAGCTGCGCGTCGCTGATCATGCCCGTGGTCTCGGGGGTCTTGGGCATGTGGATCGTGATGAAGTCGGACTGCCCGAGAAGCTCGTCGAGCGTGACGAGCTGGACGCCCAGCTGCTGCGCACGCGCCGATGTCACGTACGGGTCATACGCGACGACCTTCGTGCCAAAGGCCTGAAGTCTGGCCGTGATCAGGGCACCGATCCGGCCAAGCCCGATGATGCCGACGGTCTTCTCGTACAGTTCGACGCCCGTGTATTTCGAGCGCTTCCACTGGCCGTCGGCGAGCGCGCTGTGCGCGGCCGGAATGTGGCGCGCGAGGCTCAGGATATGGCCGATGGTCAGCTCTGCCGCCGAGATGATGTTGGACGTCGGGGCGTTGACGACCATAACACCGGCCGTGGTCGCAGCCTTGATGTCGACGTTGTCGAGGCCGACGCCCGCGCGCGCGATCACGCGCAACTTGGGAGCCGCGGCGATGGCTTCCGCGTCGACCTTGGTCGCTGAGCGCACCAGGATGGCGTCAGAGTCGCTGAGCGCGGCAAGCAGTGCCGGCCGGTCGGTTCCGTCGACGTTGCGGACCTCGAAGTCGGGTCCAAGAGCGTCGACTGTGGCGGGTGAGAGTTCTTCTGCGATCAGCACGACCGGCTTTGTCACGTGGCGGTTCCTTTGAATCGGAGCAGGCTGGGATGGCATGCGCCACGATCATCGGGACGCGGTTCGTTCTAACTTTACCTGCCGCGCGCCGCGGCCATCGTCGCCCGAACGAGCGCCACATCGGTCGCGTCATACGTGACATCGCCACCGCCGGGACCGCTCGCCGTGCCGATCACGATTCGCCGGGCCGAGAGGTGCACGGCATCGACTCCAACGCCGGCCAGCGCCTCGATGTCTGGCACGGTCACTCCCCCGCCCGCCATGACCTGGATGCGCCCCGCGGCGCGTTCGACCATGGCCGCAAGTGTCGGCAAACCGTCGATGCTGTGAGCAGCCTGCCCGGAGGTCAGGACGCGGCGGATGCCCACCGCGGCAAGGACATCGACGATCGCAACCGGGTCAGTGGCGACATCCGCCGCACGATGAAATGTCACGTCGAGCGGTCCTGCCGCATCCACGAGGGCGCGCGTGATCTCGAGGTCGATGCCTCCCTCGTCATCGAGAGCCCCGATCACGACCCCGCCGGCACCCGCGTCTCGTGCAAACCGAACTTCACGCAGCATGACGTCGAGCTCATCCGTCGAATACACGAAACCGCCCGGTCGAGGGCGGATGAGGACGTGCACGAACCCGGGACGCCCCTCGCTCCGCGCCGCAGCGACCACCGCCTCGATGGTGCCGGCAGATGGTGTCAGTCCACCTACTCCGAGCGCCGAGCACAGCTCGACGCGGTCGGCGCCCTCCGCCACCGCAATGCGCACACCCTGCACATCCTGCACTGCGATCTCAACCGCGAGCATCCGTTTGCCCATTGCGTCTCTCCGCCGTGGTTCGAGCGGCGAGCCTCGCCCGCCGCTCGACCATGACTTCTAGCGAGCGACCTCGCCATCGACGTAGTCGTCGTCGTTCGACGCGTTCCACGCGAAGAGCTTGCGCAGCTCGCGCCCGGTCGCCTCGATCGGGTGCGCCTCGCCCTTGGCACGCAGCGCGAGGAACTCCGGCGCGCCGGCATCCTGGTCAGCGATGAAGCGCTCCGCGAATGCACCGGACTTGATGTCAGCGAGCACGGCCTGCATATTCTCCTTGACGTGCGGGTCGATGACGCGCGGGCCGGAAACGTAGTCGCCGTACTCAGCCGTGTCGGAAACGCTCCAACGCTGCTTGGCGATGCCGCCCTCCCACATCAGGTCGACGATGAGCTTGAGCTCATGCAGGACCTCGAAGTACGCGACCTGCGGCTGGTAACCCGCCTCGGTCAGCGTCTCGAAACCGTACTGGACCAGCTGCGAGACGCCGCCGCAGAGCACGGCCTGCTCACCGAACAAGTCGGTCTCGGTCTCCTCGGTGAACGTCGTCTTGATGCCGCCGGCGCGCAGGCCGCCGATTCCCTTGGCGTAGCTGAGGACGAGCGGCCAGGCGTTGCCGGTCGCGTCCTCCTCGACGGCGACGATGACGGGAACGCCACGGCCTGCCTCGTATTCGCGACGAACCGTGTGTCCCGGGCCCTTCGGGGCGACCATGATCACGTCGACGCCCTTGGGAGCCTCGATGTATCCGAAGCGGATGTTGAAGCCGTGGCCGAAGACGAGTGCGTTGCCCTCGGAGAGGTTCGGCTGGATGTCGTCCGCGTAGAGGTGGCGCTGAACCTGGTCGGGCGCGAGAATGACGATCACGTCGGCCCAGGCCGCAGCGTCGGCCGCGCTCTGAACCGTGAAGCCGGCTTCTTCAGCCTTGGACTTCGACTTCGAGCCCTCCTTCAGGCCGACAACGACCTCGACGCCGGAGTCACGGAGGTTCTGCGCGTGGGCATGGCCCTGCGAGCCGTATCCGATCACTGCAACCTTCTTGCCCTGGATGATCGACAGGTCGGCGTCCTTGTCGTAGTAGATCTCAGACACGTTGATGGTTCTCCTTTTGTAATGGTGGTGAAAAAGCTGTAAATGGTGGTGAAAAAGCTAGTTCTTGAAGACTCGTTCGGTGATGCTCTTGGATCCCCGGCCGATCGCGAGCAGGCCTGATTGGGCGATCTCCCTGATTCCGTACGGCTCAAGCACCTTGAGCAGTGCCTGCGTCTTGCCGCCGTCACCCGTGACCTCGATCACGAGGGCATCCGTCGACACGTCAACGACGCGCGCGCGGAACAGGTTCACCGCCTCGAGCACCTGCGATCGCGTGGTGTTGTCCACGCGCACCTTGATCAGGAGGTGCTCGCGGTGCACGGACTGCGCGGGATCCAGCTCAACGATCTTGATGACGTTGACGAGCTTGTTGAGCTGCTTGGTGACCTGCTCCAGTGGGAGCTCCTCGACATCCACGACGACCGTGATGCGCGAGAGTCCCTCGACCTCGCTCTTGCCGACCGCGAGGCTCTCGATGTTGAACCCACGACGGGCGAAGAGCCCGGCGACGCGGGTCAGCAGGCCCGGCTTGTCCTCGACGAGGAGTGAAAGTACGTGGCTCATTGCTCTACTCCTCTTCCCACTGGGGGGCGTGATCGCGGGCGTATTGCACCGAGGAGTTCCCGACCCCCTGCGGGACCATCGGCCACACCATCGAGTCACGGCTCACGATGAAGTCGATGACCACCGGGCGATCGTTCGTCTCGTTGGCCAGCTTGATCGCGGCGTCCACGTCTTCCTTCTTGGTGACGCGGATGCCAAGGGCACCATACGCATCCGCCATCTTCACGAAGTCCGGCACCATGGCGGTGCCGTGACCGGTGTTGAGGTCGGTGAAAGAGTGGCGGCCCTCGTAGAACAGTGTCTGCCATTGGCGCACCATGCCGAGCGAGGAATTGTTGATGATCGCGACCTTGATCGGGATGTTGTTAATCGTGCAGGTCGCGAGTTCCTGGTTGGTCATCTGGAAGCATCCGTCGCCATCGATCGCCCACACGGTGCGTTCCGGCTCCGCGACTTTTGCGCCCATGGCGGCAGGCAGCCCGTAGCCCATTGTCCCGGCGCCGCCGGAATTCAGCCACGAGTTCGGGCGCTCGTACTTGATGAATTGAGCTGCCCACATCTGGTGCTGGCCGACGCCGGCCGCGTAGATGCCCTCCGGACCGGTGATCTGGCCGATGCGCTCGATCACGTACTGCGGAGAGAGCAGGCCGTCGGTCGGCTCGTCGTATCCGAGCGGATACTGCTCGCGCAGCCTGTCGAGGCGCGCCCACCACTCGACGAGGTCGGGCTCGGTGTCCTTCGCGATGTGCCTGAACGCGACGGTGAGGTCGGCGATCACGTCCTTGGCATCACCAACGATCGGGACGTCGGCCACGCGGATCTTCGAGATCTCGGCGGGGTCGATGTCGACGTGCACAACCTTCGCATTCGGTGCGAACTCGCTGGGCTTGCCGGTAACGCGGTCGTCGAATCGGGCACCGAGCGAAATCAGCAGGTCGGATTCCTGGATCGCGAGCACGGCAGGAACCGTGCCGTGCATTCCGGGCATGCCGAGGTGCTGCTTATGCGAGTCGGGGAATGCGCCGCGGGCCATGAGTGTGGTCACGACCGGCGCGCCGACGGTTTCGGCGAGCACGAGCAGCTCGGCGGATGCCTCCGCACGGATCACCCCGCCGCCCACGTAGAGCACCGGACGCTTGGCCTCGAGCAGCAGTCGTGCAGCGGCCTGGATCTGCTTGCCGTGCGCCTTGGTCACCGGGCGGTAACCGGGGAGGTCAACCTTCGGCGGCCACACGAACGGCGCACTGTTCTGTTGCGCGTCCTTGGTCACGTCGACGAGCACGGGACCAGGGCGACCGGTCGTCGCGATGTGGACCGCCGCGGCGATGGTCGCTGGAACGTCCTCCGGACGCGTCACAAGGAACGAGTGCTTCGTGATCGGCATCGTGATTCCCACGATGTCGACCTCCTGGAACGCGTCGGTTCCCATGGAGGTCGAGAAGACCTGGCCCGTGATCGCGAGCAGCGGCACCGAGTCCATGTGGGCATCCGCGATGGCTGTCACGAGGTTGGTTGCACCCGGACCGGACGTCGCGATGCAGACGCCGAGCTTGCCGGTGGATGCCGCGTAGCCCTCGGCCGCGTGACCCGCCCCTTGTTCATGACGAACCAGGATGTGACGGATGGCTGTCGACGACATGAGCTCGTCGTAGAAGGGCATGATCGCGCCTCCTGGGAGGCCGAACACATCCTTGATGCCGAGGTGCTCGAGGGAGCGCAGGATCGCTCCTGAGCCGGTCAGAATTTCTGGCTCGTCGAGCGAGCTTTTTGGCACGGGCGTTAATTCCGTGGACATCAGATTCCTTGTGTGAGATGAGGCGCGAATGATGAAAACGCAACTACCCCGTGATCGCGCCCTCAGCTGCTGAGTGCACAAGCTTCGAATACTTAGCGAGAACGCCACGGGTGTAGCGCGGAGCAAGCGGGGCCCAGCCTTCACGGCGGGCGGCCAGCTCGGCCTCGTCGACAAGTAGGTCAAGCGAGCGAGCTGCGATATCGACCCGTATCAGATCACCATCGCGCACGAAGGCAATGGGACCAGCGTCCACTGCTTCGGGTGCTATGTGGCCGATGCACAGGCCGGTTGTGCCGCCTGAGAATCGACCGTCCGTCAATAGTAGTACATCCTTCCCGAGGCCTGCTCCCTTGATGGCGGCCGTGATGGCGAGCATCTCGCGCATCCCTGGTCCGCCCTTTGGACCCTCGTAGCGGATGACGATGACGTCGCCCTTGTTGATGGCACCCTCGGTGAGGGCGTCCATCGCGCCCCGCTCACGCTCGAACACGCGCGCGGGTCCCTCAAAGACGCCGGCGTCGAAGCCCGCCGTCTTCACGACTGCGCCCTCGGGAGCCATGGTGCCCTTGAGCACCGTGAGGCCGCCGGTCGCGTGGATCGGGTTGTCGAGAGTGCGGATGACTGTGCCGTCGAGCGCCGGCGGGTTCAGCTCGGCAAGGTTCTCCGCGACGGTCTTGCCCGTGACGGTCATCGCGTCACCGTGCAGCAGCCCGGCATCCAGGAGGGCCTTCATGACGACAGGGACGCCGCCCATGCGGTCGACGTCGTTCATGACGTACTTGCCGAACGGCTTGAGGTCGCCGAGGTGCGGAACCTTGTCGCCGATGCGGTTGAAGTCATCAAGCGTGAGGTCGACCTCGGCCTCGCGCGCGATCGCGAGCAGATGCAGCACAACGTTGGTCGAGCCGCCGAAGGCCATGGCGACCGCGATCGCGTTCTCGAAGGCCTTCCTGGTCAGGATGTCGCGCGTCGTGATCCCGAGGCGCAACAGGTTGACCACGGCCTCACCGGACCGGTGTGCGTAGTAGTCGCGGCGACGGTCCGCCGAGGGCGGCGCTGCCGAGCCTGGAAGGCTCATCCCGAGCGCCTCGGCGACGGATGCCATGGTGTTGGCGGTGTACATGCCGCCACAGGCACCCTCACCTGGGCAGATGGCACGTTCGATCCGGTCGAGATCCTCGAGGCTCATGGTGCCCGCCTTGCATGCGCCGACCGCTTCGAAGGAGTCGATGATCGTGACTTCCTTCTCCGTGCCGTCGGAGAGCTTGACCCAGCCGGGGGCGATCGAGCCCCCATACAGGAACACCGAGGAAAGGTTCAGGCGAGCAGCCGCCATGAGCATGCCGGGAAGCGACTTGTCGCAGCCCGCGAGCAGGACGGAGCCATCGAGGCGTTCCGCCATCATGACGGTCTCCACGGAGTCGGCGATGACCTCGCGGGAGACGAGCGAGAAGTGCATGCCCTCGTGGCCCATGGAGATGCCATCGGAGACCGAGATGGTGCCGAACTGGAGCGGGTAGCCTCCGCCGGAGTGCACACCCTCCTTCGCGCCTTGCGCGAGCCGGTCCAGCGAGAGGTTGCACGGCGTGATCTCGTTCCACGAGCTCGCAATGCCGATCTGCGGCTTGTCCCAGTCGGCGTCGCCCATTCCGACGGCGCGAAGCATGCCACGGCTCGTGGTGGCTTCAATCCCGTCCGTGACGTCGCGACTACGTGGTTTGATGTCGATTTCAGGCATGTGTCGAGTCTAGAACTTCCCTGAAGGGCGAACCTGACACCGCGTCCACCGCGAGGTGCGGGCTGCTATGCATGCCGCTCGCCTAGCATTGGCGCATGATTCGCACCCGTCTGTACCGCAACGGCGTCCTCGAGAACGAAGATTTCCCTCTCGACGATGTCTCCGACTGTGTCGCCGACGAGACAGCGACGGTGTGGGTCGACTTCACGGAGCCGACGGCTGCCGACCTGGCAGCGCTCGAGGAGGAGCTCGGCCTGCATCACCTCGCGGTCGAGGATGCCGTGCACGACTACCAGCGCCCGAAGCTCGACCGATACTCGTCGCACCTCTTCCTCGCCGCGTACGCCGTCTCTCTCGACGCGCAGACCGGCTCTCTCGCGACGACCGAGATCAAGGCGTTCATTACTAAGCGGGCTTTCGTCACTGTGCACAAGGCCGACTTCGACATGAGCCGCATCGTCGATCACTGGGACCACGAGCCAGACCTCGCCGCGTGCGGCGTGCCTTTCCTGCTGTGGGGTTTCCTCGACACGATCGTGGACGGCCACTTCGAGTCCGTCCAGCAACTCGACGCCGAGATCGAAGGGCTCGAAGACGCACTCTTCGACCCGACGTCGGCGCGAAATCCGGATGTCCAGCGCCGCTCCTTCGAGCTGCGCAAGAGCCTCGTGACGCTTCGCCGCGTTGTGCTTCCGATGCGCGAGGTCGTCAACACCTTGCTGAGGCGGGACGTGATCGCCTCACATCCCACGATGCAGCCATACCTGCAGGATGTCTACGACCATGTCCTGCGCGCGACCGAGTGGACGGAGTCGCTTCGCGACCTCGTGACGACCATCCTCGAGACCAACATCAGCCTTCAAGGCAACCGTATGAACCTCATCATGAAGAAGGTGACGAGTTGGGCGGCCATCATCGCTGTTCCCACCGCGATCACGGGATTCTACGGTCAGAACGTGCCGTATCCGGGATTCTCCGCTGCGTCGGGTTTCTGGATGTCCAGCGGCCTCATCGTGCTGGGGTCGATCGGGCTTTACGCCGCGTTCAAGCGCAACGACTGGCTCTAGTCGCTACTCACCGAGTTCTCGCCGGCCCAGCGCTCGCGCGCCTCCGCAAGGAGCTCCAGCAGCCCGGCGATCGCCTGCGGATCGGCGACCCTGAATTGCGCTTTCGTGTCCCCCTCGCCGACCTTGATGCCGACGTCGCCAGGGCGCAGCGCCGCGAACCCGTCCTCGTCGGTCACATCATCCCCGGCGAACAGGGTCGCAGTCGCATGAACGTGCTCGCGCAGGCGCTGGAGTCCGTCGCCCTTGTTCGCCTCGCGAACGGCGAACTCGAGGATGTCCTTGCCGTCGCGCACGGTCAGGTGGCCACCCACCGACGCGGCCGCCTCGAGCGCGGCCTGATGTACAGCTCTGGCGTGCTCCGCGCCGAGCTTGCGCGTGTGGACACCGAACCCGACGGGCTTTCTCTCGAGAATGGCGCCGGGGGCGTTCGAGACAATGTGCTCGAGCAGTGCGCCGAGCCTGGCAAGGCGATTGCGCTCGTCCTCGCTGAGCTCAAGATCGTCTCCGTCGGCACCGAACCGCACTTCGACGCCGTGCGAACCGATCAGGAGCGCGTCATCGTCGGCCTCGGTGACCCTCGCGAGGCTCGCGAGGGGGCGTCCGGAGACGTAGGCGACCCACGTCTCGGGCACCCGTTGGAGCCTGTCGAGGGCAGCCTTCGCCTCGGGAAGCGTGCGCGCCCTCAACGGCTCATCGACGAACGGCGCCAGTGTGCCATCGAAGTCGAGCGCGACGAGCAGTCGCGGCGTGCGGGCGAGTTCGGTCAGCGCCTGGACGAGGGCGCTTGCCGACTCCTGCCGAGTATGGGGCGTGGTTCTGGACATGTTCCTAGCGTTCTCGTGATTCGTGACCAAGCGGATGTTGAAGAGGGTGATCTCCATGGGCGCTGCGTGTGAGCGCATCCAGGAACGCCGCCGACCAGCGGGCGACATCGTTCGTCAGCACGCGCTTGCGCAGCGCGCGCATGCGCCTGGACCTCTCCCGCTTGGGCATCGAGATCGCGCGCAACATCGCATCCTTGAGGCCCTCGATGTCGTGCGGGTTGATCAGGAGCGCCTGGCGCAGTTCATCGGATGCCCCGGCGAACTCGCTCAGAATCAGCACACCGTCGTCATCCACCCTGCTTGCGACATACTCCTTCGCAACGAGGTTCATTCCATCGCGCAGAGCGGTGACGAGCATGACATCGGCCGCGAGGTACAGCGCGACCATCTCTTCACGCGGATACCCGTGATGCAGGTAGGAGATCGCGGTGTGGCTGATGCTGCTGTAATCGCCGTTGATGCGGCCCACGGTCAGCTCGATCTCATCGCGCAGTTGGCGATAGGTCTCGACGCGTTCGCGGCTCGGGCTCGCCACCTGCACGAGCGTGACGTCGTCGACCGAGATACTGCCATCGGCCAGGAGCTCTCCGAAAGCCTCGAGCCGGTGGCCGATGCCCTTCGTGTAATCGAGACGGTCGACCCCGAGCATGATGGTCTTCGGGTTGCCGAGATCCTGGCGGATCTGGCGAGCACGTTCCTGGATCTCAGGTCGTGAGGCCATCTCTTCGTACATGTGGGCGTCGATCGAGATCGGGAACTGCATCGCGAGCACGGTGCGCACAAGACCGCCCTGCCGGCTCCGCGTCACATGTCGATGCGAACCCGACGTCGGGTCGTCGACCCCGATGGGCACTTCGATGATCGGACCGCGCGTGTCGTAGCCCTTGAGCCTGCGGACGGCCCGCGCGAAGTTGCCAGCGTCGGCAAGTCGCTGGAAGCCGATCACATCGGCCCCGAGCAGGCCCTCGATAATCTGCCTGCGCCACGGCAGCTGGGAGTAAATGCCGTAAGGCGGGAACGGGATGTGGTTGAAGAAACCGATCACGAGGTCGGGTCGCGCCTCACGCAGCATCTTCGGCACCAGCTGCAGCTGGTAGTCGTGCACCCATACGGCCGCCCCGTGCGCGGACGCCCTCGCCGCCTCGTCGGCAAACCGCTGGTTGACCGCGACGTATGCGTCCCACCATTCCCGGCGGAACTTCGGCGGCGCGATCACATCGTGGTAGAGCGGCCACAGCGTGTCATTCGAGAAGCCTTCGTAGTAGTTCTCGACCTCTTGTTCGCTGAGCGGAACGGGGATCAGGTCGATTCCATCGATCTCGAATGGCTCGAGGTGCTCGTCCGCGACCCCAGCCCACCCGACCCACACGCCGTCCTGTGTGCGCATGACAGGTTCGAGAGCCGCGACGAGTCCACCGGGCGATGGACGCCACGAAGCCTCTCCATCGTCGGACACGGCCCGATCGACGGGCAGCCTGTTGGAGACGATCACCAGGTCGAAAGTGGCTGGTTCTCTCCCGGTAGTTATCGGCGGTCGGTGTGGTGAAATGGTGGGTCCGATCGGTCGAAGTCCGCTGGCGTACGCACTTGTTTCAGGTTACCAGTGGACGGTTTTCCAGTTTCCATGTCCTTGCCGAATGGATACCTCCTGTTCAGGTGGAATGGCTACACTGACGACAATGATACGGATCGGGATGAGCACATCGTGCGTGTATCCGCTCCCAACGGAGCACGCGTTTCGTCTGGCCAAGCTCGCCGGCTACGACGGTGTCGAGGTCATGGTTACGCGCGACGAAGTGACGCAGGATGCGTCTGCGTTGCTCGCCCTCTCGGCCAAGTACGACCTGCCCATCCTCTCGATTCACGCCCCCGTTCTGCTCCTCACGCATTTCGTCTGGGGCCGGGATCCGCGCATCAAGCTCGAGAAGTCGGCCGAGCTCGCGAAGACGATCGGAGCTTCGACAGTCGTCGTGCATCCGCCGTTTCGCTGGCAGTCCGGCTACGCGGAGAACTTCCTCGACATCGCGCGCGAAATCCAGTCAGCGACCGGCGTCGAGATCGCGGTCGAGAACATGTTCACCTGGAAAGTCGCGGGGCGAAGCCTCAAGGCGTACTCACCCGGCTGGGACCCGACCGACATGGACTGCGACGCGGTCACACTCGACTTTTCGCACGCTGCCCTCAGCGGGCGCGACAGCCTGCAGATGGCGCTTGCGCTTGGGTCGAGACTCCGCCACGTGCACCTGTGCGATGGATCGGCCTCGCTCGAAGAGGGCCGGGTGTTCGACGAGCACCTGCTGCCCGGTCGCGGCACCCAGCCCGTAGCCGAGGTGCTCGCACACCTCGCTGCGGAGAACTGGAGTGGGAGCATCGTCGCCGAGGTCAACACGCGTAAGAGCAAGACCGAGCAGGAGCGCCTCGAGCTGCTGATCGAAACCATCGCGTTCGCCAGGGCTCACGCCGCATTGCCTGCCCGCCCACCGCGCTTCGCCCGCTCGCGACGCGCGCTTGCCGCGCTCATGCCAGGCAAGCAGTCCTAACCGCGCGCCAGCGCGAAGCCGAACGCTTTCGCCCCACGCTTCCTGGCAATCAGCAGGAATGACAGCAGCAGGCTGACCGCTCCAAACAGGATGAGCGCGATGGCCGCCCCGGCGACATCAGCGCCTCCGACTCCGGAGACGATTCCCTGCATTCCCTGAACGGCATACGTGAGAGGCAACAGCGGGCTGATGAACTGGAACGGCGACGCAACGATCTCGACCGGGAAGAGGCCGCCGACCGCGGTGAGCTGTAACGCGAGAAGCAGGAGGGACACCATGATTCCCACCCGGCCGAACGCGACCGTTAGCAGGTAATGCACTGCGGCGAACACGATCGCGAGCAGCATCGAGAACGCGAGCGTGGACGGGACGAGCGCCCACGTGACGCCAAGGGCCGTATGCAGCAGCGCCACCAGAACGACCGACTGCGCCAGCGCGAGCGCGACGGCCCTCGCCATGCCGCGGAGCACGATCCGCCCGCTCGAAGCGGTCGAGGCGAGCGCCAGAGCGCTCACCCGCTTCAGCAGGAGGAAGATCGCCACCGCCCCGATCCACAGGCCGATGGGCACGAAGAGCATGCCGATGACACCGCCGACGGTGTTGATGGGATTGTTCTTGCTCACGGTGACGCCCACAGGGTCGGCGACGACCTTGGCCATGGTTGTCGCGTTGCCGCCCTTGAGGGCGGATGCCTGGTCAGCGCCACCGGCGAGCCCCGTCGCAAGCTGGCTCGCGCCGCTCGTGAGCGCGGTGGCACCGGATGCCGCGGAGGCTGTTCCGCTCGAGAGCTGTGATACTCCGCCAGCCAGACCGCTCGCCCCGGACCGGAGCGAGCTCGAGCTTGCCGAGATCTGGGTCGCGGCGCTCGCGCTCTGCGCGATGCCGCCCTGGATTCCGCTGATCGCCGTAGCAGCCTGGCTCGCCAGCGTCGTGCCGCCACTTGCTGCCGTGGCGAGCTGCGCGGAGATCCCCGCGATCGCGGTTTCACTGGCGCTGACGACCGCCGGATCCGTTGATTGAAGCCCGGCGCTCGCTTGCGCGAGCGCCGCCGAAAGCGAGGAGACCCCGCTCGTATACGACCCGATGCCGGAGGAGAGCTGGGACAAACCGCCCGCCCCCGCGTTGAGCTTGCCGAGCCCCGCACTCAGCTGATCGACACCGCCCGTGTACTGGGAGACGCCGCTGGCCAGCTGGGTGGCTCCCGTCGACGCCGTGGCCGCACCGCTCGAAAGCGAACCGAGCCCCGTTGCGAGGCCGTCGATGCCTGTGGAGATCTTCGAGGCCCCCGCCGCGGCCGTCGAAAGGGATCCGCCCATCCCTGCCAGGTTCTGGTAGAACGCGGTCAAGTAGCGCGACGTGATCTCCTTGCCGAACGCGCTGGACATGGCCGTGCCGACCGCCTGCGCCGCAGACCCCGCGAGGTAGCCGTGCGCGTCATCCGTGCGGATGTTGAGGTCCGCCTGCGTGGGCGAGATACCCGAGATCGATTGGATCGACTTCGAGAAGTCGCTCGGGATCGTCAGCACGGCGTACACCTTGCCCGCGGCCAGCGCGGCCTGCGCATCCTTGGTGCTGGAGATGGTCCACGCGAACCCGGCGGTGTTCGGCCCGGTGAGCTGGGTGACCAGCTGGCGCCCGGCGAGGATCTGCTGCTTGGTGCCATCCGCTGCTGTCGTCGTCACCATTGTGTCGTGGTTGACGACCATGGCAGGGATGGCGTCGATGCGCTTGTCGGCGTTGCTGAGTGCCCCGGCGAAGAAGCCGGCCACGAGCAGCGGCACTGCGATGACACCGGCAAGCAACAGTCCGGTGCGCCGTCTGCGTTGCCCAGCCGAGCGGCTGAAGAGTCGTTCGAGCCTGGTGCTCATAGCAACACACCCTTTCTGTCAAACGTGTAGAGATCGAGGTCGAGTGTCCGGCGGCCGCTTGGCGCCTCGGGACGTGCGGGGTCGAATGACGACGAGCCGAGGACGACGGTGGTCGATGCCGGCGCGAGCGCAGCGATGATGGATGCGAAGTCGGAGTCATCCCGCGCGCCGGGCAACCCGTCGCCCAGGTCGATGAAGATGACGCCCGCACGTTCGGTGAGTGCGGCCGCGGTCACGATGGCTGCCCGCTGCAGCGACCCGAGGACGGCAAGGCTCGCGCCTGCCGAGATCGGTTCAGCGGGAACTCCCGCGGACAGGAAGGCCGTGTTGACGCGCTCGACCCACGTTTCGAGTTGCCTGCCCGACGGCCCGGGGCGCCACCATGGGCCGGTCAACTCGAGACGCTCGGCGATGATCTCAGAAACGGTGCGGTCGCTGTCGAGGCTCTCGAGTGCCCCGACGTCGGCCAGGGTCACCTGGCGCATGGCCTTCGCCCGCTCGGACGGAAGTGGTGCACCGAGCACCTGGATGCGCCCGGCCATGGGATCGAGCCGGCCAGCGAGGGTCGCCGCGACGACGCGACGGTCTGCGGCATGCCCGGTCATGAAGACGAGGGATCCGCGGGGAACGGAGAGGGTGATCGGACCGATCGCGCTGCCTTCCACGCCGACCAGCGCGGAATCGGTCGAGATCGCGGCATCCAGCGTTCGTGCCCACGCGCGGTCCTCGAGGTGGTGGCGCAGCCCCTCGCCCTCGATATCGACGTTGGGCAGGATGCGCGCGAGCCAGCGCGGCAGCCACCACGCGGCGGAGCCCGCGAGCGCCATCGCCGCGGGGCCGAAGGTCATCCGAACCAGGAACGCGTCGAACACGATGCCGACGGCGAGCCCGAGCGCGATGCCCTTGATGACGCCAGAGCCTTCTGGCACGAAGGCGAAGAAGACGAAGAACATGATGAGCGCGGCGGCCGTGACCACGCGGGCGGCGTGCGAGAAGCCCACGGTGACCGCGGACCTCGCGTCGCCTGTGCGCACGAACTCCTCGCGCATGCCCGAGACAAGGAAGACCTCGTAGTCCATGGCGAGGCCGAAGAGCAGCGCCATCATGATGATCGGCAGGAAGCTGAGAATCGGGCCGGGGACGTCGATGCCGAGGAGGTTGCCGAGCCAGCCCCATTGGAAGATCGCGACGACGACGCCGATCGACGCCGAGATCGACAGGAGGAATCCAATCGCCGCCTTGATCGGCACGAAGAGCGAGCGGAACACCATGGTCAGGAGAAGGATGGAGAGCCCGACGACGACGAGCGCGAACGGGATGAGCGCGCCGGACAGGCGGTTGGAGATGTCGACCGCGACGGCCGTTTGGCCCGTCACGGTGATCGGCGTGTGATAGCTCTTCGCGATCGACGGCGCCTCATTACGGATCGCCTGCACGAGTTGCTTGGTCGCCGGCGAGTCTGGAGCGCTCTTCGGGATGACGCTGATGATCGCCGTGTCGAAAGTGGAGTTCGGGATGCCCTGGTTCACGTACGCGACGTCCGGAAGCGTGCCGAGATCCGAACGGATCGAGGTGAGATCGCCAAGCACGTTGTTCGTCTGCGTGATGTCGACGGCAATGATGAGCGGTCCGTTATAGCCGGGGCCGAACCCGGAGGCGATCAGGTCGTATGCCTGACGCTCGGTCGAACCCTTGGGTTGCGAGCCACCGCTCGGGAGATTGAGGTCGAGGCTGAGCGCGGGGATCGCGAGCGTTCCGAGGACTACCACGACCAGGACGACCCACGCGACGGGCGCCTTCATGACGGTCGTTACCCAGCGCAGCCCCATGGTGGGCCTGGTCTTGACGCCGGCATGCGCGCGCTTCCAGGCGCGCGAGCCCTCCTTGGGGATGAGCCTGCCTTTGGCGAGGCCGAGCATGGCGGGCACGAGCGTTGTTGCGACGGCGATCGCGACCAGCACGGCGAAGGCGGCGGCGAGTCCCATGACGCTGAGGAAGGGGATGCCGACCACGAGCAGGCCGAGGAGCGCGATGATGACCGTCGCACCCGCGAACACGACCGCGCTACCGGCCGTGGCGACCGCGGTCGCGGCGGACTCCTCCGGCTCCATGCCCTTGGCTAGCTGGGTTCGATGTCGGGACAGGATGAAGAGCGCGTAGTCGATGCCGACCGCGAGTCCGAGCATGAGTGCGAGCATGGGCGACGCACTCGACACCGTCGTGAACGCGGACAGCGCCGTGACGGCGCCCATCGTGATGCCGACGCCGAGCAGCGCCGTGAGCAGGGGCATCCCTGCCGCGAGCAGCGATCCGAAGGTGATCACGAGCACGACGCCCGCGAACAGCACTCCGAGTCCTTCGGTGAGCGTGACGCCGAATGTCGTGTTCTGGAAGACCTGGCCGCCGAACGCAACGATGAGGCCGGACTTCCTCGCCTCGGCGGCGGTCGCAGTGACCGCGTTCAGTGTCGCTGGTGTCACGGCATCCGACTGCGCAGCGAACTGGACGGTCGTGTATGCGGTCTGGCCGCCCTTCGCGATCGCGTTGCCCGCATACGGCGAGTATGGCGACAGCACGGAACTGACGCCCGTGACGTCGGTGAGCGCGGTTGCCATCTTCTCGATGGCCGTCTTGTACGACGGATCGTTGACGGTTGCCCCCGCTGGCGCCTTGTAGACAACCTGTGCGCTCGCGCCCGATGCCGCAGGGAAGACCGCGGCGAGCTTGTCGATCGCGTCCTGCGACTCGGTGCCCGGGATGGCGAACGACTCCTGCGTGTGGCCGCCGAGCGCGAACCCCGCGCCGAGCACGCCAGCGAGCACAACGATCCAGACACCGATGACGAGCCACGCCCTGCGGTAGGCGAAGTGGCCGATGCGATAGAGAAGAGTTGCCATCCTGCTGCGTTCCTAGGCTGTGAGTGGGCGGGTCTGGATCGGGGCCAGGAGCTCCGAGACGATGGTGATGAGTGCCGACCGGCGTTCGTCGTGTGCCAGCTCCTGATCGCCGAAATTCATGCTGGCAACAAGCTCATATGCGGCACCGCCGAGGGCGACTCCGAAGCGGAGCTTCTCCTCGACTGTCGTCGAGTCGGCGGCAAATGTCGCGGCCAGCCTGCCGAGTACGGCGTTCGCCCGATCGATCACGGGGATGCCGACAAGCGACTGGCCCTGGTTGATGAAGGTGTGCACCTCGAGGCGGTACTCGAACAGGAAGTCGATGAACTCCTCGACGAAGAGTTCACGAGCCTCGGATGATTCCCGCAGTCGGGCGACACCGCCCAGCACGTGCTCAAGCCGATCGACGGCCGGGCCGATCGCCGCTTCGAGCAACGCATCCTTCGAGGTGAAGTGGTACAGCACGCTCGACTTGGAATAGCCGGCCGCGTCGGCGATTTGCTGCAACGAAGTACCGGCGAATCCTGCGGTCGCGAATTGCGCGAGGGCGATCGCCAAAATCTCCGCACTCGCGGTCTGGCGGTGCGGCTGGGCTTCGCGATCGCTCTTGTTGACAGTCACGGAACCACGCTAACTGACCGATCGGTCAGAACCTGAACGATCGGTCAGATTCTCAGGGCTTTTTCAGTATTCCGGCGCGCCCGTGCTGGTTGAGTAACGAGCGCAGCGAGCGTGCTACTCGACCAGCACAAGGACGAGTGTCGCCGCTACGACCGTGACGGGCGCGACCACCAGACCAAGAAGGGCGTAACGCGTCCACGAGATCCGCACGTCCATCGCCACGAGCCGCTGATGCCACAACAGTGTCGCGATCGACGCCCACGGCGTGATGAGCGGGCCGACATTGACGCCGATGA
>JAVECW010000078.1 GCA_030841285.1 Microbacteriaceae bacterium
CGAGGACTCAGGGAAGCGACCTCATGCTCTCCAGCCGCGGGTAACGAGAGCCGCGCGGGTTCGGGCGACCGCGTCGGAATCCGACATGTGCTTGTCTACGCGGATGACGATCCATTCGTCGGCAGCCAGATCGTTCAGGCGGACCACATCGCGGGCGTACTGGTCGTCGTGAACCCGATGTTGCTCACCGTCATACTCGAGGAGCACCTTGTGCGCGGGAAAGACAAGGTCTCCGATCGCAATCTGCACGCCATGGGCGTTGCGGATGGACACATTCGTCTGGGGTTCGGGGAGTCCCGCTCGGATCACGGCCAAGCGGAGCCGAGTCTCTCGCGGCGACTCGACGCGCGGACGCAACCAGCCGAACGCTTCCCGCAGGCGATGCGCTCCGCGCCTACTCCCATGGGCGCGCACGGCGTCCTCGACCTCCTCGGGTGTTGCGAGCGGGATGGGTCGCCCCAGCAGGCGGTCGCCCGCAGCGATTAGCTGATCGAGCGAGAGCATGGGAGCAAGCTGGCACCACGCGAAGGCGGGCGCGAGCACGGGAAGGTGTTGGTCAAGCCGAACCTGCGAGGTCGGCTTCATCACGGTGTGGCCGATGACACCGCCAAGCCGAGGCGCACGAGCCGGATGGACCGTAGTCACGTGCAGGTGCGGATCCACTTCCAGCCACTGTGGAAGGGGGATGCCATACAGGAGCGCCGCGGTGACGTGGCTGAAGTACTGGGTCTCCGGCATCCGCACCGCGAGCGCCTCGCACCTGTCTCGAACGGTCGGCAGTGCCACCGCGCGTGTGCGTACGCCGTAGAACGGTCGCGCCAGGTCGCGTGCGTACGTGCGGCGAGCGGGGACGCCAACCGCGCGCGCCTCGGCGACCGTGAAAGGTCTGCGGAGAAGCTCCGGCGGAAGCGCGGTGGTCGGATGCATCCTGCGAGGATGGCACGCTACTGGCGATGACATCCGCGCAGCGTCGCAAGACGTGTGAACTCGCGAGGATGCCCGCCTGTGACGGACGCGACACGCGGCGTCCGGCGGTCTCTGAACGTGTCGCAACAGCGGCTCGCAGGGCCCACGCCGGAGTCCCACCTTCCGCAGCCCCTACCTTCCGTCGGGATGGTGCGTCGGGGCATTCGACTTGCGGAGATTCCTGGTTGGCGGGGACGGATGCGCATTCTGTGGCAAGTGGCGGCCGGGATAGTGCGTCGGGGCATTCGACTTGCCGGAGATTCCTGGTTGGCGGGGCCGGTTGCGCATTCTGTGGCAAGTCGGTGGGTGGGCGTCGTGCGGTGGCAATTCGGAGAGGAGTCGCCGCGACCGCGGCGCGCGCTTGCGCCCCGATAGATTGAGAGCATGAACCCAGTTCCGGAGGAATACCTGCTCGGCGGCAGCAGCATCACCGCGCTCCCCAAGATCTCGCTGCACGATCACCTCGACGGTGGCCTGCGCCCCCAGACGATCATCGAGCTCGCCGACGCGATCACGCTCGACCTGCCCGCGACGGATGCCGGCGCGCTCGGCCAGTGGTTCGCCGAGAAGTCCAACTCCGGCTCGCTTGTCGAGTACCTCAAGACCTTTGACATCACGACCGCCGTCATGCAGACGCGCGAGGGGCTCGTGCGCGTCGCTCGTGAATTCGTGCAGGACCTGGGCGCAGACGGTGTCATCTACGGAGAGGTCCGCTGGGCACCCGAGCAGCACCTCACCGGAGGGCTGACCCTCGACCAGACCGTCGAGGCGGTTCAGGAGGGCCTTGAAGAGGGCATCGAGGATGTCCAGCAGTCGGGTCGCGAGATCCGGGTCGGCCAGCTCGTCACGGCCATGCGTCACGCCGATCGCGGACTCGAGATCGCCGAGCTCGCCGTGCGCCACCGCGAGCGCGGCGTAGTCGGCTTCGACATCGCCGGCGCCGAGGCGGGCTTTCCTGCCTCGAAGCACCGGGCCGCGTTCGACTACCTGGCCGAGCAGTTCTTCCCTGCGACCGTTCATGCGGGCGAGGCAGACGGCCTCGCGAGCATCCGGAGTGCGGTTCTGGACGGACGCGCCCTGCGCCTCGGCCACGGCGTGCGCCTGGCGGAGGACATCGTGATCGAGCGCCAGGATGACGAGAACACCTATGTGACACTCGGTTCCCTCGCGCAGTGGATCAAGGATCGCGAGATCGCGCTCGAGACGAGCCCATCGTCGAACCTGCAGACCGGTGCGATCGCGGCCTGGGGGAACGAGATCCTGGATCACCCGTTCGACCTGCTGTACCAGCTGGGTTTCCGGGTCACGGTCAACCCGGACAACAGGCTCATGAGCAACACGACGCTCAGCAAGGAGCTCGCGCTGCTGGCCGACGCGTTCGACTACGATCTCACCGACCTCGAGGTCTTCCAGCTCAATGCTGCGGCCGCAACGTTCCTCCCGCTCGAAGACCGCGAGGATCTGGCCGACGCGATCACGGCAGGATTCAGCCGCGCGTAGCCTTCGCGCGCGAGCTGGCGGACTGGCAAAGTGCCGCGAGTGTGCCGCGTGAGCGCCCGTGCAGCCGTCGTGCGGCCTCAGCCGCGGGGTACGCTGTGACCATGCCTCTACCCCCTCTCCCCGAGTCGGCCATTGCCCTCGCGGCACGCGCCTCGGACTGGCGGGAGGCGGTTGAGTTCGCGGGAACCGCCCTGGAACGGTCGGGTGCGACGACGCATTCGTACACGGCACGCATGGTCGAGATGATCGATGAGTTCGGCGCATACATCGTGATCGCTCCCGGTCTCGCGCTCGCACACGCTCGCCCGGGCCCCGACGTGCTGGCCGACGGCCTTTCCGTCGTGACTCTCGCCGAGCCCGTCTCGTTCGGCCACCCGCACAACGATCCGGTCGGTGTCGTCATCGGGCTCGCGGTCGCGACGCCGGATGAGCACGTGACGAGCGTCGCCGAACTCGCCAACATCTTCAACGATCCCGGGGCCATTCCCGCGCTTGCCGGCGCGGCCACGGTGGCAGACGTCCAACGGATCATGTCCGCAGGCAAGGAGGGAACCGACCGATGAAGATCGTCGCTATTTGTGGGGCCGGCATCGGGACATCCGCGATTCTCAAGGTCAACGCGGAACGCGTTCTCGACCGCCTCGACATCGAGGCCGACGTGACAGCCTCCGACGTCGCGAGCGTTCAGACGACGGCCGCGGATGCCCAGGTCATCCTCACCTCGCCGGAGCTCGTCGACGCGATCGGCGCGACAAACGCCGACGTCGTGGTGATCGAGAACTACTTCGACCTCAGCGAACTCGAGGCGAAACTCGAAGCTGCGCTCGGCTAGGACCCGGTCGA
The DNA here is from genome assembly GCA_030841285.1 of Microbacteriaceae bacterium. Classification (GTDB taxonomy): domain Bacteria; phylum Actinomycetota; class Actinomycetes; order Actinomycetales; family Microbacteriaceae; genus JAUZGC01. Next base: position 3,310 of record JAVECW010000078.1, read on the forward strand.
GCGAGTCTGGCGATCGCGCCATTCGGGCGTTCGCGCGTTTGCGCTGGTCAGGCGCGCCGTTCAGGCAATCAGCGAGCGGATGCCGTCGCCCAGCTCACGCACGCGGCTCTCTGCCGCCGCGCGACGCTCCTCGACCGTTCCGACCGTGCTCGACGCGTCGATGTAGAACTTGAGCTTGGGCTCTGTCCCGCTGGGCCGCACCATGACGCGCGAGCCGTCCTCGAGCATGATCCTGAGCACGTCGCTCGGGGGCAGGGCGCCGAACCCGCCTTCGAGGTCGTCGATCTGCGCGACGCGCACCCCGCCCAGTTCGGCGGGAGGAGCCTGCCGTAGACCGGCCATGATCCTGTCGATGTCGGCCAGGTCGGTGACCCGCAGCGAGATCTGGTCGGAGGCAAAATGGCCGAAGCGCGCACTGAAGCGATCGAGCTGATCGGCGATGGTGAGACCCTCGGCCTTGAGCGAGTTCGCGAGATCGAGGAAGGCCACGGCGGCCGAGATGCCATCCTTGTCGCGCACCGTCGCAGGATTGACGAGGTAGCCGAGCGCCTCCTCGTAGCCGTAGATGAGGCCAGGCGCGCGGGAAACCCATTTGAACCCCGTGAGCGTGTCCTCGAAGTCGAGGCCGTACGCGTCGGCGACCGCTTTGAGGGCGGGGGAGGAGACGATGGAGCAGGCGAGGGTGCCGGTCGGTCCGCTGTCCGGTGCGGCCGCGACGCTTGCGTGCTCTGCCGCTCGCCAGCCGAGCAGCGACCCGACCTCGTTTCCGCTGAGCCTGCGGTATCCGGCATCCGACGCAGTGTCGGGGATCGCGACCGCGAGGCGGTCGGCATCCGGGTCGTTGGCGATGACGAGTTCGGCGTTGACCGACCTGGCCGTCGCGTACGCGAGGTCCATCGCGCCCGGCTCCTCGGGGTTCGGGAAGGCTACGGTCGGGAACGCGGGATCCGGCTCGATCTGCTCGGCGACGACGGCGGGTGCGGGAAAGCCCGCCGCGTGGAAGACGCGGGATGCGGTCTCCCAGCCGACCCCGTGCATGGCCGTGTAGACGACACGGACCGGGGTGGCCGGCACGCCAGCATGCGCAACCGAGGCCGTCGCCGCCACGTATGCCTCAACGACGGACTCCGGTGCGAGCTCGTACGCCTGCGATCGAGGCAGGTCGGTGATGCTGCCGGCGGCAGCCCGCAGGATCCGCTCGGCGATCTCGGCGTCGGTCGGAGGCACGATCTGCGAGCCGTGGTCCTCGCCGCCCAGATAGACCTTGTAGCCGTTGTCATTGGGCGGATTGTGGCTGGCCGTCACCATCACCCCGGCGCTCACGTCGAGGTGCCGCACCGCGAATGCGAGCACGGGCGTGGCCAGGAGGCGGGAGAGCAGGATGGCCCGCACCCCGGCGCCCGCCATGAGCTCGGCCGTGTCCCTGGCAAAGACCGCGGAATTCTTGCGACCGTCGTAGCCGATCACGACGGAGGGCACCTGACCGTTCACCGTATCGAGAAGGTAGGAGGCGAGCCCGGCCGCGGCCTGCGCGACGAGGACGCGATTCATCCGGTTCGGGCCGGCGGCGATCTCTCCGCGAAGTCCCGCCGTGCCGAACGCGAGCCGCGTGTCGAAACGCGAGTGCAGGTCGGCGAGTGCGTCATCCGACCCCGCCTCGGCGGTCGTGATCAGCGCCGCCAGTTCGTCGCGGGTCTCCTCGTCCGGATCCTGGGCGATCCAGGCGCGCGCCGCGTCGAGCACGCCGGAATCCGTCAGGCTCACAAGGCGCCCACGATTTTCGCGAGGAGCGCGCTGATGACGGGCTCGGCCGTGCGACCGGCCTCGATGACCTCTCCGTGGCTGAGCGGCGTCTTCTGGATGCCGGCAGCCAGGTTCGTGATGAGCGACATGCCGAGGATCTCCATGCCGGCCTGGCGGGCGGCGATCGCCTCGAGCGCGGTCGACATCCCCACGATGTGGCCGCCGATGATCCTGGCCATCTGGACCTCGGCCGGAGTCTCGTAGTGCGGGCCGCGGAACTGGCAGTACACGCCCTCGTCGAGGCTCGGTTCGATGGAACGCGCAAGATTACGCAGGCGAGTGGAGTACAGGTCGGTGAGATCGATGAACGTGGCGCCCTCGAGCGGCGAATCCGCTGTCAGGTTGATGTGATCGCTGATCAACACGGGGGTGCCCGGCTTCCAGGTCTCCTTGATGCCACCGGCGCCGTTGGTCAGGATCATGGTCGTGGCGCCCGTCGCGGCCGCCGTGCGCACGCTGTGCACGACGCGGCGAACGCCGTGGTCCTCGTAGTAGTGGGTGCGCGCGCCGATCACGAGCGCTCGCTTGCCGCTGGGTAGCAGCACGGATCGCAGGGTTCCGACGTGTCCTTCGAGTGCGGGGGCGCTGAAACCGGCGATCTCGGCAGCGGGAATCGTCGCAGTGGTCTCGCCGATGAGATCCGCCGCCTTGGCCCAGCCGCTGCCGAGAGTGAGGGCGACATCGTGGCGTTCGACTCCCGTAATCCGGGCGATCTGCGCCGCGGCATCCGAGGCGACTGCAAACGGATCGGTGGTCGGATCATCGAGTGGATTCGAGGTCAAGGCAGACATGCCCCCACCTTATTCCGTCGTCGGGACGCGCGAGCGGAGGAGCGGGCGTTCGCATCCGCTCATCCGCGGTTTGGCGGAGCAGGGCCGAGGCACAAGGATGGAGCAATGACGTACGAATTCGAGCGCAAGCAGAGAATTGCCGTACTCGGGGGCGGCCCCGGGGGATACGAAGCGGCCATCGCAGGCGCACAGCTGGGCGCGGAGGTCACGATCGTCGAACGCCTCGGCGTCGGCGGATCCGCGGTGATCACGGACGTGGTGCCGTCGAAGACGCTCATCGCGACCGCCGAAGCTGCCAATGCGATCGGCGAGGCGGCCGAGCTCGGTGTGCAGTTCTTCGCGCGCGGCGAGAAGGGCAAGCCGGTCCGGCCGGAGGTCGCGGTCAACCTGGCCGCCGTGAACAAGCGGCTCGTCGGACTTGCGCGCCAGCAGTCGGAGGACATGAGGTCCGAGCTGGTCCGCGCGGGCGTCCGCATCGTCACGGGGGAGGGCAGGCTCGACGGATCGAGCGCCGTCATCGTCTCGACCGCGCACGGCGAGAGCGGCAAGGACTTCGACCGGATCGAGGCGGACACGATCGTCATCTCGGTCGGAGCGAGCCCGCGTGTCCTGCCGTCCGCCCAGCCGGACGGCGAACGGATCATGACCTGGACCCAGCTCTACGACCTGCCATCCGTTCCCGAACACCTCATCGTCGTCGGGTCCGGCGTCACGGGCGCGGAGTTCGCTTCCGCGTACACGGCGCTCGGATCCAAGGTCACACTCATCTCGAGCCGTGACCAGGTGCTCCCGGGCGAAGACGCGGATGCCGCGCGCGTCATCGAAAACGTCTTCAAGCGCAATGGCATGACCGTGCTCTCCAAGTCGAGGGCGGAGTCCGTCGTGCGCACGGAGGACGGCGTGCTCGTGACGCTCTCCGATGGCCGGACCGTCGCGGGCAGCCACTGCCTCATGGCGGTCGGCTCGATCCCGAACACGGCGGGCATCGGGCTCGAGCAGGCCGGTGTCCAGGTCACCGAATCCGGACACATCCGGGTCAACCGCGTCGCGCGCACCTCGAGGCCGAATATCTACGCGGCCGGCGACTGCTCCGACCTGCTGATGCCGCTCGCCTCGGTCGCCTCCATGCAGGGGCGAACGGCCGTCTTCCACGCGATGGGCGACGCCGTCAGCCCGTTCGAGCAACGGAATGTGACATCCAACATCTTCACCCAGCCGGAGATCGCGACGGTCGGCTGGAACCAGAAGCAGATCGAGGAGGGCATCGCGCAGGGCGACATCTACAAGCTGCCGCTCAAGTCGAACCCGCGCGCCAAGATGCTCGGAATCAAGGACGGCTTCGTCAAGCTGTTCGCACGCACCGGCTCAGGCACGGTCATCGGCGGCGTCATCGTCGCGCCGCGGGCGAGCGAACTGATCTTCCC
>JAVECW010000099.1 GCA_030841285.1 Microbacteriaceae bacterium
ACGTTCTCGCGCAACAGCGTGTCGACGGCCTCCTCGCCCACGCCATGACGAGCCGCAATCGAGAGCAGGTGCGTTCGCTCGTATGGCGCGTAGTGGTAGATGTGCATGCCGGGATGCTCCACCCGCCGCTGACCGACGTACTCCAGGAACTCGATCAGCGCCCGGCGCTCCTCTGCATGCGTGTGCGCCCAGAACGCGCGGAACCTGCCATTCGCCTCGACCAGCCCGAACAAGTAGTCGAGACCCCACACCGCGTTGCCGAGATCAGCGCCCTCCTGATACAGCGGATCACCCTCGAAGTCGAAGAAGATGTCGCCCGGATCCGGCGTCGGCAGCGCGGCGAGCACCGACACCGCGTGGAATTCGACCGGCGGCGGCCCCTCGCCCGTGGCCTCGACCTGCAGCGCGGCCTGTCGGCGCAGCGTCTCGAGCGCCATATCGCCGATCCCGTCGACCGGCCCCGCGGATGTCGCGAGCTGATCGATCGTCGTAATCCCGGCATCCGCCAGCCGTGCGCGCTGCGTCACGCGCAACCCGGCGACCATCAGAACGTCTCGATGGGCGGCGATCTCGGCCTCGCAGGTCGCGCAGTGCCCGCACACCGAGTAGCGCGGGTCTCCCCACGCGACCGGCAGCGGGTCGGCGAGTCGCTCGTCGATGATGCGCTGCAGGCGTGCGCGACGCTTGCGATACACCGGCAGGATGTCGCCCAGCCTGTGCTCGCTCACGGTCCCGTCGCCGAGCAGAAGTTGCACAGTGCCGGCCGGCGTCACGCCGATGCGCACAAGCTGCTCCGCATACGCGGCGAGCTGCAGCAACGCCGTCACTTTGGCCGAGCGCGCGAGCTTGGTGTCTTGCACCTGGTAGCTGCCGTCGGCGAGGCGCACGATGAAGTCCGCGAAGCCGATGAACCGCCCGTCGAAGAACGTGGCCTGGAACACCACGCCCGCGCCATCGGCGAAGGCGCGCGCGGTCGCGGCTGCGGCATCCGCCAGCTCGTCGGCTCCGTAATTCGACGGCCGCTCGATCTCGACGACTCCCCCGGCCAGGCGATACCGCTCCAGCGCCCGCCGCTCGTGCACGTCGCCGAGCTTGCCCGCGCGCTCAAGAATCGGATCCGCCGGCTCCTCGACCCGCTCGATGCGTCCGAGTTTCGCGTCGAGCGTCCGCAGGAAGGCGAACTCGCACTTCGACGCCGTGGTCAGGTCGCTCGCACTCGTCACGACCTGATCGTCAAGCAGAAACACGGGGCCTCCAGCCGGTTGATGCCGCCAGCGTAGCCGCCGGGTCCGACACCGGCGACCGACAGGCCGCGCACCCAACAGATCGCCCCCGCGCCCACGAAAACGTCACTGGCCTCTGCGAGGATGACACGATGCAGGACGCAACAATCGACCAAGCCGACGCGATCTCGATGACCGACACCCGCGCATCCGCCATCGCGATTCTGCGCGACCTGGTCGGGCATCCGGATGCCGACTTCCACGAGGGGCAGTTCGAGGCCATCGAGGCGCTCGTCGACCAGAAGCGGCGCGCGCTCGTCGTGCAGCGCACGGGGTGGGGCAAGTCGGCCGTCTACTTCGTCGCGACGCTGCTACTGAGGCGCCGGGGCGCCGGGCCGACCATCCTCGTGTCGCCCCTGCTCGCGCTCATGCGCGACCAGGTCGCATCGGCGGCGAAGGCGGGCGTACGCGCCGTGTCCATCAACTCGGCGAACCCTCATGAGTGGGCGGAGACGACGGCGAAGCTCCGCAACGACGAAGTGGATGTCCTGCTCGTCTCCCCCGAGCGCCTCAATAATCCGAGTTTCCGCGACGAGCAGCTGCCGACCCTGATCGCGCGCGCCGGCCTGCTCGTCGTCGACGAGGCGCACTGCATTTCGGACTGGGGCCACGATTTCCGCCCGGATTACCGCCGCTTGCGCGACCTGATCGTCGCCCTGCCCACAGGCATCCCGGTGCTCGCGACGACAGCGACGGCCAACAGTCGCGTGGTGGCGGATGTCGCGGAGCAGCTCGATCCCGCGTTAGTGCCCATTCCGGCGGATAGTGACCGGCGGAACGGGCACAACCCGCCGGAACGGGCACTATCGCACGCCCCCGTCCTCACCATCCGCGGCCCGCTCGCCCGTGCATCCCTTCGCCTGGGCGTCCTCCGCCTGCCGACCTCGCGCGAACGCCTCGCCTGGCTCCTCAGCCACCTCGCCGACCTGCCGGGCAGCGGCATCATCTACACGCTCACCGTGGCAGCCGCCGAAGACACCGCGCGGCTCCTGCGCGAGGCCGGCCACGAGGTGCACGCGTACACCGGGCGCACGGATACCGCCGAACGCGAGCAGCTCGAGCAGCGACTCAAGACCAACGACGTGAAGGCGCTGATCGCCACGAGCGCGCTGGGCATGGGCTTCGATAAGCCCGACCTGGGCTTCGTGCTGCACCTCGGTGCACCATCCTCGCCCGTCGCCTACTACCAGCAGGTCGGTCGCGCCGGGCGTGCGACCGAGAACGCCGACGTGCTGCTGTTGCCGGGAAGCGAAGACCAGGACATCTGGCAGTACTTCGCGTCGGCATCCATGCCCGTCGAGCACAAGGCGCGCGCGGTGATCGAGGCACTCGAGCACACTGGAGCTCCGCTCTCGACGCAAGCGCTCGAGGCCCGAGTCGACCTCCGCCGCACTCCACTCGAGCTGCTGCTCAAGGTGCTCGATGTCGATGGCTCAGTGCGGCGCGTATCCGGCGGATGGGTCGGCACCGGCCAGCCCTGGACCTACGACTCCGAACGCTACGAGCGCGTCGCCGCCGCGCGCGAGGCCGAGCAGCAGGCGATGCTCGACTTCGAAACCACCAGCGGATGCCGCATGGAATTCCTCCAGCGC
>JAVECW010000111.1 GCA_030841285.1 Microbacteriaceae bacterium
GGTAGTCGATCACGATCCGGTACGACGTGACGAGCTTCGTCTCGGTGTACAGGATGTCGTGCGCCTCGCAGTACTCACGCACGATCTCCTGCGCCTTGCGCAGGTGAGGGCGCGGCATGTTCGGGAAAAGGTGGTGCTCGATCTGGTAGTTGAGGCCGCCCATGAAGCTGTCCATCACGGTTCCACCGCGGATGTTGCGGCTCGTGAGCACCTGCCGGCGCAGGAAGTCGACCTTGCTGTCGTGGGGGAGGATCGGCATCCCCTTGTGGTTCGGCGCGAAGGATGCGCCCATGTACAGCCCGAAGACGGCCATCTGCACGCCGATGAACGCGAACGCCATGCCAAGCGGCAGGAAGTAGAAGATGACGGCGACATACCCGACCACGCGAACGGTGAGGAGCGTGATCTCGAGCCAGCGGCGGTCGACCTTGCCCCGCCCGAAGACGGTACGGAAAGCGTGAATGTGCAGGTTGATGCCCTCGAGGAGCAGCATCGGGAAGAACAGGTAGCCCTGCTTGCGCGTGACGAAAGCGCCGATCCCCGTGACCTTTTCGGCATCCTTCGTCTGGAAGACGATGAAGTCCGGTTCGATGTCAGGATCCACGCCGACAGTGTTCGGCTTGCCGTGGTGCCTCGAGTGCTTGTTCATCCACCACGAGTAGCTGATGCCGACGACGAGGTCAGCGAGCCACCGACCAGCGCGGTCGTTGGCCTTGCCGGATTCGAACACCTGGCGGTGGGATGCCTCGTGGGCGAGGAACGCGAACTGCGTCATGATGATGCCGAGAGCAGCCGCCATGAGCAGCTGGTACCAGCTGTTCCCAAGCAGGGTGAATCCCGCGATCACGCCGCCAAGCGCAGCGATCAGGATGCTGAAGACGACCCAGTAGAAACCCGTGCGCCGGCGCAGCAGACCGAGGTTGCGCACGGTGTGCAGCAGCGCGGAGTACTCGGACGTTGGATTGGTCGTCTCGCCACCCGGGCGAGTACGGATTATGCGAACGGACGATGCCGAAGGATTTGCTGACATGGTTCCCCCGTCGGAAGTGACTTCTCAGCCAGCGAAGCGAGCGGTTGCCCGGTTGTCGAGCGAATGCCCGGTTATGCAGATTCCCCCAGCGTAAGGGCAGGGCCGCTAAATGCGTAGGGACCTGGCCTGTGAATCCACTGCGGATTGGTCTACAGGCTGGCGAGCAGATCGGCGCCGTCCGGCACGCCAAGTCCGGTGCACGGGTCCCATCCCGGGCCCGCTGAGTACGCTCCGTTGGTTCCGATCGTGATGTCGCGGAAGCCCGCGGGCGCTCGGCTGCGACCGGCGGCGTTGTACAGCCGGGGCTGCGCGAGGCCAAGAGTCGAACCTTTCGCCTGGGCGAATCGCGCCAGGAGTGCGGCCCAGAGCGGGGCGACGGCGCTTGTTCCACCGATCACGAGGTCCTTGCCATCGACGCGCACGCGGTATCCGGTCGTCGGGTCTGCGACTGCCGAAACGTCGGGAACTCCACGACCCGCCCTGCCGGATGGCGTGGGTACTCCCACCGCGGCCTGCCACGTGGGCAGGCCGAAGACGGCGCTCACTCCCCCGCCCGTCGCCCCATTGCCGACTCCGTTGTTCCACACGGTTTCGCTCGTGACAACGCCGGTGGTGGCATCCGCTTCGAGCCGGGTGCCGCCGCAGGCGAGCGCGTGCGGGCTGGATGCGGGAAAGTCGGCATGCACGTTGCCGTCGCTAACCCGGTCGCTGCTGCCATCGTCGCCCGCGGCGGCCGTGACCGTGACACCCAGCGCAGCCGCGTCGACGAGCGCCTGGTCGAATGCCGTGCGCGCCTGTGCGGTCCACGCGTCCTCGCTCTGGCCCCAGCTGATGCTGATCGTGGCCGGGGTGGGCGTCGCGTGAGCGGCCTGGCTGACTGCGTCGAGGAAGCCGGCGTCGGTGTTTGGGGCGAAATACACGACGAGGTGGGCGGCGGGGGCGAGCGCGCCCGCGACCTCGATATCGAGGAGCACTTCGCCATCCGCACCATTGGGATCTTGTCCTGGCACGTTCTCGCCGCCGTCGACCCCGACTGCGGTGACTCTCGGGCCGGTAATGCCGAGATTGCCGAAGTACGTGTCCAGGTCAGACTGCGCGAAGCCGCCGCCCAACTCGATGATTGCGATCGTCTGGCCTGTGCCGTCTGTGTTGGCGGGGAAGTTGTAGATTGCGCCGAGTTCGAGCGGCGTGTAGCTTCTCGAGATCGCTGCCGATGCGGCTACCAGAAACCGTGCTTTCGCCTGTGGCCGGTCATCGAGGCCCAGTACGGCCGTGACGATGCCGTCAAGCTCCGCCGGGACGCTGAGTTCGCCGGTGCGATGCCGGTGGGCGACAGGTCGACCGTGTGCATCCGGGCTTGTGGCCTGCGCAAGTGTGGTGCCGAAAATCCGGCCCAGGGTGTCCGCAGTGCCGGAGATGCGCACGCGCCGCGACGCCTGGTCGCTCTCGATGACCCGTGCGCCGAGGCTCGTGACGGTTGAGGTCACGAGGTCGATGTCCGCCGGGTCCGCGCCGTATTTTGCGCTGAATTCTTCGACCGGCATGCGCGTCTCGAGGGCGCCGTCTGGTACCTCGGCCCTGCGCCGCAGGATTATCGTCGCGTCGACCTGCGCGCCAGGATCGAGCGCGACAGGCTCTTCGGTGAGACCCGGAACGGGCCGACGTTCGCTGCCGGGCAGTGGGCGGAGGTTGAGTGCGTTCTTGTCGATCCCCGAGTCATTCATGTTTTCAGGCTAACCACGCGTCACGGCGAAACGCTAGGGCAACGCCGCGGTTATCAGCGCCAGCTGGGCAGCCAGATGTGTAGCTGCCAGAACCAGAACGGGACCTGCTCGGCGGTCCAGATCGGGTAGAAGAACGCGCTCACGAGTGTGACGAAAAGCAGGTAGATCGCAACGACGAGGATCCCGCGCATGCGCCTCCAGGCAGCATCCGTTCTCTTGCCGAGGATCAGCCCGATCACGAAGGTCAGCCCGAGGATCATGTACGGCTCGAATGCGATTGTGTAGAACTGGAATACCGTGCGGTTGGCGTAGAGCAGCCAGGGCAGGTACCCGGCGGCGACGCCGGTGAGCACGAGCCCGACTCGCCACTCGCGATAGCGGATCACGCGATAGACCAGGTAGAGACATGCGGCGGCCGCGGCCCACCAGATCAGCGGATTGGCGATGTCCGTGATCGCGGAGGAGCACGACGCCGACCCACAGCCGTTCTGGCCGATCGTCGCCCCCTGGTAGTACATGCTCGTCGGACGCAGCATGAGCAGCCACGTGAACGGGTTCGCCTGGTATGGGTGCGGCACATGCAGGTTGATGCTGTAGTTGTACATCTCCGCCTGGTAGTGCCAGAGGTTCTGGAACCAGTGCGGAACCCAGGCGAGCACGCCGCCCCACGGCTGGCCGTCGGTCTCCGCCCAGTTGCGGTAGTAGCCCCCCGAGGTCAGCAGCCAGCCCGCCCACGTCGCCACGTAGCTTGCGAGCGCGATGGGCACCATCAGGAGGAAGGTCGCCGGCGCCTGCTTGAGGATGCTCGCGCTCACCCAGAACGGGATGCCCGCGCGCCGGCGCGCGACGGCATCCACGACCACCGTGTACACGGCGAAGAACGCGAGGAAGTAGAGCCCGGTCCACTTGACGCCCGCACACAGCCCGCACAGGATGCCCGCGGCGAACAGCCACGGACGCCACCACACGACGGGTCCCCAGTCGAGCTGTGCCCCGCCGGCCCTCCGTTGGGCGACCAGCGCCGCCAGCCGGGTCGCGTGCCACTGGCGATCGAGCAGGATGCAGCCGAACGCCAGCAGGGCGAAGAACATGACCGAATTGTCGAGGAGCGCGACCCGACTCATCACGATTGCGCTGCCGTCGACGGCCATCAGAAACCCGGCGATTGTCGCCAGGACGGTCGAGCCGAAGAGCTTGCGCGCCAGGAGCGTCACAAGGAGCACCGCGAGGATGCCGATGACCGCGGTGCTGATGCGCCAGCCGAAGCTGTTGCCGGCGCCGAATGCCCACAGGCCGATGGAGATGAGCCATTTGCCGAGCGGCGGGTGGGCGACGAACGACGGGGCCGACAGGAAGATGTTCGTGTTCCCGGAGTTGAAGCTCGTGTCGGCGTTGCCTGGCCAGCTGCCCTCGTAGCCCAGGTGCATGAGGGTGTACGCGTCCTTGACGTAGAACGTCTCGTCGAACACGAGCGCGTGCGGGTTGCCGAGATCCCACAGGCGCAGGATCGCGGCGAGCAGCGTCACAGCAAGCGGCCCGCCCCAGTGCCAGAGCTTTTGCCTGAGCGGCGTTGCGAGCCGGCGTGCCCACCACTCGTCGAGCCGGCTGCCTGTCGGCTCGGCCTCGTCCGGGGTCACTGGCGAGGCGACATCCTGGTTCGCGGATGTCGTCCCGACGACGTCGTCGAAGTCGCGAGAGGATGTGGAGTTCACGCTGCAATGCTAGTGAGCGTCGGCTGACACACTGGACACATGATTATTCTGGCGGCGACACCCATAGGCAATCTCAAGGATGCCTCGGCCAGGCTCGTCGAGGCGCTTGGTGCTGCCACCGTGGTCGCGGCGGAGGATACGCGCGTGACGCAGCGCCTGCTGGCGGGGCTCGGCATCCAGAATCGTCCGAAGCTGATCGCGCTGCACGACCACAACGAGCGCGGCAAGGCCGCAGAACTCGCCGAACTTGCGCGCGACGCCGACCTGCTCGTGCTGAGCGATGCCGGTATGCCCACTGTCTCCGATCCCGGTTTTCACCTCGTGGATGCCGCGATCGCCGCCGGCGTGACCGTCACGGCGATCCCCGGCCCCTCGGCCGTGCTCACGGCACTCGCGGTCTCCGGCCTGCCGACCGATCGCTTCACCTTCGAGGGCTTCCTCCCCCGCAAGCACGGCGAGCGGATGACGGTGCTGCGCGGGCTCGCGGGCGAACGGCGCACCATGGTCTTCTTCGAATCGCCGAACCGGATCGCCGCTGCGCTCACCGACGTGGCGTCGTCCTTCGGCGACGATCGTCGCGTTGTGGTGTGCCGGGAGCTGACGAAGCTTTATGAAGAGGTCAAGCGCGGCACGGCCGCCGAACTCGCGGCCTGGGCCGCCGATGGCCTGCGCGGGGAGATCTGCCTGGTCGTCGCGGGTGCGCCAGAGCGGGAGACCGACCCGGCAACCGGGCTCGCCCAGGTGCTCGAACTCGTCGCCTCCGGCACGCGGCTCAAGGATGCGGCGGCCGAGGTCTCGGCGGCGACCGGGCTCAGCAAGCGCGACCTGTACCAGGCGGCGCTCGATCAGCGATGACCGCCAGCGCGCATTTAGGATAGGCACCATGTCCGACCCCGCTTCCTTCTACATCACCACGCCGATTTTCTACGTGAATGATGTCCCGCACATCGGGCACGCGTACACCGAGGTTGCCGCCGACGTGCTCGCTCGCTGGCACCGCCAGGCCGGCGATGACACCTGGCTGTTGACGGGCACGGACGAGCACGGGCAAAAGATCCTGCGCACGGCGACCGCGAACGGTGCGACGCCGCAGGAGTGGGCCGACCGGCTCGTGGAGAACGAGTGGCTCCCGCTGCTGAAGACCATCGATATCGCCAACAACGACTTCATCCGCACGACGGATGAGCGGCACGAGACGAATGTGCAGCTCTTCCTGCAGCGCCTCTACGACGACGGCTTCATCTACGCGGGCGAGTACGAAGCCTTGTACTGCGTGGGCTGCGAGGAGTTCAAGCCGACGAGCGAGATCATCGACGGTACGGGCGAGTACGAGGGGCAGAAGGTGTGCGCCATCCACTCGAAGCCGCTCGAGCTCCTGCAGGAGAAGAACTATTTCTTCCGGATGAGTGACTTCGCCGAACGCCTGCTCGACCTGTACGAGTCCCGACCCGACTTCGTGCAGCCAGAGGCCGCGCGCAACGAGGTCATCTCGTTCGTACGGCAGGGCCTCGCCGACCTGTCGATCTCCCGATCGAGCTTCGACTGGGGCGTCAAGGTTCCGTGGGATGACACTCACGTCGTCTACGTGTGGTTCGATGCGCTGCTTAACTACATCACGGCCGTCGGATACGGGCAGGACGAAGACGAGTTCGCGCGCCGCTGGCCGGCCACGCACGTCGTCGGCAAGGACATCCTGCGCTTCCACGCCGTCATCTGGCCCGCCATGTTGATGGCCGCGGGGCTCGAGGTCCCACAGAAGGTCTTCGGTCACGGCTGGCTGCTGGTCGGCGGCGAGAAGATGTCCAAGTCGAAGCTCACGGGCATCGCGCCCACCCAGATCACCGACACGTTCGGTTCGGATGCCTTCCGCTACTACTTCATGCGTGCGATCAGCTTCGGCCAGGACGGCTCGTTCAGCTGGGAAGATCTCGCCGCGCGCTACCACGCGGAGCTCGCCAACGGCTTCGGCAACCTGGCGTCGCGCGTGATCGCCATGGTCGCGCGCTACTTCGATGGCGTCGTGCCATCCGCTGGCGAGTACGACGAGGCCGACCTTGTCGTTCAGCGCGTGGTGGCGGATGCCGCAGCCAACGCAGATGCGGCGATCAGCACACTGGCCATCCACGACGCGCTCGCCGCGGTGTGGACGGTCGTCGATGAGCTCAACGGGTACATCACCACCCAGGAGCCGTGGGTCCTCGCCAAGGACGACGCCCAGCGCGCACGCCTCGGAACCGTCCTGTACACGGCGGCGGAGGGATTGCGCGCGCTCGCCGTGCTGCTTTCGCCCGTCATCCCGGCGTCGACGACCAAGCTGTGGGCGGCACTCGGTGCCGAGCCAGCATTGGGCAGCCTCGCCGAGCAGCCGATTCGCGATGCCGGCCGCTGGGGGCAGTTGCCTGCTGGCACCGCGGTGACGGGCCTCGAGGCGTTGTTCCCCCGCATCGACGCGACAGAGACCCCGGCGTAATGAGCGACGCGGCCCACGTCCGCCACCGGCATTCGGCCGAAGGCCGAGACCTCAGCTATCCGCCGCTGCCGGAGGCGCTCGTCGTGCCGGTGTACGACAATCACACACACCTCGAGATCGCCGACGGCGACGATCCACTCGACTACCGGGAGCAGCTCGACCGCGCGTCGAGTGTGGGCGTTCGTGGTGTCATCCAGGTCGGCAACGACGTCGAGACGTCCAGATGGTCGGCCGAGATGGCCGCGATCGAACCCCGCATGCTGGCGGCCGTCGCCATTCACCCGAACGATGCGCCGGACTATGACGAGCGCGGCGAGCTCGACGACGCGCTCGCGGCCATCGCAGAGCTTGCGACCCGTCCGCGGGTGAGGGCGATCGGGGAGACGGGCCTCGATTTCTTCCGCACCCAGGAAGCCGGTCGCGCGGCGCAGTTCCGGTCATTCGAGGCGCACATCGAGATCGCCAAGCAGAACAACCTGGCTTTGCAGATCCACGATCGGGATGCCCACCGCGATGTCATCGCGACGCTCAAGCGCGTCGGCGCTCCCGAGCGCACGGTCTTTCACTGCTTCTCCGGCGACGTGGAGCTCGCCGAGATCTGCGCAGACAACGGCTGGTACATGTCGTTCTCCGGCAACGTGACCTTCAAGAACGCCGGCGGACTACGTGAGGCGCTCGTGGCCGCACCGCGCGCGCTGCTCCTCATCGAAACGGATGCGCCCTTCCTCACGCCGACCCCGTTCCGCGGGCGCCCGAATGCGCCGTACCTGATCCCGCACACGCTGCGGGCGATGGCTGACTACGTCACAACGGATGCGTCGATGCTCGCTGCGCAGATCTCGTCGAACACCGAGCTGGTCTATGGACGCTGGGATTCGGAGCCCGTCGCGTCGCCGCCGGTGACCGCCATCGGCGACGTCGCGTGAGCGAGCGGGTCAAGCTCCTCGGCCCGGCCGAGATCCGTGACCTCGCCGAACTGCTCGGAGTGACACCGACCAAGAAGCTCGGCCAGAACTTCGTGATCGACGCGAACACGGTGCGTCGCATCGTGCGGGTGGCCGGCGTCGATGCCGGCGACAGCGTCGTCGAGATCGGGCCCGGGCTCGGATCGCTCACCCTCGGACTGCTCGAGGCTGGCGCATCCGTCGTCGCCGTCGAGATCGACGGGCGCCTCGCCGAGCAATTGCCCCTGACCGTCGGTGTGCAGGCCGAAGCGCCCGTCGCGGAGCGGCTGACTGTCGTGCACCAGGATGCGCTGCGCGTGACGGAGCTGGCAGGGCAGCCGATCCGCCTCGTCGCGAACCTCCCGTACAATATTTCGGTTCCCGTGCTCCTGCACTTCCTCGAGCACTTCGCGTCGATTCGGGCTGGCGTCGTCATGGTCCAGTCCGAGGTCGGTCAGCGCGTCGCAGCAGAGCCGGGTTCAAAGATCTACGGAGCGCCGAGCGTCAAGGCCGCCTGGTACGGCTCGTGGCGCACCGCCGGACAGGTCAGCCGGCAGGTGTTCTGGCCAGTGCCGAATGTCGACTCGATCCTCATCGCGTTCGAACGTCACGAGGTCGAGCCGGGTGATGAGGTCCTGCGCAGGCGCACCTTCGAGATCGTGGATGCCGCGTTCCAGCAGCGACGCAAGATGCTGCGCCAGTCGCTGTCCGCCCTCCTCGGGGACTCGGCGACGGCATCCGCAGCGCTCATACGGGCGGGTGTCGAGCCAACGAGCCGCGGTGAACAACTCACGGTCGATGACTTCATCGCGATCGCGCTGGCCGCAGGGTAGTGCGGCTTGTTGTACATCTGCCGGGCGAGGATTTCACGTCGCGTCGGCCCGCTGCGTTAGGTTGGAAACATGACCTCTGAGGCCGCGCTCCGCATGGTGCATGCCAGGGCGCCGGGCAAGATCAACGTGTTCCTCAGGGTCGGTGCAGTCATGGAAGACGGGTATCACGACGTCGCGACCGCCTATCAGGCTGTGTCCCTCAGTGAAGACGTGCGGGCGTACCCGGCTGACGATTTCTCGGTGAGCTTCAGCGGGCCGATCGACACGAGCGGGCTTGCGACCGACGGCACCAACCTCGCGATCAAGGCGGCCAAACTGCTCGCTCGCAAGACCGACTACCGCGGCGGCGTGCGCCTCGAGATCGAGAAGCACGTTCCCATCGCGGGCGGGATGGGCGGTGGATCTGCGGATGCCGCTGCGACGCTGCTCGCATGCGACGCGCTCTGGGGCACCGAATCGACCAAGGACGAGTTGCTCGCCATGGCGGTGCGGCTGGGCGCGGATGTTCCATTCGCCCTCATCGGTGGCACGGCCATCGGTACCGGCCGAGGCGACCAGCTGAGCCCCGCGTTGGCAAAAGGCCAGTTCCACTGGGTGCTCGCGTTGCCCGACACGGGCGTCGGTACGCCGGAGGTGTATCGCGAACTCGACAAGCACCGGGAGCGACACGCGCAGGATATCTTCCCCGCACAGCTTCAGCCGACCGTTGACGCGAATGTGCTCCAGGCCCTGCGCGCCGGCGACCCGCGCATGTTGGCCGAATCGCTGTCGAATGACCTCCAGGCACCCGCGATCCATCTCTCGCCCGAGATCGGTGAGGTGCTCGAGCTCGGCGAGATGAATGGCGCGCTTGCCGGGATTGTGTCTGGATCCGGGCCCACGGTGGCGTTCCTCGCTGCAGACCTCGATAACGCGCTCGACCTGCAGATAGCACTGAGCGCCTCGCGCTTGACCGCTGTGCGTGCGACCGGCCCTGTGCACGGTGCGCGCATCATGTCGGACTGAAATCCGGAGGCACGCGAGCGCGAAGCGCGCCGCACCGGCGTGCACTCATCGGCGGATAGGCTGAGAGGACATGGCACATCTGCTCGGCGCCGAGGCGCTCCACCTCGAATATCCCACGCGCGTCGTCTTCGATAGCGTGACCGCGGGCATCAATGAGGGCGACCGGATCGGCGTCGTCGGCCGCAACGGCGACGGCAAGTCCACGCTGCTCTCGCTCCTCGCGGGGCGCCTGGAACCAGACGCCGGGCGCGTGACGCGGCGCCGGGGGGTCACCCTCGCGATGCTCGACCAGTCGGACCAGCTTGACCCAGCACTCACGGTCGGCAATGCGATCGTCGGTGAGCTCGAGGAGCACCTGTGGGCGGGGGATGCCAGGGTCCGCGACGTTCTTGCCGGCCTGGTCGCGGACATCCGCTGGGATGCGGTCGTCGGCGAACTCTCCGGCGGGCAGAAGCGCCGGGTGGCGCTCGCGGCACTGCTCGTGGGCGATCACGACGTGATCCTGCTCGACGAGCCGACCAACCACCTCGACATCGAAGGCATCGCCTGGCTCGCCGGGCACCTCAAGACGCGCTGGGCCTCCAACAGCGGCGGCCTCATCGTCGTGACGCACGATCGGTGGTTCCTCGACGAGGTGTCGACGAACACGTGGGAGGTGCACGACCGCATCATCGAACCATTCGACGGCGGGTACGCCGCATACATCCTGCAACGCGTCGAGCGCGATCGCTCGGCGGCCGCATCCGAGTCCAAGCGCCAGAATCTCATGCGCAAGGAGCTCGCGTGGTTGCGGCGGGGCGCACCGGCGCGCTCGACCAAGCCCAAATTCCGCATGGATGCCGCGTACGAGCTGATCGAGAACGAGCCACCCCCGCGCGACACGGTTTCGCTCTCCCAGATGGCGATGTCGCGGCTGGGCAAGGATGTGGTCGACCTGCTCGACGTCTCCGTCGAGTTCCCCGTCGCCGACGCATCGCACGCTTCTGGCACGACAACGAAGACCGTGCTGCGCGACGTCGAGTGGCGCATCGCACCCGGCGAGCGTACGGGCATCCTCGGCGTCAACGGTGCGGGCAAGTCGACGCTGCTCAACCTGGTTGCGGGAACCCTGCAGCCGACGAGCGGTCGGGTCAAGCGCGGCAAGACCGTGAAGGTCGCGACGCTTACCCAGCAGCTCGTCGAGCTCGAGGGCATCCAGAACGAGCGCGTGAGTGCGGTCATCGCCGACAAGAGGACCACGTACCTGGCCGGCGGCAAGGAAATGACGCCTGGACAGCTGCTCGAGCGACTTGGCTTCACGAGTGCGCAGCTCTCGACGCCCGTCAAGGATCTCTCCGGCGGCCAGAAGCGGCGCCTGCAGCTGCTGCTGATCCTGCTCGACGAGCCGAACGTGCTCATCCTGGACGAGCCGACCAACGACCTCGACACCGACATGCTCGCCGCGATCGAGGACCTGCTCGACTCGTGGCCAGGCACCCTCCTCGTCGTCTCGCACGACAGGTACCTGCTCGAGCGCGTGACAGACAACCAGTACGCGGTGATGGATGCCGCCTTCCGTCACCTGCCGGGTGGAGTGGAGCAGTACCTGCAGCTTCGCGCCGCAGGCTCCGGCGGTGGCGACGCGCGTGGTGCGACATCCGAGGCAGCGAAGTTGGTGCCCGCGAAGTCGACTCTCAGTGGAGCGGAGCTTCGCAACTCCCAGAAGGAGATCGCGGCGATCGACCGCAAGCTCGTCAAGCTCGCCGACCAGATCGCGCAGGCGCACGAGCGCCTGGCAGTGCACGACCAGAGCGACTATGACGGCTTGGGCACGCTCACGGCGGAGTTGCGTCGCCTTGAAGCGCAGGTCGTCGAGCTCGAGTCGCGTTGGCTTGAGCTCTCGGAGCTGCTCGGCGGCTAGCCGATAGTGCCCATTCCGGCGGGTAGTGCCCGGCGGAACGGGCACCTCCCGCCGGAACGGGAACGACAGCGGCTCCGCGGGAGTGGCGAGGAGCCGCTAGGAGCGGTCGGCCGCGCCGATCGCCAGGTAGAACTCCTCGACGGCCTTGCGGTTGTACGCGACGTGGTCGAACGCGCCGGTGGGAACCTCGCCGCGCAGGAAGGCGGCGAGGCCCTCGGCCAGGCCATCGTCGGTCTGGGGGACGACGAGTCCCGATCCGGCTGGCAGCGCATTCTTGGCGGAGGCGAACTCGACGGTGACGATCGGCAGGTCGAGCACGAGCGCTTCGAGGATGACCATGGGCTGACCTTCGTAGTCGCTCGAGAGCACGAAGCAGTCCGCAGCGGCCATGATGGCGTGCGGGTTGCGCTGCTGCCCGGTCAGGATCGCGGAACCTTCGAGACCGAGCTTCCTGATCAGCGCGCCGAGATCGTCCTCGAGAGCGCCGTTGCCGACGATGACGAGCCGCGTGGCGGGGTTCGAGGCATGCACCTTCGCGAATGCCCGGATGAGGCGCGCCTGGTTCTTCTCCGGGGACAACCGGCCGACCGAAACGAACGTCGTCGTCCCATCCTCGGCGAGCAGCGGCTCGACCCACTCGGGCACGAGCCCGGTTTCCGGGTCGATCGTCGAGATCCGCGGGTCTTTCTTCGCATTGTCGAGGATGTGCGTGGCATCCACTGTGTTGAGCGCCGAGGTGAACTTCGACGGATCAGCGTAAGACGCGAGTTCTCGACGATTGATCTCTGCAAGCGTTGGTGAGACCGATACGAGGTGGTCGTACTGCCGGTACAGCGTGAAGATCTGGGTGAGGCTGTGCAGCATCCGCTTCTTGCCGTTGACCTCGCGGTGGGCGTCGGCGGCGAGATCGTTATGCAGCCAGATCGAGCGAATCGACTTGGGGGAGTGCAGGAGCAGCGCTGCCCAGAATGGCCCGTAGCCGCTGAAGTCGACCACGTGGTCGAACTGGCTCGTCCCGAAGCAGCGCGTCCACTCGTCGTCCCAGAGCTCGTTCTGTGTCGGGTCGTCCCTGTGCTGGCTGATCAGGCCGCGGCGGAAGTCCAGGTGTCGGGCCAGGTGCCGGATCTTCGCTCCGTTCATGCCGCCGACCCGCGGGAACTGGCGCACGAAGGGGTTGATCGCCTTTTGCTTGCCGATGACCACCTCGGATGTGCTTTGCGCAAAGAAGGCGGAGACATCGAATCGGGCGTGGTCGAGGTTGTTGAGCAGGTTCAGGGCTGACGTCGTGATGCCGTTGGGTCGCATCCCGCCGAGATACAGCAGGATCGAGGTGCGGCCGTCCGCGAAATCGGTGCGGATGCGCATTCCGTCGCGCTTGCCACGGAACACGACATCGACAATCCGGGCGCTTACCTGACCGTCTTCGTTGCCGCAGTATTCGCGCTGGGCGGCGCGATAGCGGTTTGCCGACTCGGATGGCAGCTCGCCCGTCGCGGCGATGCGGTTGACCTCCGCGGCAAGCTCGTCCACGGTGCGGCAGGCGGGCCCAGGCCACTCCTCTGGCTCGAGGTACAGGCCGCGCGTTCCGGCATAGTCGTCGAGGTCTGGCGTGAAGAAGAGCACGGGGCGACCGGTCGCGAGGAAGTCGTAGAAGATGCTCGAGTAATCCGTGACCAGGATGCCGGTGAGCCCGAGGACGACGTTGGTCGGGATCTCGTTCGGCACCAGCAGCTGCTTGAGCTCGGGTCGTGAGGACGCGAGTTTGTGGACGATCTGGTGCGTCTTGAGCAGCACGACGTACCTGCTCGTGTCGATCTGCGCCTCGAGTCGCGCAATACGCCCGAGGAGGTCGTCGATGTCATCGCTGGGGTCGGCGAAGGAATCACCTTTCCAGGTCGGGGCGTAGAGCACGATTTCCCTGTTGCCGATGGCGATTCCTGCCGCTTCCAGGCGCGCGCGGCCGGCGGCCACGGCGCCGGCATCCAGGAACTGCCGGTCAACCCGCGGGTAGCCTTCCTCGATGATTTCGCCGCGATAGATGCCTTTGAGCTTGTATGCGGTCTCGTACATCTGGTCGGCCATGAATGCGTTCGCGGCGAGCAGGAAGTCTGCCGCGACGAAATTGCGGACGATGTTCGCGGTCGCGAGCGCGCCATCCTCGATGTCGTAGCCCATGCGCTTCAGGGGCGTGCCGTGCCAGGTGTTCAGGTAGGTCTGACCCGGGCGCTTGCCGAAGTCAGGTGGAAAGGTCGCGTTGTTAACGAGGTACTCGCTTGTCGCGAGCGCACGGTAGTAGGCGGGAGATCCGTAGCGAACGAACCTGACGTTCGCCATGCCGGCGAACTCCGCGACGGTCGCGCGATAATGGCGCAGGTCGGAGAGCACCCAGATGTGCGTGAGACGCCCCAGGTCGGGCGCTGCGAGCAGCTCCCGGAAGATGGCCTCCGGGTTGTCGAGCATGCCGTTGCCGGAGAAGGATTCGTAGAGAACAGTGCCCGTTGCAATCGGCTGGCGGCGCCAGTGTGCGTGGATTTCGTAGCGTGCGGCACGTTTGACACGGGAGGGCAGGCGTTTCAGGCGGGACAGTCTCATGGCGCCTCAATCCTATTGAAATGGCGCGCATCATGAAGAGACGCTCAGGCTGAAGGGCGTATGCAGCGAAAGACTCAGTCAAAACCCAGACTCAGTTTGCGCAGCAACGCGGCGAGGCGTTCGCGATCGCGCGCCGGGAGCGAGGCGAGGATCTCGGCCTCGGCGTCGACGAGGCGCGTGATGGCGGCATCGACGCGGGTCAGGCCTTGCCCGGTCATCTGCACCAGGATGCCGCGGCCGTCGTTCGGGTCGGTGCGGCGCTCGACGAGCCCGCGTTCGACGAGCCTGTCGATGCGGTTCGTCATGGTTCCACTCGAGACGAGCGTCTGCAGCAGGAGTGCCTTGGGACTCAGCTGGTATGGCGTTCCGGCGCGACGCAGTGCGGAGAGCACGTCGAACTCCCAGGAGTCGAGGTCAGAGCGGCTGAAGGCCGTTCGACGAGCACGATCGAGGTGCCTGGAGAGCCGGGCAACGCGTGAGAGCACCTGCAGCGGTGAGAAGTCCAGGTCAGGACGTTC
The DNA here is from genome assembly GCA_030841285.1 of Microbacteriaceae bacterium. Lineage (GTDB taxonomy): Bacteria > Actinomycetota > Actinomycetes > Actinomycetales > Microbacteriaceae > JAUZGC01. Next base: position 14,729 of record JAVECW010000111.1, read on the forward strand.
GCGCAGCCACGAGTCGACGATACGGTCGACTTCATCGCTTCCGGCGGGCATCCCACCATTATCGGCCCAAGACGGTGGAGAGGCGGTCAAGCGTGAAGTGAAGCGAGCGGATGTCGCGGGTCTGGCAAACTGGTTGATGCGCGGCGTCTGCCGCGCGGTCCGCCTTGGTGTAATGGCAGCACGACAGCCTTTGGAGCTGTTAGGTCCAGGTTCGAGTCCTGGAGGCGGAGCGGGCACCAGGGACGTGAGCCACGGAGGAGAAGCCATGACAGATTCGAAACTGGCCATCGTTGTTCTCGCAGCGGGGCAGGGGACGCGGATGAAGTCGTCGACGCCGAAGCTCCTGCACGAGCTGGCAGGCGTCCCGATTGTCGGCCACGTCCTCGCCACCGCCCGCGCTCTCGACGCGGCGCACGTCGTCACGGTGGTTCGCCATGAGCGCGACCGTCTCGTCGAGGTCATCTCGGCCGACCTGCCGGGGAGCATCATCGTCGACCAGGACGAGATCCCAGGAACGGGACGTGCGGTCGAGCAGGCGGTTGCCGCGCTGCCGGCCGACTTCGCCGGGGACGTCCTCGTCATCAACGGCGACGTCCCGCTTCTGGATGCGCCGACTCTCGCAAACCTGATCGGCTCGCACCGCGCGGGGACCGCGGCCGCGACCATCCTCTCCTGCTTCCCACCGGATGCGACCGGTTATGGCCGCATCGTCCGCACGAGCGATGGTCACCTCGACCGCATCGTCGAGCACAAGGACGCGACCGAGGATGAGCGATCGATCGGCGAGATCAACGCGGGCATCTACCTGTTCGGCCTTGCGCAGCTGCGAACGCACCTCGCCGCCCTCAGCACCGATAACGCGCAGGGTGAGAAATACATCACGGATGTCATCGGTCACCTGCGCCGGGCCGGCGAGAGCGTGGATGCCATCCCGGTCACCGAATCCTGGCTGGTCGAAGGGATCAACGACCGCGCCCAGCTGAGCGATGCCGCGGCCAAGCTCAATGCCCTGCTTGTGCGCAACTGGCAGCTTGCCGGCGTCACGGTGCAGGATCCGGCCACGACGTGGATCGACGTCAAGGCCACTCTCGCGGAGGACGTGACCCTTCTGCCCGGAACCCAGATCCGCGGGGCCACGGTCATCGAGCGCGGTGCGACCATCGGCCCGGACACCACCCTCCTCGACTGCGAAGTCGGCGAGGGAGCGAGGGTGAACCGTACGGATGCGACGCTCGCCGTGTTCGGCGCCGGCGCATCCATCGGCCCGTTCGCCTACGTTCGCCCCGGAACTCGACTGGGCGCCCGCGGCAAGATCGGAACCTTCGTCGAGACGAAGAACGCGAAGATCGGCGATGGCACCAAGCTCGCCCACTTCAATTACGTCGGCGATGCCGAGGTCGGTGAGGGCACCAACATCGGCGCCGGAGTGATCACGGCCAACTACGACGGCGTCAACAAGCACAGGACGACAATCGGCTCACACTCACGCGTTGGCACGAATACCGTGTTCGTCGCGCCGGTTAGGATGGGTGACGGAGCCTATACCGGCGCAGGTACGGTCGTCCGCAAGGATGTCCCGACAGGATCACTCGCGATCACCGTGGCCCCACAACGCAACATCGAGGGCTGGGTTACAACAAACCGGCCCGGTACTGACGCCGCGCGGGCCGCGGAGGAAAGCGGGAATTAGGTGTCAGGGATCACGGCGACCGGCCAGAAGCGACTTGTTCTCATCTCCGGACGCGCCCATCCCGCGCTCGCCAAGCAAATTGCGGAGGAGATCGGCAGCGAGCTGGTCCCCACAGATGCCCGCACCTTCGCCAACGGCGAGATCTACGCGCGTTTCGATGAGAGCGTGCGCGGCTCGGATGCGTTCGTCATCCAGTCCCACACCGCGCCCATCAACGAGTGGCTCATGGAGCAGCTCATCATGGTCGACGCGCTGAAGCGCGCATCCGCCAAGCGCATCACGGTTGTCGCTCCGTTCTATCCGTACGCCAGGCAGGACAAGAAGGGCCGTGGTCGCGAGCCGATCTCCGCACGCCTCGTTGCAGACCTGTTCAAGGCGGCCGGCGCAGACCGGATCATGTCGGTCGACCTGCACGCCGCCCAGATCCAGGGCTTCTTCGATGGCCCCGTCGACCACCTTTTCGCCATGCCCGTTCTGCTCGAGCACATGAGGAAGGTGCTCGACCCGTCCACCCTCACGGTGGTCTCGCCGGACATGGGCCGCGTTCGTGTGGCGGACAACTGGAGCGACAAGCTCGCTGCGCCGCTCGCGATCATCCACAAGCGCCGGGATCCGCTCGTCCCCAACCAGGTCTCGGT
>JAVECW010000129.1 GCA_030841285.1 Microbacteriaceae bacterium
CGGCAAACGTGCTCCTCGCGCCCTCGGAGCTCCCCGACCGGGACTATCACGCGAAGCTCGCCGACTTCGGGATCGCCCACCTCATCGACACGTCCCGCCTGACCGCCGTCGGCACGGTCATCGGCACGGCCAGCTATCTCAGCCCCGAGCAGGCGCTCGGCCGCACCGTCGGCCCGGCCACCGACATCTACGCGCTCGGGTTGGTCGTCCTCGAGGCCATGACGGGGCGCAAGGCCTTCGACGGCTCCAGCGTCGAGTCCGTGCATGCCCGCCTGAACAGCGACCCGGAAATCCCGGCGGATGCCGGCGACGGATGGCGCGCGCTGCTGGCCTCGATGACGGCCCGCGAGCCGATGCTGCGGGCATCCGCGATGGAGGTCGCCGTCACGGCTCGTGAACTCGCGACGAACCAGGCGGAGACCCAAACGCGGACCCAGGACACGGTGGCATTTGCCGAGCTCCTGGAGCCTACGAAGCGGTACCCGGCGGCGACGACACGAGCGACCGCGGTATCGGCAGCGGGATCGGCAGCGACGACCGCGGCGACGGCCGTCCTCGGCGCGGAGCCCAGCGCTGTCGCGGCGTCTCCGCAGCAGCACGCACCCCGGAAGGCGCGGTCGAAGACCTGGCTCGTGGCATCCGGACTGGTTGTCGTCGCGATCGTCGGGCTGGCCGTCTGGCTCATCCCGCTCGTGACCGCCACGCCGACGTCTGCGCCGACGCCGTACCCCTCCGTCTCCGGCGTGCTCGGCACCCATCTCAAGCAACTGCAGGAAAGCGTGACGCCATGAGAACTCTCTCCGCCCGCCTCGTCGCCGTCGGAGCGGCATGCCTCCTCGGCGTCGCGGCATTGACGGGATGCACCCAGACGGCCTCCGACCTCAGCGCGTCGACCGCGAGCACCCTGCAGGCCTCCGTGCGTGCGGTCACCGCCGCTTCAGCGGCAGGCGACGTCGCGGCGGCCTCGACCGCTCTCGATCAGCTCCAGGCGCAGCTCCTGGATGCGAGCGCAAGCGGCCAGCTGAGCGCGGATCGAAGCACCCGGATCCAGGCGTCGATCGACCTCGTGCGCGCCGACCTCGTGGCGGCAACGCCCCCGACGCCCGTCCCGACGGTGACCGTTACGCCGACTCCCAGCCCGACCCCGACCAAGGGCACCGACCGGAAGCACGACAAGGGAAACAACGACTAACGCAGCGACGACGCGGAGATCAGCCGATCTGCTTCGCTGCGCGCCCAGTCTTCAGCGGCGGCGAGTGATTCGCGGCTGAGCGCGCCGTCCTGGCGGTGGGCGTCGACCACCCGCTCGATCGTCTCGACGATGTCGAGGTAGCCGATCCGTCCGGCATGGAAGGCCGCGACGGCCTGCTCATTGGCGGCGTTGAAGACGGCCGGATACGTTCCGCCGGCAACGCCGACGCGTTTGGCGAGGCCGACCGCAGGAAACGCCTCGTCATCGAGCGGTTCGAAGGTCCAGCTGAGCGCTCGCGTCCAGTCCAGCGGCATACCGACGCCCGGCACGCGGTTCGGCCAGTCCAGGCCGAGCGATATCGGCAGGCGCATGTCGGGCGGCGACGCCTGCGCGATGGTCGAACCATCCGTGAACTCCACCATCGAGTGAATGACCGACTGTGGATGCACGGTGACCTCGATACGCTCATACGGCACGTCGAACAACAGGTGCGCCTCGATCACCTCGAGGCCCTTGTTGACGAGAGTCGACGAGTTGGTCGTGACGACGAGCCCCATGTCCCAGGTCGGGTGGGCGAGCGCCTCGCTCGGGGTGACGTCGCGCAGCGACTCGCGCGTCCGGCCACGGAACGGACCGCCGGATGCCGTCAGCACGAGCCTGCTCACCTCCGCCGGTGTGCCGGAGCGAAGCGCTTGGGCGAGCGCCGAGTGCTCGGAGTCGACCGGCACGATCTGGCCCGGCGCGGCCATCCGCTTGACGAGGTCTCCCCCGACGATCAGCGACTCCTTGTTCGCGAGCGCGAGCGTTCGGCCGGTTTCCAGCGCGGCGAGCGTCGGACCGAGGCCGACCGATCCGGTGATCCCGTTGAGGACGACATCGGCGTCGACGGAGCGCACGAGGCGCTCCGCGTCATCCGCGCCGAGTGCGGTCTCGGTTACCCCGAATTCGGCCGCCTGCTGCGCGAGCTGAGTGGCGTGCGTTCCCGCCGCGAGCCCGACAACCGTGAAGCGTTCAGGGTTGGCCCTGATCACGTCGAGGGCTTGCGTGCCGATCGAACCGGTCGAACCGAGAATTACTACCCTGCGCACAAGGCAATGCTATGGGAGGCGGTTACCGGCTTGTCGCGAGAATGTCGACGACGAAGACCAGGGTGTCTGTGCCCTTGATCCCGGCGGTGCTGTTGCCAGCCGTGCCGTAACCGTCGGCGGGCGGGATGACCGCGATGACCTGCGACCCGACCTTCTGGCCGACGAGCGCTTTCGAGAAGCCGGGCACGACGCCGGTTGTCTGGAACGACGCGATGCTACGGCCCCAACTCTGGTCGAAGACCTTGCCCGTGCTCCAGATCGAGCCCTGGTACTGGACCGTCACGGTGTCACCCGCCTGCACGGTCGTGCCACTGCCCTGCTTGAGCACGGCGATCTGGGTCGTGGTCGGCGGCGTGGACTTCGGAATGGTCACTGTCGGCTTGCCCGTCGAATCGAGCTTGACGGTGGGGAATCCCGGAGTCGGCGCAACGGGCTTGCCGTTCGCGCGGGTCGGGACGATGTCGATGATGTCGGTCACGAAGACGACGGAGTCTGTCGTCTTGAGGCCCAGGCTCGTCGGATCCGCGTTGCCGAATGCGGTCTTGACGTTCGCCGTGGTGACGATGCGGGATCCGACCGGGACGCACTCGATCGCGCGCACGAGGCCGGGGATGAACTGCGTGTCGTCGACCGTAACGGGGATCGCCGCGGTCGTGAAGCCGTTCGACGTCAGCTCCTTGCCGGTCGTGCCGTTGTATGCGACGAGGGCGATGTCAACGGTGCTCGCCGGCGCGACCTTCTTGCCCTTGCCCGTGATGACGAGCGTGCGCTGCGTCGTTGTCGCCTTGAGCGGCGACGCGAAGGTCACCGTCGGCTTGGCGTGGAAGGCACCGGACACCTTGACGGAGTTCGACGTCGAACCCGATGGCGTGTTCGCGCAGGCCGCTGCCGTGCTCGTCGACGTCGAACCGGTCGGCGAGGAGGCGGAACTGCAGGCTGCGAGAGCCAGCACGGCGCCAACGGCAAGAGTGATGAGAAGGGGTTTGCGCACGACGCCACTTTCACGGAGGGGAGCAGAAACTCCCAGTCTGCCCCATGATCCTTGGGTCAAGCTGACAGGTAGGCTTCGCACCTACGATGGTCGGTATGACTCGCGATTTCTCCGTTCCACAGGCACGCAACCTGGTCACGGCCCTGCCTGGCCCCCGCTCCATCGCCCTGCAGGAGCGTCGCGTTGCATCCGTGAGCCGCGGCGCCGGCACGCTCGCGAACATCTACATGGAGCGAGGCTCCGGCGCGATCCTGGTCGATGTCGACGGCAACCAGCTCATCGACCTGGGCTGCGGGATCGGCGTGACGACCATCGGGCACGCACACCCGGATGTCGCCGCCGCGGCCGCCGAACAAGCCGCGAAACTCACCCACACGCTGTTCACCGTCACCCCATACGAGAACTACGTGCGGGTCGCCGAGAAGCTCGCGGAAGTCACCCCCGGCGACTTCGAGAAGCGCTCGATCCTCGTCAACTCGGGCGCGGAAGCGGTCGAGAACGCGGTCAAGATCGCCCGCAAGTACACGGGCAGGCGGGCGATCGCATCCCTCGACCACGCCTTTCACGGTCGCACGAACCTGACCATGGCCATGACGTACCGGCCGTGGCCGGAGAGAAGCGGCATGGGCCCGTTCCCGGGTGAGATCTACAGCCTGCCGATCAGCTATCCGTTCCGTGACCCGGAGGGCATGACCGGCGAGGAGGCCGCGGAGCGCACGATCGACTACATCAACACGCACATCGGCGCGACGGAGCTCGCTGCGCTCTTCGTCGAGCCCATCCAGGGTGACGGCGGCGTCATCATTCCCGCGCCCGGCTACTACAAGCGCCTCTCCGAGTTCTGCGCGCAGAACGGCATCGTCTTCGTCTCCGACGAGATCCAGGCCGGCTTCGCCCGCACGGGCACGTGGTACGCCATCGAGCACCATGGCGTCGTACCTGACCTCGTTACGAGCGCCAAGGGCATCGCCGGCGGTTTCCCGCTGGCCGCCGTCACCGGACGCGCCGAGATCATGGATGCCGTGCAACCGGGCGGCATCGGCGGCACTTTCGGCGGCAACCCGGTCTCGACCGCGGCGGCGCTCGCCGTATTCGACGTGATCGAGCGCGAGGGCCTGCTCGCCGAGGCCCAGCGCGTGGAGAAAGCGCTCTGGGCACGCATCGGTGACTGGGCGGAACGCTTCCCCGTGGTCGGCGATGTGCGCGGCAAGGGCGCGATGTTCGGCGTCGAGCTCGTGCACCCTGGCACGAAGAAGCAGAACCCTGAGGCGCTGCGCGCCGTACTTCTGCACGCCACGAGCAATGGCGTAATCCCGCTCGACGCCGGCAGCTGGGACAGCGTCCTGCGCATCATGCCGTCTGTGGTCATCAGCGAGGAGCTCATCGACGATGCGGCGAGCGTCATCGAGGAAGCGCTCGCGACCCTCGGTTGACCAGGTCGGTGAAACGGATTCGGTCGACCGCGACCCCGCCGGCGACTTCTCGTGGCATGTGGCCGCGCGCGGCCGCACTCATGCTGGCCATCGTGATGGCCGCATCCGTCGGCATTGGCGTCGGCGCTGCTGCACCGGCCAACGCCGCGACCACATCGTTCGACCCTGGCCAGATCATCAGCGACGACAGCTTCTTCAACTACCAGTCGATGTCGGCCACGGACGTGCAGGGATTCCTCCAGACCCTCACGTGCATCCCGCGCGATAGCTCGCCATGCCTGGTCGACTACCGGCAGAACACGACGACCAAAGCCGCCGCGCCCGGTCATTGCTCCCGGCTGGTCGGGCAGAAGAACGAACGGGCGAGCCATATCATCTGGCGGGTCGCCCAGGCCTGCAAGATCAGCCCACGTGTGCTGCTTGTCCTCCTGCAGAAGGAACAGTCGCTGCTCACGTCACCGCAGGCATCCGGCTACCAGAAGGCGACCGGATACGCCTGCCCTGACACTGCAGCCTGCGACGCCAAGTACTTCGGGTTCTTCAACCAGGTCTACAGCGCGGCCTGGCAGTTCAGGGAGTACACGTTGCACCCGACCGACTGGCGGTACCACATCGGCAAGGTCGCCATCCAGTACAGTCCGAATTCCACCTGCGGATCGACAGTCGTGAGTGTCGAGAACCAGGCGACGGCCGACCTCTACAACTACACGCCGTACCAGCCCAACCCGTATACGGTTGCCAATCCGCGTGGGGCGGTGCAGCCGTGCTCGACCTACGGCAACCTCAATTTCTCGCGGATCTATACGTCGTGGTTCGGTTCACCGCTCGACGTGCGCTTCTCCGGCTGGCTACCCGAGTGCCTCAACTTCGTCGGTGGGCACGATTGCCCGCCTGCGCCGTCGACATTCGAGGCACGCCCCTGATCGCCGAGCCGCGAACCGAGCCTCGATCCCATGCCGCGGATGGCATGCATCTCTCGCTAGTGTCGGTCAGTGAGGGATAGGGGCGCGGTGACGGATACGGACCGAAGCGAGAAGGCGGAGGCGCGCCGGCCTGGCTTCCTGTACCTGCTCGGTCGGGCAGGCATCGCGCCGGTGGCGCGCATCCTCTACCGCCCCACCGTGGTCGGGCGGAGGAACGTCCCGAAAAGCGGCGCTGTCATCCTCGCGAGCAACCACCTGTCGTTCATCGACAGTCTGGTCATCCCACTCGTCGCACCTCGCCGCGTGCAGTTCCTCGCCAAGTCCCACTACTTCACGGGAACCGGGTTCCGCGGCTGGCTGTCCCGGTCCTTCTTCAGCGCGATCGGCGCTGTCGGAGTGGAGCGCGGCGCCGGCCAAGCCGCGCAGGAGGCCCTTGACCAGAGCAAGCGCATCCTCGACACCGGTGCCGCATTCGCGCTCTATCCGGAGGGCACGCGCTCCCTCGACGGGAGGCTGTACAAAGGGAGGACCGGCGTCGCCTGGCTCGCCTTGACGACCGGAGCGCCCGTGGTTCCCGTCGGGCTCATCGGGACGAATGAACTCCAACCCGTCGGCGCGCGTTTCCCGCGCATCCGCCCGGTTACCGTCCGTTTCGGCACGCCCATCGACCTCCGCCGCCACGGCAGCGCGGAGTCCGGGAAGGCCAGGCGACTCGCGACAGACGAGATCATGGCGGCGATTCACGCTCTCTCCGGGCAGGAACTCGCCAATGAGTACAACGAAGCGCCGCCGACCAACACGGTCGAGCGCGTCAGGCGCGCCATCCTGCGTCCGGAGCGGCGCTAGGCCGACCAGAGTTGCCGCTCAGGCGGATAGTGCTCGTTCCGCCGGGCACTCTCCGCCGCAACGGGCACTATCGCAGGTCAGACGAGCGCGAACGCTTCCGGATCGTGCCTGACAGGGAAGTTCACCGACGAGGCGATGAAGCACTTCAGGCTCGCCTCGTGATGCAGCGAGTTGGCCAACTCGACCATCGACGGCTCGAGGACCGTGACGCGAGGACTCAGGGTTGCGCTCGTGAAGTGTCCCCCGCCATCCCGCGTCTGCTCCATGACGCCCGTCGCGGCATCCGTGTACCCGACGACGACGACGCCGTGCTCGACGGCAACGTGCAGGTAGCTCAGCATGTGGCACTGGCTGAGGGCCGCGAGCAGCAGCTCCTCCGGATTCCACCTGTCGACGTCGCCGAAGAATGTGCGGTCCGCTGATCCGTCGATAGGATGCTTCCCCTCGGCTGAAACGACGTGGTCGCGGCCGTACGCGCGATAGCCGCTCGTGCCGCTCCCCCGATTTCCGGTCCACTCCGTGCTCACCGCGTAGTGGTGCTCGTGGTTCATGGTCGCTCCTTCGGAATACATCGTTCCCGTCCCGATTCTCGCAGCGTTTAAGCGGCGGTCGCGTGCGATCCCGGCGATAAACTGTCGGGATCATGACTGACATCCTCACCGCCTCCACGCCCTCTCCTGCTCCGGCCGCCCCGGTGTCCCAGGAGCGACGGATCGTCACGGCCATCCCGGGACCAGCGTCGCGAACCATCCACGAGCGACGGCTCGCTGTGGTCCCCACGGGGGTTTCGTCGATCCTCCCGGTCTACATCGCCAGGGCGCACGGTGCGATCCTCGTCGACGTCGACGACAACCAGTTCATCGACCTGGGCGCCGGCATCGGCGTGACCACGATCGGGCACACCGAGGAGGCCGTGGTGGATGCCGCCGCGGCTCAGCTGCACAACGTCATCCACACCCTCTTCACCGTCACGCCATACGAAAAGTACGTGCGGGTCGCCGAGCTGCTCGCCGAGCACACGCCCGGCAGTCACGCCAAGAAGACGGTCCTCGTCAACTCGGGCGCCGAGGCGGTCGAAAACGGCGTCAAGATCGCGCGCAAATACACGGGTCGTCGCGGAATCGCCGTGCTCGACCACGCCTATCACGGTCGTACCAACCTCACGATGGCCATGAACTTCAAGGCCATGCCGTATGCCACGGGCTTCGGGCCATTCGCGGGTGATGTCTACCATGCACCGAGCTCATACCCGTATCACGACGGCCTGAGCGGCGCGGATGCCGCCGCCCGCACGATCGCGTATCTCGAGAAGCTCGTCGGCGCATCCGATCTCGCCTGCCTCGTTGTCGAGCCCATCCAGGGCGAGGGCGGTTTCATGGTGCCGGCCGATGGCTACCTGCCAGCCCTGCAGGAGTGGTGCACAGCGAACGGCGTCGTCTTCATCGCCGACGAGATCCAGAGCGGCATGGCCCGCACGGGCGCATACTACGCGAGCGAGCATTTCGGCCTCGTGCCCGACCTCGTGCTGAGCGCGAAGGGCATCGCAGGCGGACTCCCGCTCGCGGCCGTCACGGGCCGCGCCGAAATCATGGATGCCGCCCAACCCGGCGGGCTGGGCGGCACGTTCGGCGGCAACCCCGTCGCTGCCGCCGCTGCCGTCGCGGTCTTCGAACAGATCGAGAAGAACAACCTGCTCGCCGAAGCCGGGCGGATCGAGGCGACGCTCAAACCGGCGCTGCTCGAGCTGCAGAAGAAATACGACATCATCGGCGACGTCCGCGGCATCGGCGCGATGCAGGCGATCGAGCTCGTCAAGCCAGGCACGGCGTCGACAACCAAGGAGCCCAACGCGAGCGCCGTCGGCTCGATCACGGAATACGCGGCCCAGCACGGCGTGCTCGTGCTCTCGGCCGGCACGTACGGCAATGTGTTGAGGTTCCTGCCGAGTCTCGCCATCACCGACGAACTCATCGCTGACGCCGTCTCGGTACTCGACGAAGCGTTCGCGCGCCTGTGACCGCAACAGCGGCCGTGACGGCAACATTCTCCGGCGAGGAGGCCGTCGAGCTTGCCGTCGTCGAACGCAGCGGCTTCATCGAGTCCCGCCACGTCGGCTCTGCCATCGTGCTCAACCCGGAAGGCGCAGTCGTGCGATCGCTCGGCAACCCGGCCGCGCCGATCTTCCCGCGCTCGAGCATGAAGCCGTTCCAGGCGCTCGCGGTCTTAGGCGCCGGTGTCGCGCTCAGCGGCCCATCCGCGGTGCTCGCGACGGCCAGCCACGCGGCGACGCCCGCACACATTTCGGTCGTGCGCGGGCTGCTCGCCCAGGCCGACCTGCCGGAGGCGGCGCTGCTCTGCCCGAGCGACTGGCCGCTGGACTCCGGCGCCCGCGACGACCTGATCCGCTCGGGTATTGCCAAGCAGCCGCTTTACATGAACTGCTCCGGCAAGCATGCCTCGATGCTGCTCGCCTGCGTGCAGAACGGCTGGGCCACCGAGAGCTACCTCGATCCGCAGCATCCGCTGCAGGTGCAGATTCGCGACGTGGTCGAACGCCTCACCGGCGAGAAGGTCACCGCGACGGGTGTCGACGGCTGCGGAGCGCCCGTGCACGCGATGTCCCTCTCGGCGCTCGCCCGCGGCATCCACCGCATTGCGACGGCGTCGGAGAACTCACCGTTCGCGCTGTACCGCAACGCGGCCGTGCTCAAGCGTGCGGTGCTCGAAAACGGGTGGGCCATTGACGGCCCCGGCCGCGCGAACACCGTCGTGATCGAGCGCCTCGGTGTCTTCGCCAAGGGCGGCGCTGAGGGCGTCATGATCATGGCGGCGCCGGACGGCACGACCGTCGCGCTCAAGGTGCTCGACGGCAGCCTGCGTGCGGCGACGATCGTTGCTCTCGCGCTACTGGCGGATGCCGGCGCCATCGACCACGCGGATGTCGACGCCGTGCGCCCGGACCTCGATCTCGCGATCCACGGCGGTGGAGCGCGTGTGGGCAGCATCCGAGCGAGCTACCCCGGCTCGAACTAGCGGTCTCGAACCCAAGGATCAGACGGCCTCGGTCGCCCTCGCCAGCCGCTTGCGCCTGGACTCCGACGCGATCTGCGTGGTCACCACGATCGCGATCGCGAGCAGGAAGACGGCGGAGGCGATCACATTGGCCTGCGCCGGGATGCCACGCGTCGCAGCCGTGTAGATGTAGGTCGGGAAGGTCTGCACCGAGCCGGAGTTGAAGTACGTGATGATGAAATCGTCGAAGCTGAGTGAGAACGACAGCAGGGCGGCGGCCAGGATGCCGGGCAGGAGCAGCGGGAAGGTGATCCGCCAGAACACCTGCGCCGGCGAGCCGTAGAGGTCTCGACCGGCCTCCTCAAGCGCGGGATCGAGACTCGCGATCCGAGCCTTCACCGTGACCACCACGAAGCTCAGGCAGAACAGCGTGTGCGCGGCGATGATCGTGCCGATCCCCTTCGGGACTCCGGCCGAGAGGAATTGTGCGGCGAGCCCCGCACCCATGACGACCTCCGGCGTCGCCATCGGCAGGAAGATCAGCAGGCTGATCGCGCCCCGCAACCGGAACCGATAGCGCACGAGGGCGATGGCGATCATTGTGCCGAGCACCGTGGCGACGACCGTGGCGACCACGCCGATGAGCATGCTGTTGCCGAACGCGGTGCACACACCCGGCTGGTCGCAGACGTTGAGCCAGTTGTTGAACGTGAACCCACGCCAGGAGATGTTCGACTTGACCGACTGGTTGAACGAGAAGGCGATCGTGTAGACGATCGGAATCAACAGGAACACGAGGGCGAGGACGCTGTATGTCGGCAGCAGCCAGCGGCCGAGACCGAACCTGGCCCGCGGCGGCTTGGGAGCGAGCGTGTTCTCGGTCGCGACCGTTCGCCCGAGTGCGAGGGCTTCCTGGGCGCTCACAGGAGATCATCCGTTCCGCTGCGCCTTACGTACGCGCTGACGATCACGAGAATGATCGCCATCAGGATGATCGAGAGCGCGGCAGCGGCCGGGTAATTGAGTTGCACGAGGAAGTTGCTCTGGATGACGTTGCCCATCATCGTCGAACTGGAACCACCGAGGAACTCACTGCTCGCATTCACGTAGTCGCCCGCGGCCGGAATGAAGGTGAGGAGGGTGCCGGACACGATCCCCGGCAGCGACAGCGGGATGGTGACCTTCCTGAAGGTCGCGAACGGTCCCGCGTAGAGGTCGTTGCTCGCCTCGAGGTAGCGCACATCGAGGCGTTCGAGCGTGGTGTACAGCGGCAGGCACATGAACGGGATGAAGTTGTACGTCAGGCCGAACACGACGGCAACGGGCGTGCCAGTGATGTGATCCTGCGGGCCCAGGACCGAGAGCGCCTTGAGCGCACTCACGACGAACCCTTCATCCGAGAGGATCTGCTTCCAGGCCAGGGTGCGCAGCAGGAAGCTGATGAAGAACGGCGCGATCACGAGGACGAGCATGAGCCCCTGCAGGAGCGGCCACCGCCTGGCCTTCACACCGATGAAATACGCGAGCGGATAACTGAACAGCAGCGCGAAGACCGTCGCAAGGAGCGCGAAGAAGAACGACCGCAGGATCTGGGTGCTGTATTGCCCGACGACGTCGACGTAGGTCTGCCAGTTGAAGGCCGTGTCGAACTGGCCGAAGTTGGTCTCGGACGGCACTTGAAGCGAGGTGATGACGAGAGAAATGAACGGCACGATGAAGAAGAGCACCAGGTAGAAGATGCCGGGCAGCAGCAGGACGAGCGCAATCCTGCTCTTCTTGCGCGGAGCCTCCTGGGTGACCGTCGGCCCCGCGAGCGCAGCGATGGCCATGGCTAGACGACCGCCTCCGAGTCAAGCGCCGTGAGGTCCTCTGCCGTGCCGATCTGCTTCGCGCCGGCTTGCTCGGCGACATCCGCGAGTCCGAAGCCGTGATCGACCATCCAGCTCAGCCACACTTGCGCACCCAGGTTGGCAACGGGGCCGAACACCATGTTTTGTGCGAAACAGACCATCGAGCCCAGCCGCGGCACCTCGACGATGTACTGGGTGCTCACGCCGCTGAAGGAGACATCGATCACCCGGCCGGGGCCGATCACGTTCTGGCCGGCGACGGCGACGGGATTCTCCATCAGGAGCGACAGCTTCTCCGGGCGTACACCGACGGTGACGGTGCCGGTGTGCACCTGCGCCCGACTGTTCGGCACCACGATCCGAGTGCCGGCGATGTCGACAGCGATCGTGTCCGCCGTCGACTCGACAACCGGCCCCGTGAACAGGTTGGACTGCCCGAGGAAGTTCGCGACGAACACCGTCTTAGGTAGCTCGTAAAGTTCCTCCGGCGCGCCCATCTGCTCGATCGCGCCCTTGTTCATGACCGCGACGGTGTCGGCCATGGTCATCGCCTCCTCCTGGTCGTGGGTGACATGCACGAAGGTGAGTCCGACCTCGGTCTGGATCGTCTTGAGCTCGAGCTGCATTTGGCGACGCAGCTTGAGGTCGAGCGCACCGAGCGGCTCGTCGAGCAGCAGGAGCGCCGGCCGGTTCACGACGGCGCGAGCCAGGGCCACCCGTTGCTGCTGGCCACCGGAGAGCTGCAGTGGTTTGCGCGCCGCGAGGTGATCGAGCTCGACCAGTCTGAGGGCCTCGTGCGCCTTCCCAACGGGATCGCCCACCTTGCGGCGGCGAAGACCGAAGGCCACGTTCTCGATCACGGTCATGTGCGGGAACAGCGCGTAACTCTGGAAGACGGTGTTCACCGGCCGCTGGAATGGCTTCATTCCGGTGACGTCCTTGCCCCCGATGAGAACCTGCCCGCTCGTCGGCTCCTCGAGTCCGGCCACCAACCTCAGCGTCGTCGTCTTCCCACAACCGGACGGCCCGAGCAGCGCGAAGAACGACCCAGCCGGAACAGTGAGACTGAGATCGTCGATCGCCGTGAAACCGGGAAAGCGCTTGTGGAGGCCGACGAGCTCGAGATCGGCCCCCGCCTCGGCGAAACTTCCAGCCACCATCAAGCCCCGAGTCCGACAGCCTCGAACTGTGCGGAGTACTTCGACTGTTCGGCGTTTGTGAGGGTCCTGAAGCCCTTGACCGTGGCGAGGGTCGACTCGTTCGGGAAGATCAACTGGTTCTCGGCCAGGGTCGGGTCGATCGACTGCATGGCTTCCTTCGCGCCCGCAACGGGAGTGATGTAGTTGACGTATGCCGCGACCGTCGCCGCGACTGTCGGGTCGTAGTAGTAGTTGATGAGCTTCTCGGCGTTGGCCTTGCGCGGCGACCCGATCGGGATGAGGTAGTTGTCACTCCACAGGGTGCCCCCTGTCTCGGGAATCGCGAATCCGAACTTCTCGCTGCCGACCTCGGCATTGATGGATGTCACGTCGCCCGACCACACGATGGCGGCGAGCGTGTCCTCGTTCTTCAGGTCATCCGCGTATGAGTTCCCCTTGATGTTACGGATCTGGCCGCTCTTCACCTGCTTCTGGAACTCATCGATCGCCTTCGTGAACTCCGCGTCGCCCCAGCCCTTGCTCGAGATGTCGACACCCTGCTCCAGCATGATCAGGCCCATGGTGTCGCGCATTTCGGAGAGCACGCCAACG
Source organism: Microbacteriaceae bacterium (assembly GCA_030841285.1). Taxonomy (GTDB): domain Bacteria; phylum Actinomycetota; class Actinomycetes; order Actinomycetales; family Microbacteriaceae; genus JAUZGC01. Next base: position 13,087 of record JAVECW010000129.1, read on the forward strand.
CGACCCTTGAGTGCCGGATCCCAGAGGTCGGAGACCTGCTTGAGCCCGTTCGGGATCTTGTCCTTGTTCCAGGCCAGGCCGGCGAACCCGCTTTGCCAGGGCAGCGAATAGTTTCGACCCTTGTCGAAGTCGACGTTCCGGAGATTGGGGTTGAGATTCTTGATGTTCGGGATCTTGGCGTGGTCGAGCTTCTGGGTGTAGCCCAGGTTGATCAGCCTGCTCGCCATCCAGTCCGTCAGGCAGACCGTGTCAGCCCCGATGTCCTGTCCAAGCGCGAGCTGGTCCTTGACTTTCGCGTAGTAGGTGTTGTTGTCATCGACGGCCACGTCGTACTTGACCTTGATCCCGCTCTGCTTCTCGAACTCGACGAGAGTCGGGTACTTTCCGTCGGCATCCTGGTCCAAATACAGCGCCCAGTTTGCCCAGGTGAGTGTCTTGTCGGTGGCGGACGTGTCGGCCGGCGATGTGAACTTGGGCTTGCTACCGCCAGGTGTGCATGCTGCGAGCGCGAGGGCGGCGGCGCTCGCTCCGGCGCCCGCGAGAACCGTGCGTCGCGTGACCTGGGATTGCCTGGCCTGTTGCACAAGTCTTCGGATCATCGGGTCTTCTGGCAGCTGCCTCTTATTCACGGCTGTGCTCCTTCGATCTCACTCGGGGTGGCGCCTCTACGTTGTGGTGGATTGATCCTGACACAGGCAGAACCAACTTGCAGCACGGAATGGTGAAATCAGCTATTTCGAAACAAAATCTTCACGAAATCAGCAGAAGGAGCCAGCTAATCCAGTCGATATCGTTTGTTTCTCGGGATACGCTGAGGAGCAGCCGAGAGGTCGACATCGACACGAAGGAGCGCCATGAGGGTCGCCATTCCGCGCGAGACGAAGAACAACGAGTACCGCGTGGCAATCACGCCGGCCGGAGTGCACGATCTCGTCCTGAACGGTCACGACGTCATCGTCGAAACGGGCGCTGGCGCTGGCTCAACCATTCCTGACGAGGCATATCGTTCGGCCGGAGCGAGGATCGCGCCCGACGCCGCGAGCACCTGGGCGGCGGCAGAACTGCTTCTTAAAGTCAAGGAGCCGATTGCGGCCGAATACCCGTACTTCCGCGAGGGCCTCGTCCTTTTCACCTACCTTCACCTGGCAGCCGAGCCGGAACTCACGCACGCGCTGCGCGCGGCGGGCGTGACGGCGATCGCCTACGAGACCGTGCAACTCCCGAACCGCGTCCTGCCGCTCCTCGCCCCGATGAGTGAGGTGGCCGGCCGTCTCGCCCCCATCGTGGGAGCGAACACGATGCTGAAACCCAACGGCGGACCCGGTCTCCTCGTTCCCGGTGTTCCTGGCACGCATCCGGCCGTCGTGACGATCCTCGGCGGCGGCGTGGCTGGCACGAACGCGACAGGCGTCGCTGTCGGCCTCGGCGCCGAGGTCACCGTGCTCGATACGAACATTGCGCGCCTTCGCGAGCTCGACGCGCTCTATGCCGGCCGGATCAAGACGATCGCGTCCAACAGCTTCGAAATCGAGAAGGCCGTGGTCGCTTCCGACCTCGTCATCGGCTCGGTGCTCGTGCCGGGCGCGAGGGCGCCCAAGCTCGTGAGCAATGAGCTCGTGTCCCGGATGAAACCGGGAAGCGTGCTCGTCGACATCGCGGTGGACCAGGGCGGATGCTTCGCCGACTCCCACCCGACGACACACGCCGACCCCACCTTCACGGTGCACGAGTCACTGTTCTATTGCGTGGCGAACATGCCCGGCGCCGTTCCGCACACCTCGACCTATGCGCTCACGAATGCGACCCTGCCGTACGCACGCGCGCTGGCAAACCGCGGATGGCGCGAGGCCCTCCTGGCCGACGCCTCGCTCGCACTCGGCCTCAACACCCACGCGGGCGCCGTGACCAACGAGGCCGTCGCGAGCGGGCTGGGCCTCGAATCACGCTCGCTCGCCTCAGTTCTCGCCGCCTGAAAGGCTCGCGCGCGAGAACCTGCCTTCCCGGTCGCACAGCCAGACGCGGTCGGTTCCGGGGCCGAGTGGCGGCGGCAGCTCCCTCCGCCGCGCGATCGCGCGGACGTCGGCGAGCGAGCATCCGTCGAAGATGAGGGTCGCGCGCGCCCGGAGCGCGCCGAGCAGGCTCCACTGTGCCTGCCAGGCCTCCGGATCCCCCGCCACGACCACGGGCCCCTCGGCTCCCGGCACCGCGGCTGTGCCGGTGTCGAGCGCGCGCATTTCGGTCACGCGTGGATCGAGCGCGCGGGTGTCGAGTGCCTGCGTGCCGAGCTCGATCACACGCGTCGTTTCGCCGAGCGCGGCGCGGAGTTCGGCGACCCGGCGCGCGGGCGCCCGCGTGACGAGCAGATAGCTCTCGCCACCCGAGAACCGGATCGGTGGGGCGTTCCGGCGTGACTCGGATGCCCGCGGCGACCCGCCGTTGGAGCCCTCGACCCATGCTTCGCGGTCGGAATCCTGCGCACCGGAGCGGGCCAGCTGCACGCGGTGACCGCCTCTCGTTCCCGCGCCAGGCCCCGCTTTGCCGTCGAAGAGGGAGTGCTCGCCACCGGCGAGGACGTGCTCCTGGCGGCTCGACATACGCAGGATGAGGCGGTCGCCGAACAGGGGAAGGAGGCCCTGGAGCGGGCCGGGCAGCCGCTGCGCCGTGGCGACGAGGTAGACGCTCACGGCCGGGCCGTCCCGCAACAGCGTCCCGACCATGTCGATGAGCGCCTGCTGGTATTCCTCGCCGATCCGCGCATACAGCGAGTCGAGGTCGTCGACGAGAACAAGCCGCGGTACCTCGGCTTCGCCGAAACCAACACCTCCGCCGCGCGAACAGCGCAGCATGGCATCGCGCAGCGCATCCCACGCCGACTCGAGGTCGCTCGAGGCAATCGACACGGTGGTGCCAGCGCTCCGCTGGCTTGCGAGTGTCGCGATCAGTGTGCTCTTGCCCGTTCCGTGCGCGCCGAGCACGAGAAGCCCGCCATCACGTTCCGGGCGATACACGCTGGGCCGCTGCCGCTGCACGCTCGGAACATCCTCGACCCCGAGCACGAAAGCGAAGCCGGCTTGAGGCGGAAGGAGCTCGAGCGGGATGACGGCAGGAAGCGGGTCGAGCCAGGGCCGACGGGGCGCCGCGGCACCATTCCAGCCCTCCGCAACCGATTCGATGTCGCTTGCGGAGGTACTCGCGATCTGCAGTGTGCGCTGCTCGCCGTCCCGTGCGACGATGCACAGGCCGATGCGCGCCGCAGGGAGCGCCGAGGCGGCGGGCGTGCCGATGACGGCGAGGCTGTCGGCGCCATTGTTGACGCGAAGCGAGAGCCGCAGCCCGCAATTCGCCAGCAGGGCGTCCCTGACGACGCCCGAGGGGCGCTGGGTGCACAGGATGAGGTGCACGCCGAGCGAGCGACCGCGCGCGGCAATGTCGACGAACAGCGCGTGCAGGTCGGGAAACGTGTCGAGCATGGCGGCGAACTCGTCGACGACGATGACGAGGCGCGCCAGCCGACCGCGAACCGTGACCTCTGTGATGTCCTTCGCGCCGACGTCGGCGAGCATCCGTTCGCGAAAGCGCAGTTCGGCCCCGAGGCTCTCGAGCGCTCGTGCTGCCTCGCCGGCGTCCAGATCGGTCACGACGCCGACGCAGTGCGGCAACACGGTGAGCGGGGCGAACGCGGCGCCTCCCTTGAAGTCGACGAGCAGGAAGGTCACCTCGTCGGGGCTGCGTCCGGCGGCCATGCTCGTCACCCAGGTGACGAGCAACTCGCTCTTCCCGCTTCCCGTCGTGCCTCCGATGACGGCGTGCGGGCCATCGGCGACGAGGTCGACAGAGACTGCTCCGCTCTCCCCCAGCCCGATCTGCGCAGCGAGTGATTGAGGCGTGGGCTCGGCGGGCGAGTGCCGCGCTGCGGTGATCTCGGCGAACAAAACGCTGGCCGGGATCGTCTCGTCGTGCCCTCCGGCGCCAGCCGCTCGCGCATACGCGCCCAGCGCAGCCGCACACGTCGCTGCCTGTTCCGCCGTCACGAGCTCTGGCCTGATCGGGCCCGTCAGCGCACCATCAGTGCTGGCGATGATTCGCGCGGCGCCCGGCCCTTCGACGCGCACGATGGTCCGGCACGAGGCGGGCAGCCTCTCCACGCGCTCCGCGAGGGCGAGGCCGAGCGTGATGCCGCCGTCGCCTGTAGCGGTTGCCCGAACCGGTTGACGACGTGCCACCGTCGCCTGGTCCGCGGCGGCCGGATCGTGACCGAAGGCCTCGGTGACGACGATGCGCGCCTCGCTCGGGATCGACCCGGTTCGCAGCACGGCGTGCGGCAGCGCGGCGGCCCATTCCCAGCCCGACTCTGGAAGTGCACCGATTCCCGCGGTCGCGGGAGACAGCGTGTGCGCGAGTTGGAGCAGGTAGCCGCGAGCCAGGGCGCGCGCGAGTTCAGGGCCGCCCACAACGCCGAGCCCGAGCGCGGCGTCCGCGACGACCGCGGCGTCGGGCAACTGGGCAGCCAGTGCACGGAGCGCTCGCTCCTCATCATCGGCGACAGCGGCATCCGCCGCTCCCGTAAGGCGCAGGCCACTGCCGACATCGCCGATTCCGAGCGACACCGCGCCACGCGTGTGCTCATCTGCCCTCCACCTGGTCACGTCATCTGGCGGCGCAGCGAGGATGACCGCGGCCGACGGAAATCGCCGCGCCAGTTCTGCGCGCTCGTGCTCGTGACGCTCGAGGATGGCCGCGCGGAGCCGAGCGAGCGCGGCCGTGCGTTCGACTGCGGCTCGACGGCGGAGCCGCCGCGACTGCCGGCGGCCGTCGACGAGGCTCGCGATCGCCACGATCGGGCTGAGCGCGGCGAAGACGAGGGCGAACGGCGACTGCGTCATGGCCCAGATGACCGCGGATGCGGCGACGGGTGCAACGCTCGCGACAAGCGGAAACGGGGCGCGTGATGGTTCGGGCGTCCGTGGTGGCACGAAGAGGGGTTCATCCGGTTGCCTGGGCTGAGTCTGCACACCCGAAGGACACCACGCCGTGGCGCGCGGTGAGCGGTCGCCGGGTCGATCTGTGGACGAGCGGAGGGAGGAGCGCCTGTCGCGGAGCCGGAGAGCGGGCTGTCGGCGCGGGAGTTGCTCAGCTCACGTCGAAGTAGTGGTCGCCGATCTCGACCCTGGTCCCGCGCGGGACGCGGTACCGCCGCCCGGGCTCGCACAGGCGCGCTCGACCGCCAAGCGGACGGAGCACGGTCCCGTTCCCCGAGTACCGGTCGCAAATCCACAGCTCGGATCCCTCGAGACCGAACTCGAGGTGGGTTTTCGAAACCGATCGGCTGTGATCGGTGACGCTCACGAGCTGGTCGACGTGCTCCCCGGGTTGCGTGATCGGACGGCGACCGAGCAGTCCGCTGCCTGTGATGGCAACGCTCTCCCCCGTGCTGAGAGCGAACCGGAACGAGACGACGGGCGGGACCTTGGCGACGGGCGGGACATCAGCGACAGGCGGGACATCAGCGACAGGCGGGACATCGGGCAAGGCAGGGGCATCCGGAGCATCGGAAACGACCGGGGTGACATCCGCCCGAACGGGGAAGTTCGGCCCGGCAACGGCTGGCCCAGGAAGCGGTTGGACGATGGTCGTATCGGAGGGGCGCGGATCGGCGACGACGCGGCGGCGCACCCGTGTCACGGTCACCGAACTGCCGCATTCCCCGCAGAACATTGCTCCATCGGGTAACTCGCTGCCACACACCCGACAGTTCATCGCCCACCCTTCTGCTTCACGGCCTTCTGTTTCGCGGTCCTTCCACGGTAAACCCCGAGCGAACGCAGCGACACCATCGCGGCGAGTCGCTGCCGCCTCGTTCGAGCGGAGGAGATGGACCTCCGCAGCTCGCCGACGGCCAGCCAGACGGCCTCGGCCTCGGCCGGCGTGGGCGCCGTCGGGCTGAATACGGCTCGATCAGTGACGGATGCCAGCGCGAGCGACCGCGTGCCGCCCACGGTTCGCGCGACCTCGCTTCGCGTCGCCGACAGCGGGGGCTCATAGCCGTGATCGGCAACGGCATCCGCAAACTCCCGCCAGCCACCGGTGATGCGTTCGATCGAAGTCGGAGCGCGTCTCCGAAGCACTCGCCTTCGCCATTTCGCACCGATGATCGCGAGGAAGGGCGCCGCAAGAATCGCCAGCGCAAGCAGGCTCCAGCCGATGATCGTGAGCGCGGCGAGCAGGAACGCGAGCAGCGGGCTCATCGTGTTGGGATTCGTGTTGTCGACGTGCGATTGCGGCGCGGGCACGCGCTGCTGCTGCTGGTCGGCTGCGGGCGGCGGTACGACCGATTGCGGCCTCGAGATCTGCGTCGGGGTCTGGGGTTGCTTGGGCGGGATCGGGCGAATCGGCGGAGTCGGGTCAACGGTCACCCAGCCATCCGACCGCGTCTGCACCTCGATCCAGGCCGAGATGTTCGAGCCAGTGAAGGTCATGGCCTTCCCACTCGCGGAGCCGGCGCTGGCGCCTGCGCCTGTGCCTGTGCCTGTGCCTGCAACGAAACCCATGACAACGCGTGCGGGGAAGCCGAGTTGCCTGGCCATGAGTGCCGCGGTCACCGCGTACTGCTCCTGGTCGCCGACCATGGGAACGTCCGTCAACAGCTGGGTGATCCGGTCGGCGCCGTGACCAGAGCGACTGACCGGCTCGTTCGGCCCGATCCCGTGGCTGAGATAGCCGTCGGTCGCGAGCCCCATGAGCGCGGCCTCGAGCTTGGCGCCGGCCGTGGTGGCGGATGCCGTGTACCTCTGGAGCGTGGAATCGAGCTCCGCCGGAACCACGGCGACCTTGGGCAAGACGGCCGAGCCGGGCGCGGCGGTGGCGAGCTGGGCCGCCGTTCGGAAGGGCTTCACGACAGTGTCGAGCGTGTAGCGGTTGCCGGAGCGCAACCCGCGCGTCACGGCCGCCGTGCCGCTCGTGTCGTTATAGAAGAACGAATCGGCGAGCGAAGCGTCCTGGCCGGCGAAGCTGATCGACTGAAGCTGCCCGCTTCCCGGCACCCACACCCCCGAGTATCCGTCGATCGCAACCGTGATGCTCGCGCTTGTTCCTTGCACGCCCTGCTGGTCGAGCCGATACGGCAGTCGGGTGAACGACCCTGCCGCGCTCGAGACGTCGCCACTGCCAACCGAGTAGATCACTCCGTCGTACGTGTCGAGCGTGGCGATCCGGATGCGCCCATCGGCGGGCAGCCCCGTCACCGTGAGCATCGCCCGGTCGGAATTGCCCTGCTCGAGGTAGCTGCGGAAGCCAGAGAGCGGACTCGGATATGCGCGCGGGTCGAAGGGTTGCTCGATGCGCGTCCGCACAACGTCGCGCGCGCTGTGTGTAGGCGCAACCACGGTCGCGGCCGTGCCTGCTACGCCGGCGACCACGATGAATACGACAGCCCCGAGGACGGTGCGAGCACCGGCGAATCGACGCTCGAGCGGCGTCTCGACGGCGACTCCTGACTGCTGCGTGAGCATCCGGATCGACGCGGACCGACGCTGCCAGCGGAACCAGATCAGCCAGAACAGCACGATCACGAGGAGCCCGAGCGCGGTTGCGACGGGATCGGTCGGGTAGCTCGGTCCGAGCAGGATGGCGGCGACGAGCAGCAGGACGGGCGGGATCACCGCGAGCTCGCCGTGCTTGCCTCGCAGTGCGATCGTCAGGCTGCTCACGATCGCGAGCAGGGTCAGGATGAATGCAGGCACCAGCAGCGCCTGGTACGACCCGACCGGAACGGAGATCGTGACGAGTTCCTTCCAGCTGAGCGCGGTTGCCCCGATCAGGTCGCGGAGGCCGGTCCAGCTGGGGAGCACGCCCCCGATCGCCTGGCTCGGGATCGCGAGGGGCACGCCGAACGCAAGATAGCTGAGGACGATCGTGAACGCGACGACCACGCTCGGCCAGCGGAACACGGCCCCACACAGTGCGATCGCTGCTCCGACGGCCAGTGTGACGACGACCATTGCGACGAATGCCGTGCCGCGGTAAACCGGCCAAAACGCTGCGGCAGCCGCGGCCGTCGCGAGAAGTGCGAGCACGGTGTTGACCACGACGAATGCGGGCCCGCGGCTGGTCATCTCACGCCACCACGGCTCGTCTGGCGAGGCTCTTCTGCAGGTCCTCGAGGAAGCCGATCGTGAGCACGTTGAGCTCGGCGACGCTGCGCAGTGTGGGCGAGGCACCCGGCTCGCAGACGACGGCGATGACGTCGACGCCCACCGGGAACTGCGTGGATGCCGCGCGCAGTTGCGTCGCCGTGACCGTCGACCCACAGACCAGGAAGGCGATCGAGATGCCGGCGGCGGATTCGGCCGCGACGCGCGCGAGCTCCGGCAGGCGGAGCGCCGCCTCCGCCGCCTCCACCCTGGCGAGGTCATCGAGCAGGCGCCCCCGGTTGATCGTGCTCAGCCTGCGCACCGCATACAGCGCGCGCTTGGCGAACTCCGGCGTCTTCTCGCTCGCGACGACGGAAACCGTCCGAGAATCACGGATGGCGCGGACGCCGAGCGACCCGGCGACGCTCACCGCGAGTTCGAACTCGTCCTCGCTCGCGTAGTCGCCTGCGGCAAGGCTGAGCGCGACCATGAGGTGGCTGCGCCTGGTCTCCTCATACTGCCGCACCATGTAGCTGCCGGTCTTCGCCGTGCTCTTCCAGTGGATGTTGCGCCGCTCATCACCCGGCACGTACTCGCGCAGCGAGTGGAACGCGACATCGCTCGACGTGAGATCTCTGGTCGGGGTGCCTTCGAGGTCGCGGATGAATCCCGTGCTCATGCTCGGGATCGCGATCGTCCTCGGGTGCACGAACAGCTCGAGAGCGCTCGCCCAGACCACCTCGCGCCGTAACAGCCCGACCGGATCCGCCCGAACCGTGCGCACCGGGCCGATCGGGATGACCCCGCGCCTGGACGTCGGAACCAGGAAGACATCCTGGTGCACGCCGCCCTGAGGCAGGCTCGGAATGGCGAACTCCGCGAGGCCGAACCCGACCGGGACCTCGATCCGTACCCCGGAAAGACGCCGCCGCGTCCAATTGGCCACGATCACTTCGCCAGGAGCTTTCTCGCCGACGATGACACGGTTGGACGGCATCGTCAGGCGCACGTCGTAGGCGTTGCGCCCGATCAGGTAGAGCAGTGCGAGCAGGATGAGCACGAGTCCGGTCCACGCGACCACGACAGCCTCCGCCCAGCCGGCCGCGTAACCGAAGACGAACGCGGCGACGACGACTCCGGCCGTCGACCAGCCAAGCGGCGTGATGACCGGGCTGACCCGGCGCCATCCGGTCAGGATGGCGCGACGCACCATCCTGACTATGCGCACGATGGTGACGATGGTGTCGGCGAGCACGCCATCGCGCGTGCCGACGATGCGCGTGCGGGCGTTGGTCAGCTCCGTCTGGGTTCGCGTGACGGTGTTCGTCACACGGCTTGCCGTTCCGACGGTGGCGGGGTCTCGATCAGGATCTGTGCGATCACGCTCGACGCGGTGACGCCGTCGAACTCCGCCTCCGGGTCGAGAACGAGCCGATGCGCCAGGACGGGCTCGGCGAGCGCCTTGATGTCATCCGGGATCACATAGTGCCGGCCGCTCGCGGCGGCGAGGGTCTTGGCCGTGCGAACGAGCGCAAGCGCACCGCGCACACTGACGCCGAGACGCACCTCGGTCGCGGTCCTCGTCGCATCGACGAGCCGGGAGATGTAGTCGTTGATCGTCGGGTCGACGTGAACGGTGCGAGCGACCGAGCCCATCCGCACAATGGTCGATGCCGGCACGACCTCGGGCACGACGATGTCGTGCGCCTTGCGGTCCGCGCCTTCGAGGATGCGAATCGTGGCCTCGTGGTCCGGGTAGCCGATGGATGCCTTCATGATGAAGCGATCCAGCTGCGCCTCTGGCAGCCGGTACGTCCCGGCCTGCTCGATCGGGTTCTGCGTCGCGATGACCATGAACGGGGCAACCACGGGGTGTGTGACGCCGTCGACCGTCACCTGTCCCTCCTCCATGACCTCGAGGAGCGCTGACTGCGTCTTCGGGCTCGCCCGGTTGATCTCGTCAGCGAGCACCACGTTGGCGAAGATCGGTCCCCGGTGGAACTCGAAGTTGCCCGCGCGCTGGTCGTAGATGTTGACGCCCGTGATGTCTCCCGGCAGCAGGTCTGGGGTGAACTGGACGCGGTTGCTCACGCCGCGGACGCTCTGGGCGATCGCGCGCGCGAGCGACGTCTTGCCCGTGCCAGGGAAGTCCTCGAGCAGCAGGTGACCCTCACTGAACAGTGCCGTGAGCGACAGCCGGATGATGTGGGACTTGCCGAGCAGCACCTGCTCGATATTGTCGACCAGCCTGTCGAAAACGCTCGCGAACGAGGACGCCTGTTCCCTGGTCATGGTCAGACCTGCGGTCTCCGTCATGCCCTGGCCTCCCTCGACGGTAATCGGCTCAACTGCGCTGTCATTCAGTATGACGGTCGATGGCTCATCCAAGATCGCTGCTCCGATAGTCGTGGGTGTACACGCTCGCGCCGTTGGCGATGACGGTCACCGTGAGGGTTCCGCTCATCTGGCCGGTTGCCAGCGAGCACGTCGCGGTCTGGCCGGATGCGGGCATATCGTGCTGTGTCGCGCCTCCGTCACAGGTGTATTTCACTGAGACGTACGCACCGCTCGGCCATCCCGTCCAGCTGAACTCTCCGGTCGACGCATCCGCCGGGCTCGGTCCGAACCGCGCGCCGCTCAGCACCGTGCTGACGGGGACCCCCGGGCTCTTGGCCGCCGACCAGTCGCTGCGCAGGGCGACTCCACCCGGATACGTGGCGACGGTGCGCAACTGCACGGATGCCGGCTGCCCATAGCTCTGGGGCCCGCCCGCCAGGACGCCCCCGGCCGGCACCGGAGCCGGAGCCGTCGTGAACGCACCGACGAACTGGTACTCGTAGCTCAGGGCGGCACCTCCTGGATTCGCCGGTGGCGTCACGCTCGTCAACACAGCGTCAAAGTACCCCGCGCCCGCGCCTCCGCCCGGCACGCTCGCCGAGAAGTCCGATGGTGGTGCGGGCTTCGAGCGCGGCGTCGCGGTCGCCACGGCACTTGCTGTGCAGCCCTGGCCGTTGTACGCGTACACGAGGAAGCTGTAGTTCGTGTTGGGGCTGAGCCCCGTGAACGTGACGCTCGTCGTCCCGCCGGTAACCTTCTTGAAGGTGCTGCTCTCCGGGTCCACCGAGAGCGTCGGGTTGCCGTCCTCGACGCCTGACACGGTGCAGGACGGCGCCGACCCGCCCTGGTAGACCGCGGCGTAATAGTACGAGATGGCCTTGCCGTTGTCGGAGAAGACGCCGGGCCAGCTGAGCGTCGCGCTCTGTCCAGAGTCGAGGTCCGGCACCGCCGACGGGGCTGATGCTGAAGCGATCGGCGGCCCGGAAGGGATGCCAGAGCCCCTGGCCTGGTTCCACATCGTGCGACCACCATAGAAGTCGTTGCGCGATGCGACCGAGAACGGGATGCTCCCGCCATTGCCGATGCTGGGATCCGTGAGGTTGAGAACATACGGTGTGCCGACGGCGTCGCTGCGCGGCACCGTCAACGGCTTCGAAACGCCGCCGACCGTCACGAGGTATGAGCTGATCGGGCTTGCGCCGGATGCGTCAGCCGGCTTCGACCAGGTGACCCGAAGGCCACCGTCGAGTGGCGTAGCCGCGAGGTTCGCCGGAGCGGTCGGCACGATGTTGGACCACGCGGCATCCGTGTAGCTCACCGGATCGGACAAGCCGAGCGCGTTGCGCGCGGCGACCGCAATATGCACCGCGTTCTCCGGGCCGTTGCCAGGGGTCTGCACCGTGCAGGTGGTCGTCTGGCACGACGTCGTGCCTACGACCTGGCCGTTGTCCGCGCGCGTCACGGTCAGCTCGAAGCTCGTGATCGGGGAGTTGTTGAACGAGCCAGGGATCCAGCTCAGCGTGAGGGAGCGATCGCCGATTCCGGTGACCTGAACGTTGGAGACAGGAGCAGGGCGATCCTGCACGGAGATCCGCACGGTGCCCCAGGCGTTGCGATCGGGATCCCCCGTCGCGTCGGCAACCTCGTATTGCAGGTTCGTATCCACCGCCGCGGCGTCCGGGGCCACCGTGACCGAGAGCTTGCTGTTGTCGGCGTTCGGCGTGATCGACACCCCGGCCGGCAGGTTCGTGTTGTCGAGCCCTCGAACGGCGATCACTCGCAGGGGCACGTCGGGGAAGGGGTTCGTCGCCCGGTCGTTGGCGAGCACGTCGACAACGGTGGTCGTCCCGCGCGGCGCGATCGCCGCATCCGCTTGAGGATTGGCGATCGGGCGCGTCGACGGGACCACGTTGAGGTCGATTCGTCCGGCCTGACCTGGGTTGACCGCATCCTCGACCCCGATCGAGATCGACGGATGCGCCCCCTTGGCCGTCTTCTCGCTCACTGCGATCGTGAGCTTCTGGCCGGACAGGCTCAGGCTGACGCCCGTCGGCTCCGGACCCTGCACCGTGTACGTGAGTTCGCTCTGGTCCTTCGCATACGGGTAGCTCGTGAGCTTGACCAGGTCGATGGTCTTCTGCTGGCCCGGCTCGAAGTCGATGAGCGCTCCGGTGAAGACGGGCGGCTGGTTCGCCCGCGCGGTGACCGTGATCGGCAGCACGATCGTGGCAACGCGACCCTGGGGATCTGTCGCCGACGTGCCGTCGGTCACCTGGAACGCGATGGATGCCGTGCCGAAGTACCGCGCAGCACTCGTGAACTCGAGCGTGTCACCGTTGACGACCAGGTCGGCTCCGTTGGAATGCGTCGCGCGCACGGTCGACGCGTCGGTGAGCCGCACCTGCTTGCCGCCGACGGCCACGACGTAGTCGTTCAGGTGGATCCGCAGGGTGCCCTCGCTCGGCACGGTCAGCCGTGGCACGCCGCGCTTGAGCTGCGGGAGCGCGTCGTCGTAACCCGGCACGCGGATGAATGCGAATGAAGCGACGTTCCGATCATCGGGGTGCGCGACCTCGAACGGGATGATCTGGCTCTTCGCGCCGATCGTGACCCGCACGCGCTTGTTCGCCGTCACCTGGGCCTTGTCGGAGTACCCGGGGAGTACGGACAGCGTGAGCGATGAGACGGGGCCGTCGGCGAAGAACACGTTCGCGAGAACGTTGACGTCGACGGTCTGCTTGCCGAGGATGTCGGAGAGACCAAGCACCGTGTCGCTCGTGACGGGCCGCGCGAGCGGCGCATCCTTGCTCACGGCCACGCGGATGAAGCTCTGGCTCGACCCGCCCCTGACGTTCTGGATCGTGTACAGGAAGCTGTATGTGCCCTCCTTGGCCGGTGCCGTGACCTTCACGATGTTGCCCTGGCGCACGGCCGTGGCGTTGCCGTCGAGTGGCACGATTCCGGTCACGCTCAGCGCACTCCCGTCTGGGTCTGAGTCGTTGGCGAGCACCTGGACCGACACGGTCTTGCCAGGGCGGACCGTCACGTCATCCTCGACCGCGACGGGGTTGCGTGCACCATCGGTCCGGCTCGCTATGCCCACCCTGACGGTTCCGATCGCGCGCGCACCGAGGGCGTCGACGACCGCGTAGCTGAACGTGTCGGTGCCCGCCGAGTATTCCCCGGCCTGGTAATCCATCCAATCGCTTCCGACTGCGAGGACCGCCCCCTTGCTCGGGTTGGTCTCCTGCCCGAGCAGTTGCACGGAATCGCCGTCGGGGTCGACGCCCGCCAGCGGGATCGGGATGCGGACGGTGTCGCCGGCCAGGACCCGTGCCGTCACCGTCTTGGGGACCGGAGGGTTGTTGGTCGCGGCGTCGAGCTCACGCACCGAGATCTTCACCTCGGCGGTCGCCCATTGACCGTCCGCGCCCGTCACTCGATAGGCGGCGGTGAAATTGCCCGGCTTGGATGGCGCGAGGTAGCGCAGGACATCGCCGGAGACGAAGAGCAGGCCGGCGCCACCGGGGAGCGAGGTGGCCAGCGTCGGGTCGAGTGTGAGCGTCTCGCCATCCGGCTGTTGGTCGTTGGCCAGGACGGGAATGTCGGTCGTGTCGCCCACCCGCACCGAGATCGTGTCCGGATTCGCGACGGGCGGCTGGTGCACGGTCAGGGCGGGCAGCTGGACGACAGTGACTGTGCCCTCGGTCTCTGCGAGGCCGTTGCTGATGCGGTAGTGGAAGTCGACGGGTGCGTCGAGCGGCCGGTTGAGTGTCACGCGCAGGATCCTCTGCCCGAGGATCTCGACGCGGATGCCCGTCGCCGCGAGCGGCTGCGTGACACCGGTGATCACCAGCACACCGCCGGACGGGTCGACGTCGGTAGCGAGTACGTCGACCTGTTGTGTCGTCTGCTCGCGGATGAACGCCGTATGCGGCACGGCGATGGGCTGCGTCCTCGCTTCGGGAGGAGCGAGCACGTCGATGCGCACCGTGCCCGTGGTCGTGAGCGTCCCGTCGGTCACCGCGTACTCGATATTGTGCGTGCCGACCTGGTCGCTCAGGAACCGGAAGGAGCCGCCCTGGTAGTCGGCCGAAATCGTCGCATCGGGTTTCGCCGGCACGTTGCCGAGCCGGAGCGTACCCGTGCCGCCGCGCGTGTGCGTGAGTGGCGTGACGGTCACCTCGTGGCTCTGGTACGCGAGCACGACAAACGGCTCCGCGATGATCGGCACGCTCCCCGGAGGCTTCACCGTCACGGCGAGCGAGCCGGTACCCTCCGCCCGCGAATCGGACACCACGAGGCCGACGTCCTTGAGGTCTCCGCCCACTCCCTTGTCGGAGTACACGACAGCACCCTGCGCGGTGAAGCTGACGGCATCCGGCCCCTGCACGGTTGCGCCGGCCAGGAAGAACGGGTCTCCGTCCGGGTCGTACCAGTCGCCGAGCACCTGGGTCGTGACGCGCCCCCCGGCCTGCACGATCGCCTTGGTTGCGCGCGCCTGCACGGGCGGAGAGTTCTCGGTGGGCAACCGCACCGTCACGGTGACCTTCGCTGTCGCGCTGCCCCCGTGTCCGTCCGAGATGGTGTAGTCGAAGCTCAGCGTGCCGCTGGCCGTATCCGGCAGCGTGATCTGCAGCTGTTGGTTGTTGTTCACCAGGTCGACCCGCCCGGCCGACGCAGGAATCCCCCCGAAGGAGTCGACGACGAGCACGTCACCGTTCGGGTCGTAGTCGTTCAGCAGCACGGGGAGCGTCGTCACGCGGCCGGGCCGCGCTCCGAACTGGTCATCGACGGCAACGGGGGGCAGCTGGCTCTTCTCGTACTGGGGTGGGGTGTCCTGCTTGTTCTGCGCGACCTGTTGCTGATTGGTCTTCTTGGTGACCAGCTCGTCCCAGTTGTTGATGGCTGCGTTTCCGCGCTGCACGGCCCAGGTCGCACCGGACTTCGTGTCATTCGCCACCACGCGCTGGCCGTTGATCCTGAGCGCCAGCTCGGCGCCGCTCGGCATACCGGCAAGCGTGCCACGCTGGCCAGCGGGTGCTCCCCCGCAGTCGCTCCAGGTCGTTCCGTCTGCCCAAGCGGCGTACACGCAGCCCTGCACGAGGGCGGGGGCCGCGGCCCGGCCGAGGTCCGACGAGAGGAACGTGCGTGGGCTGCCCCCGGCCACCGGCACGCCGATCAGGCCCGTCGACGAAGCGATGTAAACCGTGTCGCCCGTTGTGCTCGGCTGCTCCAGGACCGGATTCGTTGCGCCTGCCAGCTCGGCGCTGAGATCGACGGCACCGCTCGGCAGGTACAGTTTCTTCGCATCGGGGTCGAGCAGTGCCCAATGCCCGGCGATCGTGGTCATGCTGTCGTTCGTGCCGTTACCGGTCGCAGCAACCTTGACCGTCGTGCTGACGCCTCCGCCGCTTGTGCTGTCGATGCGGTGGATGACTCCCGTGTCCGGCAGGAACGTGAACAGGGTCCCGCTGGGATCCATGGTCGTGATCGCGCGCCCGCCGAGGTCGATCGTCGGCCCCGAGCTCGCGTCGAAGGAGGGCAACTGGGCAAAAGGCATGAGCCAGACCTGACCGGTCACGGCCGAAGAGATCGCCACGCGGCTACCCGCGAGCTGGACGCTCGGCTGGCGGGCCGGCAGCGGCACGGTCTTTCCAGCCTCGCCCGTCGCGGGGTCGACGACGCCGACCGTATTATTGCCGAGGTCGACCATCAGGACATTGCTGCCGTCCTGCACGACGTTCACGGCATGGCCGGCAGAAGGCACGACCGAGTTGAGCTGGAGGATCTCGGTATTCGCGCGCCCGAGAAGCTGTCTGGTCTGACTGGCGACCCACACGGCCGCGTCGCCCAGGTTCATCTGCTGCGCCGGGTACCCGCCAGAGACGATGGCGGCCGTGGTGACGAGCGCAACGATGACGGAGCCGCTCGTCGCCGTGGCGACGAGCGACTTATGGGAAGCGAGCCACTTCCGGATCATGTCCCGCTTGCCGAGTCGACGCACTTCGGGGTGCTGGGCTGCCCGGTCTTGCCGTCACGATTGACGGTCACCGTGATGCAGACCCTGCCGGCCGTACCGAGGTCGACGCGGAACTCGGTGCCGCGCTGGATGCTGGGCGGCGCGGTTCCCACGCTCACCTGGTACGCATCCTGGGCTTGGAGACCGGGGTCGTTCCAGGAGAAGATGACGGTGCCGCTGTCGACTCTGCCGGAAACGTTACGCACAGTGGGGATCTCCCCGTTCGCCGCAACCCGCACGAGCACGAACGCAGCCGTCGATCCGAGCAGCACGACGAGCACCGAGCATGCGACGAGCGACCAGACGAGTGCCTTGGTCCATCGACCGGGTGCCTCCGGCTCCCTGCTCGCGCCGCTTCCCGCACTCTGCCGCGGGAGCGTGCCGGGTGGCGTGCGCGTCGCGATGACGCCCGCTGGAACCTTCCGCTTTCGCCTGCCTCCGGAGGGGTCGACGCTGACCACGCCCTTGATGCGCGTGCGATCGTCCGGATTTGCAGACGTTGCGAGCGCCCAATCGTCCACGGCGACTTCGATGGGCGTCTGCACAAGACCGAGCTCAGTCTCGACCGACTGCAGCTCGCGAATGAGCTCCAGCACGTTGCGCTGTCGTGCCTCTGGTTTCCTCGACATGGTACGACTGAGGATCGCCTCAAGCCTGTGCGGCAGGTCTTCACGCCCGATCGGCTGCGGCTTCGACTTCGTGATCCGCGCAATGAGGTCGGCCGGGGTATTGTCCTTGCCCGAAACCTCGAACGGCGACCGCCCGGCCAGCAGGGAGTAAATGGTTGCACCCAGCGCCCAGACCTCGCTCGCAACCGTGCCGGACGTCTCATCGAGGAGGACCTCGGGGGCAGACCACGGGATCGACAGGCCGACCGCCTCACTCGACTCCGCCTCACCCAGGGTCGCCGCAATACCGAAATCGCTGAGAACGGGGTGTCCGTACGCCGTGGTGAGGATATTCGATGGCTTGATGTCCCGGTGCAGGACCCCCGACCGATGCGCCGTCTCGACGGCGCTCGCGATCCTGATCCCAATGCCAAGGACGACCGGAAGAGCGAGCGGCTCGTCGCGGTAGCGCTGGCCGATTGCGGCAGAGCAGAGTTCCATTACCAGGTATGGGCGACCGTCGGATGACACCCCAGCCTGGTAGACCGTGAGAATCGACGGATGCGGACTCAGCTGGGCCATGAGGTTGGCCTCCGCCTGGAACATCTGGCGCACCTGGCTCGTAACGACCTCGGCCAGCATCACCTTGACCGCGACCTGGCGCCGCGGGAGGTTCTGCTCGTACAGGAAGACATCGGCAAAGCCGCCGGATCCGAGGATCCGAACATACGAGAAACCGGGAAGGTTCGGCGGTTGAGATGGCAAACGTCTGGCCATATCGCCTCCCGCAGACTCGCTCGAAACTGTGTCGTCCACCTCACCACCGTCTGCCGATCCGGGCCAACGGCAAACGTTCCCCCATTCTAGGCAGCCAATCGCGCTGCCCGACGGGTCGTTCCCCGACTTGGGGGCGCTCGTCGTACCCCCAAGTCGGGGGTCGCGATACCGCCTGCGAATCAGTGCCGGCGCAGGCTGCGCCGCGATCCGCCCTCGCTGTGTGAATTGCTCTCCGGCGTCTCGAGCACATCGACCACGACGACGGTTACGTTGTCGCGACCACCGTTGCCGAGCGCCGCATCCATCAGCTGCTGTGCCGCGTCGAGCGGAGAGCTGCCGTCACCGAGGAAGTGCGAGATCCCGTGCTCCGTCAACTCCTTCGTAAGCCCGTCAGAGCACACCAGCAGGCGGGCACCCACAACGATCGGGATGAGCCAGTAGTCCGGCACCGGGTCCTCGTTGAAGCCAACGGCGCGCGTGATGACGTTGCTGTGCGGGTGCACCTCGGCCTCGGCCGGGGTGATGGCACCGGCATCCAACAGCTCCTGCACGATCGAATGATCGGTCGTGAGTTGCTGCAGGTCACCGTCCGCCAACTGGTAGACCCTCGAATCCCCGATGTTGAAGACAAGCCAGCGCGCAATACCGTCGACGAGGGCGAGCGCGATTCCCGTCACGGTCGTCCCCGTCCCGAGATCGGTCTCGCCGACGCCGCGACTCATGTCGTCGACCGCCGCGCGCAGCGCTCCGTTTATCGCGTCCTCTTCGACGAAGTCGACCGAAACCTGCTCGGCGAGCCGCGTGACGACCGCCGCACTCGCGAAATCGCCCGCCGAGTGCCCTCCCATGCCATCCGCGACGGCGAAGATGGGAGCTTTCGCCAGGAGGCTGTCCTCGTTGACTGCGCGGCGGTAGCCCTTGTCGCTGAGCGCGGCCCAGGAGAGACCCACGCGCGCGCCTCCCCCGCCTGGCACGACGACGTTGTGGCGTCTGTTGCTACGACCGATCTGGGTCACGCGGATCCTCTCCCGGTCGAATCAGTCGGATGGACGATCATGTATCCCCCGGCAGGAATGATCTCGATGATATTACCGTCACCAATGTCAACCGTCGTACCAGGGAGGACGACACGCGACTCACCAGGGCGCAGGCGCACCCGGTCGACCCCCGGCCCGGTAACGATCGTGCCATTGGTCGAGCGAAGGTCGGTGACGACGACCGCGTCGCCCACCTGCTGGAGCTGCAGATGCGTCGAGGAGACCACCTGCGTCGGAGACTCGACCGCGACGAGCCGGGGCGACGGGCCAACCGGGATGCGCGGCGCGCTCGGCTCTCGACCGATGAACGTCGGCGCATCGAGCGTGCGCGGAACGCCAGGGCCGACGCGGAATGCGATCCGGTCTCCCGGTGCGATCGGACGCTCCGGCGCACGCTTGCGCAGGATCGTGGCGTCATCGAACGCGGACTCGAGGTCGACGTCGTGCGCCACCCTGGGGCTCACGACGTGCGACCGGATGATGGTTGCGTCCGGGTCATCGACGAGCTCGGCGCTCGACCCCGCGCGCGATGCCGCCTCTGCTGCCGGATCGGCATGTTCAATCGGAGCGAGCGACCAGGCAAGCAGATCGCCTTCGACGACGCCCAAGGCAAGCGGAAGGCCCCCCGCCATGCCCTGCGGCACCTCCCCGGTCGGATGGTCTCCTCCGCCAATGACGACGCCTGTCACCGAGCGGAAGTCGGCCAGCACCCAGGGCTCGACGCCGGCCGCGGCAAACCTCCGGGAACCGCCAACTGAGAAGATGTCGACGCTCGCGGCGCCACGAACAACCGCGGTTGCCGTCATCTCGTTCGATGCGTCATCGACGCTCCCGAGACTCACCACTGCGAACGATCGCACGGCAGCCTCACCGGTCAGCGGAAACGCACCAACAATCGACTCGATCGGCGCGCGGTCGGATTCGGCAAGCCTCCACAGGGCATCCAGGACCGACTTCGTGACCTCGGGACTCACCGCAGCAACGAAGGAACGCCCGGAGACGAAGAGCCAGCGCGGACTGGCCGAGGCCTGCGCGTACCGGGTATAGCCGGGGACCACTCGCGATTCCCCCAACCTGCCGTCCGCTTACGAGCCGATGTAGCTCATGACGTGCTTGATTCGAGTGTAATCTTCGAAGCCGTAGAGCGAGAGATCCTTGCCGTAGCCCGAGTGCTTGAATCCGCCGTGCGGCATCTCGGCGACGAGCGGGATATGCGTGTTGATCCAAACGCAGCCGAAGTCGAGTCCCTTCGCGAAGCGCATGGCGCGGCCGTGGTCGCGCGTCCACACCGACGACGAGAGCCCGTACTGCACGTCGTTTGCCCAGCGCATCGCCTGGTTCTCATCGGTGAACTTCTGGACCGTGATGACCGGCCCGAAGATCTCGCGCTGGATCGCCTCGTCCTTCTGGTCTAGCCCCGAGACGATCGTCGCCTCGTGGAAATACCCCTTCGTGCCAACACGGTGGCCGCCCAGCTCGATGGTGGCGTTGTCCGGCAGTCGGTCGATGAAGCCCGTGACCTGCGCAAGCTGGTTGACGTTGTTGACCGGGCCGAACAGGATGCCGTCCTCGTTCGGCGGGCCCGTCGTGGCGTTCACCCGTGCGTACCCAGCGAGCGCCGCGACGAACTCGTCGTGGATGCCTTCCTGCACGAGCAGGCGCGTTGCGGCCGTGCAATCCTGGCCCGCGTTGAAGTAGCCGGCAGCAACGATTCCCTCGACCGCGCGCTCGACATCCGCGTCGTTGAAGACGATGACCGGAGCCTTGCCACCAAGCTCGAGGTGCACGCGCTTGAGATCACTGGCCGCCGAGGTGGCGACCTCCATGCCCGCGCGCACCGACCCGGTGATCGAGATCATCTGCGGAATCGTGCTCTCGACCATGGCGGTGCCCGTCGAGCGGTCGCCCGTGATCACGTTGACCACACCGGCGGGCACGAACTCGGCGATGACTTCTGCCAGCAGGAGCGTGGAGGATGGCGTGGTGTCGGAGGGCTTCAGAACGGTCGTGTTGCCGGCAGCGACCGCGGGCGCAAACTTCCACACCGCCATGTTGAGCGGGTAGTTCCACGGCGTCACCTGGCCGACGACACCGATGGGCTCGCGGCGGATGAACGACGTGTGGTCCCGCATGTATTCGCCGGCCGACTTGCCCTCGAGGGTGCGAGCGGCACCGGCGAAGAAGCGGATCTGGTCGACCGAGAGCATGATCTCGTCGTCGACAAGGGTGGCCCGAGGCTTGCCGGTGTCCTGCGACTCAAGGTCGGCGAACTCCTCAGCGCGTGCCTCGATCGCATCGGCGATGCGGAAGAGTGCGAGCTGGCGCTCCGCAGGCGTCGTGTCACCCCATTCGCCGAAAGCGGTCTTCGCGGCAGAGAACGCCGCTTTGACATCCTCGGCGGATGACACGGGCGACGTCGCGTAGACCTCCTCGGTCGCCGGATCCACCAGGTCGAGGCGATTGGACGACTTCGACTCCACAAAGGCGCCGTTGACAAAGTTGCGAAGCTCACGCGTACTCATGCAGCCAGTCTACTGATTTCGTCTGTGAAATGGCCATAAAGATGCGGATCCGCTTGCCGAAGGCTCCTTACACTGACAGAATCGAGCCATGAGCACCCCGAAAGCGTCGAATTCCGCGAAACCGGTGCAGATCGATGATGTTTCCAAGTCGATTATCGAGCAACTGCAGTCGGATGGACGCCGGTCGTACGCGGAAATCGGGAAGGCGGTCGGCCTCAGCGAGGCCGCCGTGCGCCAGCGCGTCCAGAAGCTCACCGACTCCGGCGTCATGCAGATCGTCGCCGTCACCGACCCGATGCAGCTCGGCTTCTACCGCCAGGCCATGATCGGGATCCGCGTGAGCGGCGACACGCGCGTCGTGGCCGACAAGCTCTCGGCCATGCCGGCCGTCGACTACGTCGTGCTCACGGCAGGGACGTTCGACATCCTCGCCGAGGTGGTCTGCGAGAACGACAACGACCTCATCACGATGCTCAACTCGGAGATCCGCACGCTCGACGGCGTGCTCTCGACCGAGACGTTCGTCTATCTGAAACTTCACAAGCAGTTCTACAACTGGGGAACACGATGACACTGAGCAAATCCGGTACGGCGGGCAGCACGAGCACGACCCCCGCGCCATCCGCGACCGGCTTCGACAACGCCGATCTGCAGCAGAAGGCCAAGGACCACCTCTGGATGCACTTCGCGCGCCAATCGACCCTCGAGGACGGCCACGGCGTGCCCATCATCACCAGGGGCCAGGGACACCACATCTGGGACTCGAACGGCCGCAAGTACATCGACGGGCTCTCGGGCCTCTTCGTCGTCAACGCCGGTCACGGCCGCAAGCGCCTGGCCGAGGTTGCCGCCAAGCAGGCAGAGGAGCTCGCGTTCTTCCCGATCTGGTCCTATGCGCATCCGAATGCCATCGAGCTGGCCGACCGGCTCGCGAGCTACGCGCCAGGCGACCTCAACCGCGTGTTCTTCTCGACGGGCGGCGGCGAGGCCGTCGAAACGGCATTCAAGCTGGCCAAGTACTACTGGAAGCTGCAGGGCAGGCCGACCAAGCACAAGGTGATCTCTCGGGCCGTCGCCTACCACGGCACCCCGCAGGGCGCGCTCGCGATCACGGGCATCCCCGCCATGAAGGAGATGTTCGAGCCGGTAACGCCGGGCGGTTTCCGCGTGCCGAACACGAATTTCTACCGCGCCGAGGAGATGGGCTTCGCTGGTGACCTCGATGCGTTCGGCCAGTGGGCGGCCAACCGCATCGAGGAGATGATCAACTTCGAAGGCCCGGAGACGGTCGCCGCGATCTTCCTCGAGCCGGTGCAGAACAGCGGCGGATGCTTCCCGCCACCCCCCGGCTACTTCCAGAGAGTGCGCGAAATCTGCGACAAATACGACGTGCTGCTGGTCGCGGACGAGGTCATCACTGGCTTCGGACGAATCGGCAACTGGTTCGCGTCCACAACGTACGGGTTCCAGCCGGACATGATCACGTGTGCCAAGGGCATGACGAGCGGGTACTCCCCCATCGGCGCAACGATCATCAGCGACAGGATCTACGAGCCGTTCAAGCACGGCAGCACGTCGTTCTACCATGGCTACACCTTCGGCGGGCATCCGGTCTCAGCCGCAGTCGCCCTGGCCAACCTCGACATCTTCGAGGAGGAGAAGCTCAACGAGCGCGTGCGCGAGAATTCGCCGCTGTTCCGCGCCGAACTCGAGACGCTCCTCGACCTTCCGATCGTCGGTGACGTGCGTGGCGACGGCTATTTCTTCGGCATCGAGCTCGTGAAGGACAAGTCGACAAAGGAGACCTTCGACGACGACGAGTCGGAGCGCCTGCTGCGCGGATTCCTCTCCAAGGCGCTCTTCGACGCCGGCCTGTACTGCCGGGCAGACGACAGGGGCGACCCGGTCGTGCAGCTCGCTCCACCGCTGACGACGGGGCCCGCCGAATTCGCCGAGATCGCGCAGATCCTGCGCGGTGTGTTGTCGGAAGCATGGACCCGGCTCTGAACCGCGTCGAGAATCAGGCCGCGTCGACCAGCATGACAGCACGGGACTATCGGAACGTCAGCTTCTGGTTCGACTCGCTCGTGGCGTCCGGCCTCGATGACCTGGTCCCCCGCGCGGCCCTCTCTGCGGATGTCTCCGTGGACGTCTGCATCGTGGGAGGAGGCCTCACCGGCCTCTGGACCGCGTACTACCTCAAGAAGGCGGATCCTTCCCTCGAGGTCGCCGTCCTCGAGAAGAACATCGCCGGCTTCGGCGCATCCGGCCGCAACGGGGGCTGGTGCTCGACCCTGTTCCCGCTCTCGGCATCCGCGCTCGAGGCTCGCTACGGCTTCGAGGCGGCCGTCGCGATGCGCAGGGCGATGATCGACACCGTCGACGAGGTCGGCCGTGCAACAGCGGCAGAAGGCATCGACTGCGATTTCGTCAAGGGCGGCACCGTCACGTTCGTGCGGTCGGGCGCCCAGCTCGCAAGCGCACGCGACGAGGTCGCGGAAGCCCACCTCTTCGACGTCGACCGGGTAACCCTCTTGGGATCGGATACGGTTGGCGCGCAATTTCCCGGGGCGGCGGCAAGCGCCGCAACCTTCACGCCGGACTGCGCGAGCGTCCAGCCGGCCAAGCTCGTGCGGGGGCTGGCCAGGGCAGTGGAGGCGCTCGGCGTTGCCATCTACGAGCAGACCGAGGTGTCGGGCTGGAGTGCGCGCGAGGTGCGCGTGTCAACCGCGCACGGGCAGCGCACCATTCAAGCGAAGACGGTGGTCAACGCTACGGAGGGCTATGGATCGACGCTTCCGCAAGTCAGGCGCGCTGTCCTTCCGCTCTACTCGCTCATGATCGCGACCGAGCCGCTTCCGGAGGAGACCTGGCAGCGCATCGGACTCGAACCCGGCCAAACCTTCAGCGACTTCCGCCACCTCCTCATCTATGGGCAACGTACAGCGGATAACAGGTTCGCGTTCGGCGGGCGCGGCGCGCGCTATCACTGGGGCAGCGCCATCCGCCCCTCATACGATCGGGCCACCCGCGTGAGCAACCACCTGCACAGAGCGCTCGTCGGCCTCTTCCCCGCCATCGGATCTGCCCACATCACCCACGAGTGGGGCGGACCGCTCGGCGTCACGCGCGACTGGCACGCGAGCGTCGGCTACCACCGCTCGAGCGGCATGGCCTGGGCGGGCGGCTACGTCGGCGACGGCCTGAGCACGACGAACCTGGCCGGGCGCACGCTCGCCGACCTCATCATGGGCGAGGAGACCGAGCTCACCCGCTTGCCGTGGGTCAACCACCGCTCACCGCGGTGGGAGCCGGAGCCGCTGCGCTTCCTCGGCACTAACGCCGGCCTCCTCGGGATGCAATTCGCGGATGTCGAGGAACAGGTCACGCGCCGGAGCTCGCTCACCGCCCGCCTGATCGCGCCGCTCGTCGGGCGCTAGCGCTGCGCTCGCCGGCGCTGCGCTCGCCAACTGCAGCGGCACGCCCCACGACTACGCCCTGGCGAAGCGCAGCGTCACGAGCTGGAACGGGCGAAGCGAGAGGTCGACCTCGCGCTCCGACTCGCTGATGACGGCAGCCGTGAACGACAGGGAGCGTTCGAGCAGGTCGGTCTCGACAACTCCGAGCCAGTCGAATCCGGGAACGAGCTTCGCGCTCGTGCGCGAACCGTACGCCTCGTACAGGCGCACAATCACGTCGCCGGAGCGATCCTCCGCAAGCTTGACCGCCTCGACGACCACCGCGGGGTTGTCGACCGACAGCAGGGATTCCACCGGGCCGGCACCGCGAACCCTGCGCAGCGGCAGGTTGAGTCGGTAACCCTCGGCAATGGCTTCGGCGATGCCAGCACCGATCAACACGGACACCCTGAATTCGTGCATTCCCTGGTCTGCACCGGGGTCTGGATAGAGTGGGGCGCGCAGGAGTGAGAGCCGCACGGTCGTGGCGGTACGGCCATCCGGAAGCGTCGTGCGACTCATGTCGTGACCGTATGTCACGTCGTTGGCGACAGCGACGCCGAAGCCCGTCTCCCCCACGTGCACCCAGCGGTGCGCAGCGGTCTCGAACCTCGCGGCATCCCATGAGGTGTTCGTGTGCGTCGGCCGGTACACATGCCCGAACTGGATCTCGGATGCCGCACGCTCAGCGTGCACGTCGAACGGGAAGGCGAGCTTGAGCAGTTTCTGCCTGTCGCGCCAGTCCACGCTCGTCAGGATCTCGAGCGCGCCGTTCTGGTCGTTGAGGCTCAATTCCTGCACGATGCGGGATGCGCCCGTCGAGCGCACGACGCGAACCGCGCGGCCGTCATCCGTGAGTCCCACGCTCTCTGCCTCGAGGAGTTCACGCCCGGAATGCGCGTACTCCGCGTCGATGTCCCAGGCATCCCACTGCGTTGGTGTGTCCCTGAATAGCTGGAGCACGTTGCCTGCGACGCCGGGCGGCATGACCTCGCGGTCGGCGTCGAGATCCCTGGCCGACACGATGAGCCCCCGCCGATCGACCAGGATGCGCACGCGCGAGTTCTCCAGGACGAACCCGTCTTCCGTCTCGGTGACGATGCTCGCCCCGGTCGACCCAGACGGCGCCCCGCCGAACGCCGGCGCGCCCTCGCGCCAATACGGGCCTGCGTTGAACGTCACCTCCTCGTCGCCGTCGCCGGCGAGCCGTGCAAGTGAGAGTCCGATCTGGAACTCGAGGAGCTGGCGGATCGCCTCGTAATTGCGCTCCACCTCCTGGTGGACCCACGCGATCGACGTGCCGGAAAGGATGTCGTGGAACTGTTGCAGGAGCACCATCTTCCAGGCCTGGTCCAGAAGCTCGTACGGATAGTCCTCGCCAGCGCGGATGGTCGCGAGCGCCGCCCACAGCTCCGCCTCACGCAACAGGTGTTCACTCCTGCGATTGCCACGCTTGGTACGCGCCTGGGAGGTATACGCGCCCCGGTGCAGCTCCAGGTACATCTCTCCCGACCAGACGGGAGGGTCGGCGTACTCCGCTTCCGCGGCCTCGAAGAAGCGGCTCGGTGAGCTCAGCTCCGTCCTCGGTGAGCCCTCGAGGTCGCTTGTGCGGTGCGCCGCCGCGAGCATCTCCCTCGTCGGGCCGCCGCCGCCATCACCCCATCCGAACGGGATGAGCGACGTGTTCGAGGCGCCGCCCTCGTCGAACTGGCGTTCCGCCCTGGCCAGGTCGGCCGCGGACAGCTCCGAGTTGTACGTGTCGGATGGCGTGAAGTGCGTGAAGATGCGAGTGCCGTCGATGCCCTCCCAGAGGAAGGTGTGGTGCGGCATCCGATTCGTCTGGTTCCAGGAGAGCTTCTGCGTGAAGAACCATCGCGAACCGGCCGCCGCGAAGATCTGAGGCAGGGCTGCCGAATAGCCGAATGAGTCAGGCAGCCAGACGTCGAGCGGCTCGACACCGAGGTGCTGGATGAAGAATCGCTTGCCCGTCACGAACTGTCGCACCATGGCCTCGCCGCCGACCAGGTTGGTGTCGCACTCGACCCACATGCCGCCCGCCGGCACGAATCGTCCGGCAGCGACCTGCGCTTTGACCCGTTCGAACAGCTCGGGGTGGTGCTCCTGTACCCAGGCATAGTGCTGGGCGGATGACGCCGTGAACACGAACTCCGCATCGTCCTCCATGAGCGCGAGCACGTTCGAGAAGGTGCGCGCCACCTTCCGCACCGACTCGCGCACCGGCCACAACCAGGCGGAATCGATGTGCGCGTGGCCGACGGCACTCACGCGGTGCGCGCTGGCGTACGCGGGCTGCGCGAGAACGCCGGCGAGCGCAGCCCGCCCATCCGCAGCCGTACCGGCCACATCATCCGGATCGAGCGCCTCGAGCGCCCGCCCGAGCGCCCGCAGGATCTGGGCCCGGCGCGGGAGCGTGGTTGGCAGCTCGCGCGCGAGGCCGACGAGCGCGCAGATGTCGTGCAGGAGCTCGAAGACCTCGACGTCGAGCAGGCCAAGCTCGAGACGGTTCAGGCGATAGAGCGGGTCTCGGCCCGCGGTTGCCTTGTCGCCGAGCACGGTCGGGGAGAAGCTGAAGTCACCGGCGTTGGCCGGATTCGAGGCGGCCTCCAGGTACACGTCGACCGCGCCCCGCCCGACCGGCACGTACTGGTTGGCCGGCTCGATCGCCTTGATGATGACGCCATCCGGCGTGTACGCGGTTCCCTCCGCCTGGAAGCCGGGCGGGGTTGCGACGAAACCCAGGTCGACGACGAGCTCCGGTCGGGTCCCATCCACCGCCCATCCGCTCGGCACCTGGCCCACGATATGGAACCAGACCGTGCCCCACGGCGGACCCCACTCGTCCCCCACCGCAAACGGCCGGTAGTCCTTGCCCATGGCCGCCGCGAAGGGTACCGGCTCGTCTGGAACGCTCCACGCGGTGATCTCGACTGCTGCTGTCTCGCGGTACACGGCTGGCCTGATTCGCTCGCGCACGAAACGATCGACACGCTTCAGCATGAGGCTCGCAGCATCGTGCACAGGGCCCTCCGTCTCGAGTAGGCCACACCGGCTGGACCAGACCGGCTAGACAACGCCGACTACCAGCATGGCAGTCACTCAGGCGGATCGTAAGCGCCGAGGCCGAGTTCGTGACCCCTGGGGCGACTAGGCAGGCGCGAAGAGACTCGAGATCTCCGCGATTTCGGCGTCGCTCGGCTTCCAGGCCGTTGCGGCATCCGCGTTCTGGATGATCTGCTCCGGCTTCGTCGCGCCGGCGATGACACTCGAGAGCCCTGGCTGCGCGAGCAGCCAGGCGAAGGTCGCTTCGAGCATGCTCACGCCGCGCTCCTCGCAGAACGCCTGGTAGCGGTCGATGGTGTCCCAGGGAGCGTTGTCAGCGAGATGCTTCCGGATCATCATGATGCGGCTGTCGGCCGGACCACCCTCGCGGCTGAACTTGCCCGTGAACAGGCCGTTGTACAGCGGGAAGAACGGCAGGAAGCCCAGCCCGTATGCATTGACAGCGGGCAGCACCTCCTTCTCGGCATCGCGCACCAGGAGGCTGTACTCGTTCTGCGCCGAGATGAACTTCGGATGCCCGTGCAGCCTGGCCATGTACTCTGCGTCGGCAATCTGCCAGCCGGCGAGGTTCGAGTGGCCGATATAGCGGATTTTGCCTTCGGCAATGAGGTCGTCGAGCGTGGCCAGCGTCTCCTCGATGGGCGTGTTCGGGTCTGGCTGGTGCAACTGGTAGAGGTCGATCCAGTCGGTCTGCAGCCTGCGAAGGGAGGCCTCGACGGCGAGCCTGACGTAGCGCCTGGATCCGCGCGCGTTCCAGTCTGGGCCGTTGGTCCCTGCCATGTCCATGCCGAACTTGGTTGCGAGCACGATACTGCCGCGCTTGCCCGTGAGCGCGTTGCCCATCAGGGTCTCGGAGAGCCCCCGCTCCGCGCCATAGATATCGGCCGTGTCGAACAGGGTGACTCCCGCGCCGATCGCCGCGTCGATGACGGCGTTCGTGCCTTCCTGGCTCTCCGTTGCGGTGCCGATTCGTCCGAAGTTGTTGCAGCCAAGGCCGATCGTGGAAACGATGAGTCCCGAGGCGCCGAGATTGCGGTATTCGATCTGTGACATTCGATAAGGCTATCGCCGCCGGAGCCCCCTTCTCGTCCTCCCCAGCGACGGTGAGGGCTCGCTCTCCACCGATGTCCGATTTCCGCGCGTTCGAGTCGGATACGCGGTCTACAGTCGAAGCATGACCAGCTCATTCGCGTACCTCATTCGCACAGAGAGCCCCATCGGCCGACTCGAACTCACGAGCGACGGCGAGAGCATCACGTCGCTTTCCATCGAGCGCAAGGGGCACTTGCCATTCGAGGAGCACCCCGAGCGCTCCACTCCCGTCCTGGCCGAGGCCGCTCGCCAGCTCCACGAATACTTCGCGGGAACACGACGCGACTTCAACCTCCCGGTCCGGCTCCTCGGCACCGCCTTCCAGCGCGCGGTGTGGAGCCGCCTCGACGCGCTGGCCTGGGGCGAGTACACCTCGTACGGCGAACTCGGCAATGACATCGGCAAGCCCGGTTCAGCGCGTGCCATCGGCGGCGCGGTTGGCTCGAATCCCATTCCCATCATCATCGGCTGCCACCGCGTGCTCTCCTCGAATGGCAAGATCACGGGATACAGCGGTGGCGAAGGCATCCCGACCAAGCTGTGGCTCCTTGCCCACGAGGGAATCACCCTCGCCGCATGACGACACCACGGGACATCGCGCCAACGGGCAAAACGCCAACGGCGACGATCGACGACGCCGGGGCGAAGCCCATCCGTCCGCCCCTCATCGTGGGCGACGACGGCCTCACGCGCTGCGCCTGGGTCGGGCACGACCCGGACTACGAGCGCTATCACGACGAGGAGTGGGGTCGCGAACAGAGGGACAGCAGGGCGCTGTTCGAGAAGCTGTGCCTGGAGGGTTTTCAGGCCGGGCTCTCCTGGATCACGATTCTCCGGCGTCGCCCCGCGTTCCGCGAGGTCTTCTTCGGTTTCGACGTCGAACGCGTCGCGGCCATGACCGACGAAGACGTCGAGCGTCTTCTCCAGGATGAGCGGATCATCCGTCATCGGGGCAAGATCGAGGCCACTATCGGCAATGCGAAGGCGACGCTCGCTTTGGACGGTAGTCTCGCGGCGTTCATGTGGCGATTCGCGCCTGATGCCACTGGCCGTCCGAAGCCTGCGAGCTTCGCGGACCTACCCGCCGTTACACCGGAGTCCACAGCCATGAGCGTGGAACTCCGCCGGAGCGGCTTTCGCTTCGTCGGTCCGACGACCATGTATGCGCTCATGCAGTCGACCGGCATGGTCGACGATCACATCGCCGGCTGTTGGCGCGCACAACTCTGAACACGTCTCAGGCCCGAATTTCTCAGGCCAGAGTTGGCTCGGGCGCGGATCGCTCGGGAGAGGTCGGGCCGGCCATGGCGCTCCTGTCGATGCACCGGATTCTCGCGCATGTGACCATGTCCGCTCGTGCCCGACCGCAGGCGAACATGTCGTGTGTCTCATGCATCCGACCAATCGACTCAGTGCGAGGGACTCGCACTGGGCCACCGATGCGCCGGCCCGACGAATTGGCGAGCTGGATTCGCGTGGACGATCGCGCTGATCCAGTCGGTCTCGCCTCGGCTCGCTGCCTCCTCTGATCACATTGTTCGCTGCGAAGCATGATCGCACTTCACTAACATTGAGCATACCTCAGTTTTATGGTGCGACGGGGCTTCCCAGCGAACTATCGAAGTGCGACCATGAGCTTTCCCGGCGCACCCACCACGCGTTGCACTGCGAGTTCCAGCTCACCCGCCTCGACACTCACGTCGAAACCGCAGCCCCTGGCCCATTCGAGCAGCCCATGCGCGTCAGCGTGCTCGATGCCGGATTGGATGATGGCGCGCGCGAACTGGCCCTTGGCCTGTTTGTTGAAGTGGTTGAGGGCGCGCTTACGCCCGTCCTCGTCGCGCGTGACGACCCGGACATACAACGAGTCGTCGCGAACCGGAGCAGGGCCGAGGCCGACGTACCCTTGCGACCGCAGGTCGAGCACGAGCCCCGGATGAGCCGCGACCGCGGCTGCGACCGGCCTTGCCCAGTGCCTCTTGAGCGGCAGGTCCGCCAGGCGCGAATCGAACGACAACCGGTAGGCGGGAATCCCGTCCAGCGCCGCGACAGGTCCGAGCA
>JAVECW010000017.1 GCA_030841285.1 Microbacteriaceae bacterium
AGTTGAGCCTACGCACGAGGTTTTTGGCATTTGACATTGTGCACGCTGTTGAGTTCTCAAGGATCGGACGCACCCAAAATCCAACCTCACGGCCATCAATTCGGGGCAACTTCTCTACCCTACACTCGCTCGCTAGCCCCGTCAAATCGCGGTTCTGCGCCGTTCGGAGGTCCAGATTCGGACCCAACCGATCACGCGAACCGAGCAACAGGACTGCTCAGTGAGTGGGTTTTTAATCCTAAGCTTTCGCCATTGCACCTACAAGAGGATGCAACCGTTAGATTCAGGATTTTGTCCCCGCTTGAGGCCGGAGAGCTCTGCAGCTCTTCCGCACCTTTGGGGTGACGTGTGATTACTTTACGCACGCTCGGAGAGGCTCGCAACTCTGGGCCGCACCCGGGAGTGTCGCGCTTCGCGCTACTCCACGAAGACGCCGGCGAGGGTCTTCTTCCCTCGGCGCAGAACCGCCATCCGCCCGTCAAGGAGCGCGCTCTCGACAGTCGTGAGGTCGCTTTCGACCTTCGCGTTGTTCAGGTAGACACCACCCTGTTCGATCGCGCGGCGCGCTTCCCCGAGGCTCTTCGTCAGGTTCGTGTCGACGAGCAGCTGCGAGATTGTCGCCGTGCGCACTGTCGTGGTGTTCGGGAGCTCACGGAGCGCTGCCTCAAGTGTCGTCGTGTCGAGTTCGGACAACTCGCCCTGGCCGAAGAGCGCATGCGTCGCCGCAATGGCGGCATCCGTCGCTGCCGTTCCGTGCACGAGGCTCGTCACGTCGTAGGCGAGCGCGCGCTGCGCTTCGCGCTTGAACGGCTCGGTCGCAACTGCATCCGCGAGTCGTTCGATCTCGGCGCGGTCGAAGAAGGTGAAGATCTTGAGCCTGTCGATGACGTCGGCGTCATCGGTGTTGAGCCAAAACTGGTACATCGCGTACGGGCTCGTCAGCGCCGGATCGAGCCAGATGGCGTTGCCCTCGCTCTTGCCGAACTTGGTCCCGTCGCTGTTGGTGATGAGCGGCGTGCCGATGGCGTGCGCGCTGACATGTTCGGCGCGACGGATCAGGTCCGTCCCACTCGTGAGGTTGCCCCACTGGTCGCTGCCGCCCGTCTGCAGGACGCATCCGTAGCTGCGGTACAGCTCGAGGAAGTCGAGCCCTTGCAGGATCTGGTAGCTGAACTCCGTGTAGCTGATGCCTTCGTCCGAGTTGAGGCGCGCGCTGACGGCATCCTTCTTGAGCATGGCGCCGACGCGGTAGTGCTTGCCGACCTCGCGAAGGAAGTCGATCGCGGAGAGCGGTGCGGTCCAGTCGAGGTTGTTGACCAGCCTGGCTGGATTGTCGCCATCGAAGCTCAGGAACCGTGAAACCTGCTTCTCATAGAAGCCGACCCACTCCGCGACGAGCTCCCTGGTGTTGAGCGTGCGCTCGGCCGTGGGTTTCGGGTCACCGATGAGGCCCGTGGAGCCGCCCACGAGAGCGAGCGGGCGATGACCGGCGAGCTGCAGGCGGCGCATCACCAGCAATTGGACCAGATTGCCGAGGTGCAGACTGGGCGCCGTCGGGTCGAAGCCGCAGTAGTAGGTGATCGGCTCTCCCGCGAGGAGTTGTTTGAGCGCGGCTTCATCCGTCGAGACGTGAATGAGACCACGCCAGACCAGCTCATCCCAGACATCCTCGAAGGAGTCGTCATTGGACTGTGCAGGGAGAATCGCGGTGTCAGACACGAGATTTACAGTATCAGCGCGCGTGACAGCAGAAGCGACGACCGCCGTGAGCTTTGGCCTGTGGCTCTAATATGACCTTGATTAGGTCTATAAATCGAATACACTGCCAGTAAGCCCTGGGGCACTTAGTTCAAGCGACGACTCCAGGCCGAGGGGATCACATGTTCGTCATCACGGCCGACCAGATCGACAGCAGGTCGACAACCGACGTCGCGGGATCGACGAGGGACAGTATCAACCGTGACCACGGTGGGCGCCTCCTGCTACCGGCAGACCGCAACGCCGGAGACGAGATCCAAGCGCTGACCGACGACGCAGGCACGGCCCTCGCCCTCGTGCTCGAACTCACGCGGACCGGGCAGTGGAGTGTCGGACTCGGCTGCGGCGGCATCCGCCTCCCCCTGCCGAGCGCGACGCGCGAGGCAAGCGGTGAGGCCTTCTTCGCGGCCCGCGATGCCGTGAGCCGTGCCAAGAAGCAGCAGACGCGGTTTGCAATCGAAGCACGCAGTGCCGACGAGGCCGGCCAGACGTGGCCAGGCGGCGAGGATGCCGAAGCGCTCGTGAACCTGCTGCTCCTGTTGCGCGAGCGCCGGTCGCCCGCCGGCTGGGAGCTCTACGACCTCATCTCGGCCGGCATGGCACAGAGCGAGGCGGCCGTACGGCTCGGGATCACGCCCCCCTCCGTCAGTTCGCGTGCCCGCGCAGCTGGCATCCGGCTCGAGCTCGCTTCGATCGGTGCCCTGACTAGGCTGTTGGAGAATCTCGATCGAGCCAGCACAGGAACGGACGCGCACGAATGATCCCGTATTTCTTCCAGATCGTCAGCATCCTGGGGGCTGTCTCGTACTGGGCCGCGGCCCTGCTTCTCGTCATGGTCAGCCTGTGCTGTGCCGCTTTTGCGCTGAGGTTCCCGCGTCGGCCACTCGTCTACGCATCGGCCGGCGCGCTGGCGGTCGCCTTGGCCGTGCTCAGCATTCCAGGGCCGAGCGCGCCCCCGCTCGTGCACGTGCTTCTCGGAATCGCAAGCCTCGCGCTTGCCATCGTCGGTGGCGGCCCGGCCGCACAGCTCATCCTGGCGCTCGCCTCGCGCGGCAGCGTCGCCGCAGGCGCACACGGCGGCATCGTCGTACCTGATCGCGAGGACACCCCGCAGTTCGGCGGAACCCACGAGGTGCTTCGCGGCGGAACCACCATCGGCTTCCTCGAACGACTGGCCATCGCCGGGTCTGTCATGGCAGGCTTCCCGACCGCACTCGCCATCATCATCGCGATCAAGGGTGTCGGCCGGTTCACGGAACTCGATGCGCCAGAGGCGCGCGAGCGATTCATCATCGGAACACTCGTGAGTTTCAGCTGGGCGTGCGCCTGCGCAGGAATCACGCTGCTCGCCTCGCGCTAGGTCTTCGCGTCGGGAAATGCCCGCGCATGCCTTCGATACGGCGAGACCGTCGGATCCCCCGGGACCCAGAACCGCCAGGGAAAGCCATCGCTTCCGCCCGCACCGCTGACCCCGGTGCGCGGTCCCGTCGCTGAGGGACCCTGATCTTCTGGGAGTCTGAGCGAGAACGGCGGATCGAGCAGGTCTGCGCCATCGTCGTCAAGCCCGATGCCGAGCGCGACGACCAGGCGAGCCGGTCCCCTCGCAAGATCGCGCTCCGCGACAGCGAGGCCACGGCGCTCGCGCGCAATCTCGACACCCTCAACGACCTCGCCCGCTCGAAGCAGCACCGCCGACGCCTCCCCGGCCGGGGAGCAGACGACGTTCGCGCAGACGTGCATCCCATACGTGAAGTAGGCGTAGAGGTGCCCGGGCGGACCATACATCGCGGCATTCCGCCTGGTCTGGCCCCGGAACGCGTGCGAGCCAGGGTCGACTCCATCACCGACGTACGCCTCGACCTCGGTGATCCGGAGCGTGACGGCGCCGTGCGCGGTCTCGTGCGTGAGCCGCGCACCCAGAAGTCGCGGGGCGACATCCAGAGCGGATGCGGCGAAGAAGTCACGGTTCGGCACGCCAACGGCGCTCATGAAGTCGAGACACCCATCCGTCTAAGCACCGGTCTGGCTAGAACAGCCGGATGCCGTTCATGGCGGCGTCGACGATGGCGGCCACGACGACAGCGAAGGCCACGATGGCAACGGTCGGAATGATCCACGGGTACTTCGGCGGGCGCTTCTCCGGACGCTCGCGACCACGGCCGATGGTCATTCCGGGCTCCTGCTCGCCGACCGGAACGAGAGAGCGAGAAGTCGCACGCGCTCGGTCAGCGCGGCCAGCTGCTCGGCGACTCGCACGGGAGCGGTTCCCCCGACACCATCCCGGCTCGAGACAGAGCCATGAATCGTAAGCACGCCGCGCACGTCCGGCGTGAGGTGCGGGGAGAGCGCGGCGAGCTGCTGGTCGCTGACCTCATCGAGTTCGAGCGAGTTCTGCTCGGCGAACTGGACCAGGCTTCCCGTGATCTCGTGCGCGTCCCGGAACGGCACGTGCTGCTTGACCAGCCACTCCGCGACATCCGTCGCAAGCGAGAAGCCCTGCGGCGCGAGCTCGGCCATCCGTTCCGTGTGGAACTGGAGCGTCTCGACCATTCCGGTGAAGGCAGGCATGAGGATCTCCAGGGTCGAGATCGAATCGAAGACCGGCTCCTTGTCCTCCTGGAGATCACGGTTGTACGCGAGCGGAAGACCCTTGAGCGTTGTCAACAGGCCGGTGAGATTCCCGATCAGGCGCCCTGCCTTGCCGCGCGCAAGCTCGGCGATGTCTGGATTCTTCTTCTGCGGCATGATCGACGAACCCGTCGAGTACG
Organism: Microbacteriaceae bacterium; assembly: GCA_030841285.1. GTDB lineage: Bacteria > Actinomycetota > Actinomycetes > Actinomycetales > Microbacteriaceae > JAUZGC01. The sequence continues at coordinate 4,527 of JAVECW010000017.1, forward strand.
AGTCGCTGAGCGTGACGAAGCCGAATTCCTTGGTGTTCCAGAGAATGATCTCTTCGGCGAAGCGCGACAGGTCGATGCCGATCTGGGCGGTGATGAACGCGAACTCCGCCACGACGTCGCGGCTCGCGGTGCCGTCGATTGAGTTCTCGACGCTGTGTGCGAACCCGAGCTCCACGGCGACGGCCGACGCGTCGAGGCCGAGCGTATTGCCGGCCAGGGCGCCGGAACCGTACGGCGAGGAATTAGCGCGAACGTCCCAGTCGACGAAGCGCTCGACGTCACGCACGAGCGGCCAGCAATGCGCGAGGAGGTGATGTGCGAGCAGCACGGGCTGCGCATGCTGCAGGTGCGTGCGCCCCGGCAGGATTGCGTCGGCATGGCGCTCTGCCTGCGCCGCGATCGCGTCGATCAAGTCGATCACGAGTCCACTCAGCCTGGTCGCGTGGTCGCGCAGCAGCATCCGGATGAGCGTGGCGATCTGGTCGTTGCGGCTGCGGCCCGCGCGCAGCTTGCCGCCGAGCTCGCCCCCCGCGATTTCGATCAGGCCGCGCTCGAGCGCCGAGTGCACGTCCTCATCGGATGGCTGCGGCCGGAACGAACCATCCGTCACCGCCGCCTGCAGAGTCTCGAGGGCCGCGAGCATGCCGGCGAGCTCGTCATCGCCCAGGAAGCCCGCGACCGCGAGTGCCCGCGCGTGCGCGCGCGAGCCGGCGATGTCGTAGTCAGCGAGCTGCCAGTCGAAGTGTGTTGACCTGCTCAACTCCTGGAGTTCCGGCGCTGGACCACCCGCGAAGCGCGCCCCCCACAGGGCGCCGGCCTCGCCCGCACGGTTCGACACCTCATGACCTGACACGGTGAACGCCTACTGCCCGGCGAGGTCGCGGCGGGCCGAGATCTTGCTCGGCAGCGACCACAGCTCGATGAACCCCTTGGCGAGCGACTGATCGAACGTGTCGCCCGTGTCGTAGGTCGCGAGGTTGAAGTCGTAGAGGCTCTCGCCGCTGCGACGACCGGTGACGACGGCCGTGCCTGCGTGGAGCTTCAGGCGGATGTCGCCCGTCACGTGCTTCTGCGTCTCGTCGATGAACACGTCGAGCGCTCGCTTGAGCCCTGAGAACCATAGCCCGTCGTAGACGAGCTCGGCCCACTTGGCTTCGACACCGCGCTTGTAGCGAGCCACATCCCGCTCGACCGTCATGTTCTCGAGCTCCTCGTGCGCCGCGATCAAGGCGATCCCGGCGGGAGACTCGTACACCTCGCGGCTCTTGATGCCGATGAGGCGATCCTCGACGATGTCGATGCGGCCGACACCCTGGCCACCCGCAATCGTGTTCATGAGCTGGACGGCCTCGAGGGGGGTCACAGGGTTGCCGTCGATTGCGACGGGGATGCCCTCGCTGAAGCTGATCGTGATCTCGGATGCCTCGCGGCTGATCGCGGGATCCTGCGTGTACGTGTAGAGGTCCTCGATCGGTGCGTTCCACGGGTCCTCGAGGAAGCCAGTCTCGACGGCGCGACCCCACACGTTCTGGTCGATCGAGTACGGGCTCTTCTTCGACTGCTCGATGGGCAGATTGTGCTCCGCTGCATAGGCGATGGCCTTGTCGCGAGTGAGCGCGAAGTCGCGCACGGGGGCGAGGGAGGTGAGGTCGGGGGCGAGCGCGGCGACGGCCGCTTCGAAGCGAACCTGGTCGTTGCCCTTGCCAGTGCAGCCGTGCGCGACGCTGTCCGCGCCGAGCGACTTGGCCGTCGCGGCGAGATGCTTCGCGATGACGGGCCGGCTGAGCGCTGAAACCAGCGGGTAGCGCTTCTGGTAGAGCGCATTCGCCTTCAACGCGGGCATGAGGTAATCGTTCGCGAACTCGTCCTTCGCGTCGACGACGACGGACTCCACGGCGCCGCAGTCGAGTGCTCGCTGGCGGATGGCATTCATGTCTTCGCCACCCTGTCCGACGTCGACGGCGAGGGCGACGACCTCTTTGCCGGTCGCATCCTTGAGCCAGCCGATGCCTACCGAGGTGTCGAGTCCACCCGAGTATGCGAGCACAACACGTTCCGCCATGGTTCTCCTTTGGGATTGTTCACTACAAGTTTAGGGGCCGCCACCAGGAGGCTCCGGGGGTCAGCCGGCGTTCTTCGCCAGCAGCCAGGCGAGGAGAGCCTTCTGCGCGTGCAGGCGGTTCTCCGCCTCATCCCAGATGACACTCTGCGGGCCGTCGATGACCTCCGCCGTGACCTCATACCCGCGATCGGCGGGCAAGCAGTGCATGAAGAGGGCGTCCCGCGCGGCCAGCTCCATGAGTTCTGCGTCGACGCGATACGCGCCGAAGACCGCCAGCCGCTCCGCCTTCTCCTCTTCCTTGCCCATCGATACCCACGTGTCCGTGACAACCACGTCGACGCCGACGACCGCCTCGATCGGGTCGGTGTACAGCGTCACGGAGCCGCCTGTCTGCGTGGCGATCGCGATGGCATCCACCACCACCGCGTCATCCGGAGCGTACGCGGCGGGGGACGCGACGCGGATGTGCATCCCGGCTGTGGCACCCGCGAGGAGGTAGGACTGGGCCATGTTGCTCGCGCCGTCGCCCAGGAAGGCAAGCGTGAGCCCGGCGAGACTCCCCCTCTGCTCACGGATGGTGAGGAGATCGGCGAGCAACTGGCACGGGTGGAACTCGTCGGACAGCGCGTTGACGACGGGAACCGTCGTTCCTGCCGCCATCTCCTCAAGCCCGGCCTGGGCGTACGTGCGCCACACGATCGCCGCCACCATGCGCTCGAGAACGCGAGCGGTGTCCGACGGCGTCTCCTTGCCGCCCAGCTGGCTGTTCGCGGTGCTGATGATGAGCGGGCTGCCGCCGAGATCGGCGACGCCCACCGCGAAGGAGACGCGCGTACGCGTCGACGACTTGTCGAAGATGACGGCGACGGTCTGGGGACCCGCGAGCGGCTTCGCGGCGAATCGGTCGCGCTTCAGCTGGACGGCAAGGTCGAGGATCTCGGCCTGCTCGGCCGGAGTGATGTCGTCGTCGCGCAGGAAGTGCCTGGTCATGATTCGCCTTCGGGTTTGAGAAATACCCAGATTACCGGGTCAATCGGGCAGGATCGTGCCGCCGCAGGCGGCGCGTGTCATCGGCCCGCTACGGCCAGTGCTCGCCCGAAACGCTCGCGGAAGACCGCGATCTCGGCGTCACCGACGATGAGCGGCGGAGCAAGACGCACGCTCGACTCGTTCGGCGCATTGACGATGAGCCCGGCATCCAATGCCGCCTCGAAGATCCGATTGCCCACGGGCTCGGCCAGGCCGATGCCGATCAGCAGCCCCTGGCCGCGCACGTCGGCGATGAGCGGTGAATCGAATCCGCGGATGACCTCGCGCAGCTCAGCGCCTCGGCGCTCGGCGTTCGCGACGAGCCCGGCGGACTCGATCTCGCCGAGCACGGCATTCGCCGCGGCCGTCGCGAGCGGGTTTCCGCCGAAGGTGCTGCCGTGCTGTCCCCTGCCGAAGAGCGTTGATGCCCAGCCGAAGGTCACGAGCGCGCCGATCGGAACGCCGCCGGCAATGCCCTTCGCGATCGTCACGGCGTCCGGCAGGATGCCAGCGTGCTCGTACGCGAACCAGCGGCCCGTTCGACCGACACCCGTCTGGATCTCGTCCATGACCAACAGGACGCCGTGCTCCTCGGTGAGATCGCGCGCCCGGCGCAGGAATCCTTGTGGTAAGTCGAGCACGCCGGCCTCGCCCTTGATGGGCTCGATGAACAGCGCGGCGACAGTGTCGTCGATCGCCTCCTCGAGTGCCTCGATGCTCGTCTCGATGTGCTCGACGCCAGCGGGCATCGGCTCGAAGGGTTCGCGCATCTGGGGCTTACCCGTGAGGGCGAGCGACCCCATCGTGCGACCGTGGAACGCGTTGGTGAGGGCGAGGATTCGCGTGCGCCTGCCGCCGGCAACGTTGAGTCGCGCGAGCTTGAATGCCGCTTCGTTCGCCTCCGCGCCCGAGTTGCCGAAGAACACGCGGCCGTGCTCCCCCGCGCCCGTGATGCGCTTGAGCCGTTCGGCGAGTTCGAGCTGTGGCGGGGTGGCGAAGTAATTGGAGACATGGATGAGCGTCGCCGCTTGCTTGCTCACCGCATCCACCAGGACGGGGTGGGCGTGGCCGAGCGAGTTGACCGCGATGCCCGCGAGGAAGTCGAGGTACTCCTTGCCGTCGACATCCCACACGTAACAACCCTCGCCGCGCGCGAGCATGACCTGTGGCGTCGTCAGGGTGCCCATCATCGCTTCGCCGAAACGAGAAGGCCAGGTCGCGCCGTCTGGCGTTGTCATGCGGGGATTACCTCCGTGCCGATGCCGCTCTGGGTGAAAACCTCGAGCAGGATTGAATGTGGAACGCGCCCATCGATGATCGCGGCCTTCGCGACGCCGCCATCGACCGCATCGAGGCATGCCGTCATCTTCGGGATCATTCCCGATTCCAGCAACGGCAGCATGGCACGCAGTGCGTCCACGTCGATCACGGAGACGAGCGAGTCCCGGTTCGGCCAGTCGCTGTAGAGACCCGCGACATCCGTGAGAATGACGAGTTTCGCGGCACCGAGCGCGACCGCGAGCGCCGCGGCGGCGGCATCCGCGTTCACGTTGAGCGACTGCCCTGGAACGTCGGCGTCTGGCGCGATCGACGAGATGACCGGGATGCGCCCGGCCGCCAGTTGTGCGTGCACGGCCTCCGGGTTGACCCCGATGACATCGCCGACGAGACCAAGGTCGACCTCCTCGCCATCGATCACGACGCCGCGCTTGCGACCCGTAAAGAGCCCTGCGTCCTCACCGGAAAGGCCAGCGGCAAGCGGCCCGTGCTCGTTGATGTGACCGACGAGGTCGCGACTGATCTGGCCCGTGAGGACCATCCGCACGACATCCATCGCCTCTGGCGTGGTCACGCGGTAGCCACCGCGGAACTCGCTCTCGATACCGAGCCGCTCGAGCATGGCCGAGATCTGGGGCCCGCCGCCGTGCACGACAACGGGATGAACTCCCGCGTAGCGCAGGTAGACCATGTCCTCGGCGAACGCCCGCTGCAGTTCCTCGCTCACCATGGCGTTGCCGCCGAACTTAACCACGATGATCTGGTCGTGGAAGCGCTTGAGCCAGGGCAGTGACTCGATCAGCGTCGCGGCCTTGTCCGCGGCGTCGGCGCGGCTCAGCTCGGTCTTGTCGTCGCTCACGGTCAGCTCGCGTACGCGCTGTTCTCGTGCACGTAGTCGTGCGTGAGGTCGTTGGTCAGGATGGTCGCCGTCTCGCTACCGGCATGCAGATCGACCAGCACGGAAACGGCGCGCGGCGTCAGGTCGACGAGGTCTCGCGGTTGGTCGGGTTCCCCCGCGCTGCAGACCTGGACCCCGTTGATCGCGACGTCGATCCCATACGGGTCGAATGCGGCATCCGTCGTGCCGACCGCGGCGAGCACACGGCCCCAGTTGGGATCGTTGCCGAAGATCGCTGCCTTGAAGAGGTTGCTGCGGGAAACCGCACGGCCCACCGTGACGGCCTCGTCCTCGGTGAGTGCGTTGCGCACCTCGATCGCGATGTCGTGGGATGCACCCTCTGCGTCGGACTGCAACTGCCGCGCCAGGTCGGCACAGATCCCGGTCAGCGCCACGGCGAACTCGTCCAGCGTCGGCTCGACGCCGCTCGCGCCGGACCCGAGGAGGGCGACCGTGTCGTTCGTCGACATGGCGCCGTCGGAGTCGAGCCGGTCGAACGTCACACGCGTCGCACGGCGGAGCGCCGTGTCGAGCTGCGGAGAGGTGAGCACGGCATCCGTCGTGATGACGACGAGCATGGTCGCAAGTCCGGGCGCGAGCATGCCTGCACCCTTCGCCATGCCACCGATCGTCCAGCCGCCTGGCGCGCGATACTCGGACTGCTTAGGTCTCGTATCCGTAGTCATGATGGCCTCAGCGGCGGCCAGACCGCCGGCTTCGCCTGCGGCGGCGTCCCCGCTGAGAGCAAGCGTCGCGTCCCACAATCCGGCCGTGAGCAGGTCGAGGTCGAGCTGGTCACCGATCAGTCCGGTCGAGCACACGATCACATCACCCGCCGAGATCCCCAGTCGCTCGGCAGCGGCTTCGGCCGTCCCGTGCGTGACCTGGAAGCCCGCAGCGCCCGTGTAACAGTTCGCACCGCCGGAGTTGAGCACGATCGCGGAGGCAACGCCATCAGCGATGACCTGCTGGCTCCAGAGGACGGGGTTCGCCTTGCAGCGATTGGTCGTGAAGACCGCTGCCGCCACGTTGAGGGGACCGAGGTTCTGAACCACCGCGAGATCGCGCTTGCCGGAAGACTTGAGCCCAGCCACAACCCCCGCAGCAACGAATCCGGATGCCGCGGTAACGCTCACGGAGCAACTCCATTCACGGTCAGGCCGGTCGTCTCCGGCACGCCAAGAGCGATGTTGGCCGACTGGATGGCCGCGCCCGCCGTGCCCTTGTACAGGTTATCGAGCGCGAGCACCGTGATGAGGCGCCCGGCCGCCTCGTCGATCGCGAGGCCGATCAGGGCCGTATTGGCACCGAGTACATCGGCGGTCCGCGGAACGACCCCGGCCGGAAGCACGTGGACGAATGGTTCGTCGGCGTAAGCCGTCTCCCACGCTGCGCGGACCTCCGCGGCAGTCGTGCCTGGCACGATCCGTGCAGTCGACGTGGCGAGGATGCCGCGGGACATCGGAACGAGGACAGGCGTGAACGAGACCGTCGGCGCGCTCGCCCCGGCCGCCCGCAGGTTCTGCTGGATCTCGGGGATGTGCCTGTGCGTACCTCCCACCGCGTACGGGTTAGCCGATCCGAGGATCTCGCTGGCCAGGTACATGGGCTTGAGGCTCTTGCCCGCGCCGGACGGACCGACGGCGAGGACGGCGACGATGTCTGTCTCCTCGATCACTCCGGCCAGGATGCCCGGGGCGAGCGCGAGCGACACGGCGGTCGCGTTGCAGCCGGGGGCGGCGATGCGAGTGGCACCGACGAGCCGGTCGCGCTGCTTGCCGCCACCGAAAGGAAGCTCCGGCACCGCGTACGCCCACGCACCGTGGTACTCGCCGCCGTAAAACGCCGCCCAATCGCTCTCGCGCTCGAGGCGATGATCCGCACCGCAGTCGACCACGAGGATCTCGGGATCCAAGGTCGCGGCGATCTCCCCCGACTTACCGTGCGGCAGTGCGAGGAAGACGACGTCGTGGCCGGCGAGGTTCGAGGTCGTGGTCTCGACGAGGGTCAGGTGAGCGAGCGAGCGCAGCTGTGGCTGGAGCGCAACGAGTGGCTGACCGGCGCTCTGGTTCGCCGTGACGGTTCGCACTTCGAAGTCGGGGTGGTCCGCGAGAATCCGGAGCAGCTCACCGCCCGCGTAGCCGCTCGCACCCGCAACTGCCACTGAAAAAGCCATACGACAAATCTACTGTCTCGCCCGTGGGCGCCTATTCACGAACGGTTGCGCCGAAGAGCGCCCCCGCGCGGGCGGCGCCGTGGAGCTTCGCGTCACTCGCCTCCGCGGCCGTGAGGGTGCGGTCGCCCGCCCGGAAGCGCAGCGCAAAGGTGAGGCTCTTCTGCCCGTCGCCGACGCCGGAACCGCGGTAGTCGTCGACCAGGCTCGCGTGCTCAAGGAGCTCGCCCGCCCCATCGACGACGGCCTTCAGCACATCGCCTGCCGCGATCTCGACGGGAACGACGAGCGAGAGATCCTGGGTCGCCGCCGGGTAGGCCGCAATGGCAGAGGCCTCGATCTCGGCAGGAGCGAGCGCGATCACGGCGTCGAGGTCGAGCTCGAGCACGGCGACAACGCGTGGCAGGTCGGAGTCTTCGGCGAGCGCGGGCAGCAGTTCGCCCGCGAAACCCACCTGCCGGTCGCCGGATGCGGTACGCACGACGAGCGCCGCCGTCCGCCCGGGGTGCAGCGCCGTGTGGCTCCCCTGCACGACGTCGATGTGGAGGCCGACCGCCGCGCCCGCCTGCCTGGCCGCCGCGATGGCATCCGCGATCCCCGCTGCAACCGCGGGCTGGCCGGGCTGCTTGGGAGTCGCTGACCCGAGGAACAGCGCGCCCAGGTGGCGCGGCTGCGGCGGGATTCCGGCGTCGAGCTCAGCGAGAACCTCGTCGGCAGGGAGCTCAGCGCCCGCCGGCACGCTCGCGCGGCCGTAACTCACGCCGGCTTCGGGGCGGAACACGAGGCCGCTCTCGTAGATGGCGAGGTCGGTGAGCCCGCGCGAGAGGTTGCGCCTGGCGATCTCGATGAGACCGGGAAGAAGGGACGTGCGCAGGAACGGAACGCCCGCATCGAGCGGGTTCGCGAGGCGGACGGCTGGCACGGAGCCCACATCGGGAGAACCGAAGGTGTCGTTGGCGTGCTCGGTCACGAACGGGTACGCGAGCACCTCCGTCAGGCCATTCGCCGCGAACATCTGCGCGACCGCTCGCTGCAGCTGCTGCGCGCGCGTCAGCCCACGCCCCGGCGGGGCGACGGGAAGCACAGACGGGATGCGGTCGTACCCGATGATGCGGGCGACCTCCTCCGCCAGGTCGGACTTGTCGGTAACGTCGGGGCGCCAGCTCGGCGGAACGACAGTCAGGCCCGTGGTCGTCTCGGTGATCTCGCCACCGATCTCGGCAAGCGCGGAGCGGATCTCTTGGTCGGAGAAGTCCGCGCCGATGAGTCCGGTGACATACCCATGCGGCAGGTCGATCGGAGCGGGCAGCACGGCCACGTTGTGCATCGAACCCAGGTCGTCCGCGTGTCCTGCGGCGAGTTGCTCGAGAAGTTGCACGACGCGTGCCGCCGCCGCGACGGCGACCTGGGGATCGACGCCTCGTTCAAAACGCCTGGAGGCCTCACTCGGCAGCTTGTGCCGGCGAGCCGTGCGGGCAATCGAGACCGGATCGAAATTCGCTGCCTCGACGAGCACGTTACGGGTCGTGCGATCGATCTCGGTCGACGCTCCACCCATCACGCCTGCCAGCCCGATCGCGCCGGAATCATCCGTGATCAGGAGGTCCTCGTCATGCAGCGAGCGCTCCTGCCCGTCGAGGGTCACGAGGGTTTCGCCGTGGCGCGCACGACGAACCGTGATCCCTCCCACGAGCGCATCGAGGTCGTAGCCGTGGATGGGCTGGCCGAGTTCGAGCATGACGTAGTTCGTGATGTCGACGACGAGCGAGATCG
>JAVECW010000169.1 GCA_030841285.1 Microbacteriaceae bacterium
CGAATCGTTTACGCCAGATCCGCACCGACATCAGCCTGACGGCGTCGTTTCCGCCGAGCACGATCACGATGACATCGAACCGGGACATGTCGATCGCAAGCAACAGTGGGAGCGCATTGCTTACAGCTATTCGCATGTCCGCGACGAGTTCCACGGTGGTCCCGCGCCCCGTCCTGACACATAGTGCGCGGGCGACCGACCCGGGCAATGCGATGTCGTTGGAGAGTACCCCCCACCCGACGGCTGGACCGGAACCGAATATCAGGACACGATCGGCACCTGGGCCCACCGCGAACGCTTCCGGGGCATCGTGAGGTCGCGGCGCCTGGTTGTTGGCTTGCTGGTCGGCCAGCCAGCATCTCGTAAACGGCGCCGCCAACACGCGGCGCAGCTCACGCAAGGGCAACCTGCCGGACCAAGTGTCGGCTTGTGGCTCATCCTCATTCGCAGTACGTCGGGCGGGGCTGCCCGCGCGGCCCGCCTTGCCGGCCAGAGCTGCATCGGTTGCCCCGCGCGCTACGAGCGGTGGCAGGGCCTTACGCGCGGAGACGGTCTCCTTGCCGCTGGATGATCGAAGAAAGAAACGGCCAAGCAACGTGGTTCCTAATGTTGCAAAAGTGAAGATCCGGGCAATCGCAGAACGCGACTTGATCTGGAGTGGACACTAGCAGCCCCCAGTGAACTCGGGCGGCACCTCCACTTCGCGAATTCAACGCGGCGCTTAGCGTGCGACCCAGCCCGCCGGCTTCGTGGCCTTTCCGTCCAGCCAGAGCGCGTCAGATTTGTCGGTGTGAGCAGTGTCCGTCCGGAGACGCTCCGCACCGATCGCAGCACTGTTCTTGATGACGTGCACCAGTGCCATCGCGTGGCCTCGACCAAGTTCGTAGTCTGCTTTCAGCCAGTCAACGATCACTCCCGCCTTGGTGCCTGGAGCGTCATACCCTCGCTCCTTGGCGAGCTGGACGAACTCGCGCGGCGTCTTGCCCGTCTTGTCTTCGATGTTGTCCAGGTAGGCCTGAAATGACATGGCGCATCCCCTCTCATTCGCCGACTGTTCGCGACACTAGCGGGTGGCCAGCATCGCCGCCAGAGGGGGCGTGCGCCCTTCGGATGAACCGGTCGAGCTGGGGCCCGGTGACTACATGACGTACCGAGGCGACTCCGCGCACATGTTCAGCGCCCTCTCACCCGGAACGGTGGCGTTGCTGGTGACGGAAACCACCCACTAAATTCCGGCGAGGTGGGCATGGAGTGCATCCGCGATTTCCCGCGCTCCGGCGAGTTGGTCGGGCGTGAGTGCGTCGATGAAGAGTTCACGGATGGCGTGCAGGTGCGGTGCGCTCGCTTGACGGAATGCCTCCGCGCCGACGGGAGTGAGGGTGATCTCGGCGCCGCGGTTGTCGGTCGCGCACTCACTTCGGAGGATGAGTTCGCGTCGCTCCATGCGACCGAGGTGGTGCGAGAGTCGGCTACGTTCCCAGCCGATGCGCACGGCCAGTTCGGATGAGCGCATGTGCTGGTCGTCGGCTTCGGTGAGGGCGAGTAGCACGGCGTAGTCGCCGGAAGAGAGCCCGGACTCGCTTTGCAAGCGCGCTGAAAGGATCGACCGGAGCTCGTCCGCGGTCTCGATGAACGTCCGCCAGGTCCGCAGCTCGTCCGCGGTGGGAGAACGCCGTGAGGGGCGGTGCATCGGGTTCGCTTTGGTCACTGGATCATCCTAATTGACATGTCAATCATATCGATGGATAATTGACACGTCAATCACTTGGAGGATCCAATGACCAGCAGTTTCGAACTCGGGCTCAACTCATTCGGTGAGGTAGCGACCGATGCCAAGGGGCGGGTACTGTCCGACGCCGAAACCGTGCGCCTTCTCGTCGAGGAAGCACAGCTGGCCGAGTCGGTGGGCCTCGACGTGTTCAGCGTGGGGGAGCACTATCGCAAGGGCCACAACGATTCCGCATCCCCGGTGCTGCTGGCCGCGATCGCGACCGGCACCGAGCGAATCGGGCTGGGAACGTCGGTCACGGTGCTCAGCACCAACGACCCCGTTCGGCTCTACCACGAGTTCTCGACCGTCGACGCGGTCTCGAACGGCCGCGCTCGGATCATCCTCGGCCGCGCCTCGGCAACCGAGTCGTTTCCTCTGTTCGGTTATGACCTCGCCAACTATGAGCAGCTCTTTGAGGAGAAGCTCGAGCTGTTCATGCAACTACAGCGGGAAGAGTCCGTCACGTGGTCGGGCACCGTCCGGTCGCCGCTCGTCAACGAGACTCCGCACCCCCGAATGCGGCCAGGCGGCATCCCGACCTGGATCGGTGTGGGAGGAAGCCCCAACTCGGTGATCCGCGCCGCCCGATATGGCCTGCCGCTCATGATCGCCATCATCGGCGGCCGCCCGCAACGGTTCGCCGGCCACGTCGAGCTCTACTCGCGCGCACTCGAAGAGTTCGGGAACCCAGTCCAGCCGGTCGGGGAACACTCGCTCGGCCTCATTGCCGACACGGACGAGGAGGCGCGCGAGACCTGGTGGCGCTATTGGCAGCCGGTTGTGGAGCAGCTGGCTGAGGAACGAGGGTTCTACGCACCGTCGCGCGAACGGTTCGAGGCGGAGGTCGACGAGGGCGCGCTGTTCGTCGGGTCACCGGAGACCGTCGCGCGCAAGATCGCTGGCACCGCTCACGATCTCAAGCTGAGCCGCTTCGACTTGAAGTACGACATCATGCACCTGCCGCGCGAGGCCAGAGCACGCACGATCGAATTGCTCGGGCGCGAAGTCGCGCCACGAGTGCAGGAACTACTCGCGACGCAGCTCGCCGACGTCTCAGCGGCTTCGTCTGCCGAAACCAGCGAACCGTTTTCCCGCTCTGGGTCGAGTACACGTTGACGCCGTCCGAGACATGGTTATGGGGATGACGCCGTTTCTCGGGGAATCGGTGGCCAACGCAGGTGGCGGATAGCCGTCGGACTATTCCCGGAGCAGGCCTCGCAACGTCTGGATCGTGTCGGCGTCGCCTGCAGCCTTCTCCTCGCGGTATCGCTTGACGCGCGCGAACCGCAACGCGATGCTGCCCGGATACCGGCTCGAGCGCTGCACGCCGTCGATTGCGATCTCGACGACTGTGGTCGGCGCCACCCACACGGTGTTGGCCGTGCGCCGTACCTCGATCTGCTGGAAGTAGTCGGTCTGCCACCGCAGCAGTTCGTCGGTGAGCCCTTTGAACGTTTTGCCCACCATCACGAATCCGCCCGGATCGCCGAATTCGCCGGTCGGATCGAGTGCACCGAGGTGGAGGTTGGAGAGCCAGCCTTGGCGCCGTCCGGAACCCCACTCGCACGCGAGCACCACGAGTTCGTAAGTATGGACCGGCTTCACCTTGATCCAGCTGGAACCCCGCCGCCCGGCCGCATAGGGCGAGTCGATTGCTTTGACGACGACGCCCTCGTAGCCGGCGGCGAGGGCGTCGCGCCAGATGCGCTCGGCGACCTCTGGGTCAGCGGTGACCTCGCCGGGGATTCGGTGCGCGCCCGCGACGCGTTCGAGTTCTGCCCGTCGCGTCGCGAGGGGTTCGTCGAGCAGGTCGCGGCCGTCGACATGCAGTACGTCGAAGAACCACGGATGCAGAAGGGTCTCACGCGCCGCGTCGGCACCAAAGCGCGACATCGTTTCTTGGAAGGGCCGCGGGGAACCGTCTTCGTCGAGCGAAAGCGTCTCGCCATCGAGGATGGCATCGCGCACCGGCATGCGCCGCACCACCTGGACTACTTCAGGCACGCGACGGGTGATGTCGGCCAGATTACGGGTGAAGACGCGCACGTCGTCGCCAGCCCGGTGAACCTGGATGCGCGCGCCGTCAAGCTTGTATTCGACGGATGCCTCGCCGGTCGTCGCCAGGGCGGATGTCACGCTCGCCGCCGTCGCCGCAAGCATCGGAAGCACCGGCCGTCCCACCACGAGCCCGACGGCGTCGAGGTCGGCGGACGTCCCCGTCAGCGCGAGTCGCGCCGTCTCGCCGAGATCGCCGGAGAGCATCGCAGCCCGGCGAACGACATCGCCCGATCGATCCGCGGCGCGCGCGATTGCATCGGTGAGCACCGCTTCGAGCGCCCCGGTACGCATCTCGCCGAGCAGCACCCGGACCAGGTAGCCCTGTTCTCGTTCGGTGGCGCGCTCGGCGAAGTCGCGGAGCTCCCGGCTCCGGTCCCCGGCCGAACCCACACCGGACGTCGTAGCGAGTCGGTCGAGAAGAGCGTCGAGGTCGGCGACGGCGAGGCTGGGGGCGGCCGCCGGCGTTCCCATCGCGGCGGAGACACCGCGCCAGCCGACTCCCACGCGACCCTGCCGCGGCTTGCCGACGAGGATTCCGACGGCCGGCGCGATCTCGTCGGGCTCGAGCTTTGCGAGCAGGCTGGCGAGCGCGTCCACTTTCGCCAGCCGCGACCGGGTGGATGCGACGGTTTCAGCGGTGTTCACGAGCGCGTCGAGCAGCACGTTCCCAGTCTGGCACCAGCGTCCGGCGCAGGCGGCTCGACCTGGCGTGCTGAGGTCTCCCGAGAACGCGAGGTCGAACCCTGTCCCTCCGGCGCGCGCGGTCGTACGCTGGATACTGAGGTGAACTTCCATGACTGCAAAGCAAGGCGACCGGATCATCATCCACGGTCGGACCGTCGGTGCCGTGGATCGGCACGGCGAGATCCTCGAGGTGCGCGGTGCGGACGGCGCGCCACCATACGCCGTGCGATTCGACGACGGCCACGAGACGCTGATCTTCCCCGGCACTGACTTCATCATCGAGGAGTCGCGGGCGAACGCAACGTAATCCGGCGACACCGGGTCTCGTTGCACGCGCGGACCTGTAAGGCTTCGCCGCGCCAACACAGGCGGGCGTAATACGGTGGAGAAATGGATCTGCAGCTACAGGAACGTGTCGTGCTCGTCGTCGGAGGAAGTGGCCTGATCGGCAAGGCCGTCGTCGAGCGGCTGGAAGCCGAAGGTGCGATCGTCGTCTCGGCGTCGCGTCGAGGCGAAGGTGGCATCGTGCTCGACGCGCGCGACGACTCTTCTGTCTCTGACGCGATTGCACACGTGCTTGCCCGCCACGGTCGTCTGGACGGCGTGGTCGTCTCTGCTGCGCCAAGCGCCCGAACCCTCGATCCGGCGCGAAACTCCGACCCGGCCCAGGTGCTCGAAGCCGTCGATGCGAAGGCGCTCGCGTTCCTTCGCGTCGCGAACGCGTCGCTGGAGATCATGACGGAGGCGGGCTACGGACGCATCGTCGGCATCAGCGGTCAGAACGCCTTCATGACGGGCAATATCGCCGGATCGGTGCGGAACGCCGCGCTGATCATCACGGCGAAGAATCTCGCGGATTCCGTCGCTGGTAGAGGGGTCACCGTGAATACCGTCAGTCCCGCTATCGTTCGTGAGGATCCCCGGTCGGAGGTCGAGCACGGCAAGGGCGGCGAGTCGAGCCCTTCCGACATTGCGAACCTGGTCGCTTTCCTCGTCTCCCCGATCTCCGGAGCCATTTCCGGCGAGTCGATCGCCGTCGGGCACCGCACTCGGGGCGTCATTTCGATGTGACGGTCGGCAACGGCATGGCCAACTAGTCGCGCGTTGAGCAAAACGACAGTCAGTCAGATGACAGTTCCCCTCCCCACTGAACTTCCCGCCTGCGGTGTCCGCGCCTCTCAACGACTCGATCAACGTCGCGATGTCGGATGCGAAGGTGGGCGATGTCGAGGGGCCGACCGGTGTTGCGACGTCGCCCTCCAGCCAGGTCTGCATCGCCCATGGCATCGGGAAGGACCGCCCGGGCCGCCCGATCCCGATGGGTCGAGGCGTAGGAAATGGGCACCACTGCGCGAACTCCAACATCGAGTTGGCCTACCGCTCCAGTGCTGCCTCGAGTCGATGTGGATCCGCTGCGCGAAAACGGGAACCGGGCAGCAGCAGCTGACCCGACTCGGTAGATCGCGTTGACAGTCCCCTGCGAATTCACGGGCTCGATCGGCTCCGACCGAAACTGAGGGAAATTGTCGACGACGAGTTGCCGCGCAATGTCCACATCGATGTGGACCTGATCATCATGCATTCCCGGTTACTCAACCACGAACCGAGGTGTCGGTCCCGCGCACTGAGTCGGCGGTTCGCGTCCGCAACCGGAACAGCCTGCGGGCTGAGACGGGAATGCACCGTGTGCTCCGTCGCACCGCGCACGGCCCGGTCCAAGCTGGTCTTTGATCCGCGACACACCCATA
>JAVECW010000188.1 GCA_030841285.1 Microbacteriaceae bacterium
ACGCACCCGGCGGCTATTCACCGGAGCGCAACGGGTTGCACTCGCTAACCGGGACGGCGGATGCCGCTGGCCGGAATGCGATCGCCCACCATCCTGGTGCGAAGCACACCACATCAACCCATACAGCACCGGCGGCACAACAAACCTCACCAACGGTGTGCTCCTGTGCCGCCGACACCACCTCCTCCTCCACAACCACGGCTGGCGAATCGAACACGCACCGAATCCAGACCAACTGCAACTGATCCCGCCAGCATCGGTCGACCCCACACACAAGCCCCGACCAATGCCCACCAAACTCCCACCCTGGCTAAAAACCGGCTGAACAAATGGAGGGAGAACTCTGCCCGCTCATCCCCGTTGCCGGTTGTAGCGAGGTCGATTTCTGCACCGCGCGACTGCCCTACGCCCGCGACCCGCCGGTTGACCGCCTCGGGATCGGCGCGTAGCGTCCGCGACATGACAGATGACAAGGCGCGGGAGGACAACGAAGCCGGTGAACCGACCGAAGCCACCACCGACGCGGAACAGACTCGAAAAGACCGCGCATACAGCCCAGGCAGTGAGCGTGAGACCGAGCGGCTTCAGCGCGTCCAGTCGACGGCTCAGGTGGGCGATGTCGACGACGCAGGCGTGGAACAGCTGCCCGGCACCGGAGGCCCGGACGACAGTGGGGACACCTCGGTACCCAACGACCACATTGACGCGCGAGTCATCATCGAACGGTCAGACCCCGGAGTGTGATCGCACGGCTTTTGAGGTGACGGGTTCAAGCCCCGTTACTCACCCTCGTTGCCGAAAGGACGCGCCAGTGAAGGAGCGCGCCTACTACGCGAGTGCGTCTAGTGGATGGACACGTCCACGGGGGAGCACGCTCAGTGAATGGGCACGCCCACTAAGGAGCACGCTCAGTGAATGGGCACGCCCACTGGCACGCCCAGTGAATGGGCACGCCCACTAAGAGAGCACGCCTACCAGGGGAGCCCGCCTAACGACGGAGCGTGCCGTCATCGGTCGCCGTCCACGCGGAGGCGTACGTGGATGCGAGAGTGAGGGCTTCCTCGCTGCTCAAGTACCGCGCGGGTTTCGCCCCGAGCAGTAGAACGAGCTTGCACGCCTCTTCCAATTCGATCGCGGCTTCGACCGCGGCAGCCATCGTCACACCCGACGTGATCGAACCGTGATTCTGCAGGAGAACCGCGCCGAACGGGAAATCGAGATTCTCAATGATCCCCGCCTGCGAGGAATCACCCGGCGCCGCATATGGGATGAGCGGAGTCTGTCCCACGCGCATCACGAAGTACGGCGTGATCGGCGGGATCGCACTCATCATGCTCCACGGCTCGAGGCACGACACCCCAACCGCATTAGTCGAGTGCAGGTGCACAATCGCGCCGGTGTCCTCGCTGCGCCGGTACATGGCGCGGTGAAACGGATACTCCTTCGACGCCTTCGGCCCGCTGAGCAGGTTGCCCTCGAAGTCGAGCACCGACAGCCGCGCGGCGTCCAGTGCAGCAAGATCGCTGCCGGTCGGGGACATCACGATGGTGTCACCGACACGAACGCTGATGTTGCCCGATGACCCCGGGCTAAGCCCGAGGCCGGCGAGTCGTCGTCCCGCCGCGACGAGGTCATCGACGCTGGTCATGCGAGTACCGCCCAGGCCGAAGTGAACATGTCCTCCGCCCCGAAGTTGCCCGACTTGAGGGCAACATTCACAGGAACGCCATCGGCCGTGCTGCCTGCGCTCCACGCCACCCCAGGAGCAATCGCAGTGCCAATCGTGATGCGGTCAATGCCGAGTTCCGACACAACGCGACCCGACGTCTCCCCGCCCGCGACGATGAGCTGGCGCGCACCGAGCCTCACAAGTCCAGCGGCAATCGCTGCAAGGGATTGCTCCACAAGCTCGCTCGTACCAGCCGGAACATTCTGCGTGTCGGCGAGCGAGTCGACGGAGTAGAAGAGGGGCGTCGCATCCGCTCGCTCCTCATACACGCCGGCCGCCCAATCGATCAACGATGCAATCTCCGAATCGAAGTCAGACCGCAGCGCCGGGAGGTCGAGCTTGCGCCACGGAACGCTCTGCTTCGCGTGAGCCACCTGGGCGCGAGTCGCTTGGGACGCGCTCCCGCAAAGGGTGGCACGATATCCGTCGTTGATCGGGATTTCCCTGGCGTCGCGCCTCGAACCGGCGGAACCCCCGTCGGTGGAACCCGAGTCGGCGGAACCCGCGTCGTGAGTGAAGCCCATCGCGAGTCCGGAGCCGCCCGTGACCACCCGAAGACCACGCGTCGCCTCGGCGATCGTGGCGAGGTCCTGCTCGGTAATGGCGTCGACGACGAGAAGCGTGCGCTCTCCGCCTGGTACAACTCGATCGCTCAGGGCATCGGCCCCCGACCGGACGACGTCGAGCGGGACCAGCCCCACCCGGTTGACCGTCTGCGCCGAGAGCAAGCGCGGAACACTCGAGTCGGTCATCGGCGTGAGTGGATGATTGCGCATTGAGCTCTCGCTGAGCAGGTCACTGCCGACGAAAAGGTGCCCTTGGTAGACCGTGCGTGCCGCCTGCGGAAAGGACGGAACGACCACCGTGATGGCCTCACCGAGTTCGGCCATCACGGCATCGACCACCGGACCGATGTTGCCCGCCGGCGTCGAGTCGAACGTGGAGCAGTACTTCACGTAAATGCGTTCTGCGCCGATGGCCTCGAGGTAGCGCAGCGACTGCAGGCTTTCATCGACGGCCTGCTCGACGGGAGCGGTACGAGTCTTGAGAGCGACCACGACCACATCCCTTTCAGACTCGTCATGCGCGTCCGATCGGTCGGGGTCAGGAGCACCGAAGACGACCGTCGTGCGGAATCCCTGAGAGACGAAATTGGTCGCCAGATCCGTTGCTCCGGTGAAGTCATCGGCTATGCAACCCCATACGGGCATGGTTGGTCCTCTCGATTGAATCTGCTCAACTCGCATTGACGCTCTGTCGAAGCTTCACTGCGGTGAAGTTCCGGAAGAGAACTTCACCGCAGTGGGAAGTCACTCCGCGACCTGGAGCACCTTCTCGCCTGGCGCGAGTTCCGTTGCCTCGACCTTGGAACCCTCACCGCGAAGCGGGCTATGGGCTGTCTCAGGCGAGAGGCTCACGCTGATGAGTGAGATCACTCCAACGACGATGATGTAAATGGAGACCATCCAGGCCGACCCGCCCGCTGCCGCGACAAGAATGCCCGCGATGAGCGAAGCGGGGCCGCTCGAGATCACGGAGCCGATGTTCGTCGAAACCGCGAGCGCGCTGTACCGCGTACGAGCAGGGAAGAGCTCGGCGAAGTACGAAGTGTGTACCGAGTACAGCGCCGAGTAGCCGACGCAGAACCCGATGATCATTGCCAACGACACCAGGACTGGATTGCCGGTCTCGACGAGCCAGAAGAACGGGAACGCGAACACGATGAGGAACGAGATACCGAAGATGAGGACAGGGCGCCGACCCACACGGTCCGAGAGCGATCCGAAGAAGTACTGCGACGGGACACTGAGAACTGCGGCGATCGTGGACCCGACGAGGATTTCGGTCCTATTGGCGTGAAGCTGACCGGTCGCGAATGCAACGACGAAGGTGAAGCAGAGAATCGAGAAAACACCCTCGATGAGCTTCATGCCAATCACGCGCAGAACGGACGGGGTGTCATGACGGAACAGCGTCGCGAGTGGGTTCTTGACGACCTCGTTATTGGCCTGCATCTTGGTGAAGCTCGGCGTCTCGCCAATCCGCTTCCGGATGAGAAGCCCAACGGCGATCAGAACGACGCTGGAGAAGAACGGGAGGCGCCATCCCCACGTGAGGAACTGTTGCTGCGGCAGGAGACTCACGAGAGCGAATACCGCGGTCGAGAGCGCAATTCCCGTGCCGTTGCCGAGCTGCGGGAACGTGCCGTACTTGCCGCGCTTGCCGTCAGGCGCGAATTCGATCGCAACGAGCGTGGCTCCGCCCCATTCCCCGCCGGTCGCGAACCCTTGCAGCAGTCGGCAGACGACAAGGAGGATCGGCGCGAGGATGCCGATCTGGCTGGCCGTTGGGAGACAGCCGACGAGGAAGGTGCCCGAGCCCATCATCAGGAGCGTCGCGATCAGCGTCTTCTTTCGCCCAATGCGATCGCCAAGGAATCCGAAGAAGATCGCGCCAAAGGGCCTAGCGACAAATCCCGTTCCGAAGACCGCGAACGATGAGAGCACGCCCACAACTGGGTTGGCTCCGGGGAAGAAGAGTGGGCCAAAGACCAGGGCAGATGCGGCGCTGAAGACGAAGAAGTCGTACCACTCAATTGCCGTCCCGATGAAGCTACCCCAACCAACTCGCCTCAGCTCTGCTCTCGAGATCGTTGTTGGATTGGATGCTGCTGTCTCTTGCATCACTGCCTTTCAAATCGCCTTTGATTGCCTACGCGGGGGCGGTTCTGTCATCCCGCTGAACCGGGGGGTTCCGCACTGAAGCATAGTATAGTTTTGCGACGTCGCAAATATTATGCTGGCGGATACTGAAGCGGCTTGTCGAGGGATGACTTTGCGAGTCGCCACCACGAGACGAAGGAGTGCGGGATGGCAATTTTGTATACAGGGGGCGCGGGAAGAGTTGGCACGATCATCCGTGCCGGCCTCGAAGGCACCTATCCCGACGTCCGCCTGCTGGTCATGGAATCAGGAACCACATTGCTGAAAGGTGAGACCGAGTTCGTCGGCGACCTCTCAAACCTCGACCTCCTCACCGAGCTATGCAAGGACGTCGACACGATCGTCCACCTGGGTGGGATCGCCGACGAACGTTCGTTCGAGCTGATCCTCGAGAACAACATCGTCGGAACATACAACCTGTTCGAGGCTGCGCGCCGCGCGAACGTGCGTCGCGTCGTCTTCGCGAGTTCCAATCACGCCATCGGTTTCTACCCGTCGGACACGAAGATTGACAACGAGGTACTCCCTCGTGCGGACTCGTATTACGGCGTATCGAAGGCCTTTGGCGAAACGCTCGGTCGCCTGTACCACGACAAGTGGGGGATGGAGGTAGTGAATTTGCGCATCGGAAGCTTCCGGGAAGCACCCGGGGACGTGCGGCAACTGAGCACCTGGATCAGCCACCGTGACATGACCTCGCTGATGCAGCGATCGATCGATGCGCCCGAGATCGGGTACCAAATCGTCTATGGCGTTTCCGCCAACACCCGTAG
>JAVECW010000029.1 GCA_030841285.1 Microbacteriaceae bacterium
CTGGCCAGGGAGGTACCCCAGATCAGGTACGCCAAGGTCGAGATGCCGCAGACGGCGGACAAGCTTCGCAAGCTCGTCGCCGCCGCAGGGGACGACCTGCCGGGGGTCTTCGACGGCGAGGAGGCGATCACCCTGATCCCCGACCTCGACGCTGGCGCCCAGGGGACGATGAGCAGCTGCATGGTGCCCGACCAGCTCGGGCAGATCGTTCGGGACTTCCACGCGGGAAACCGGGACAAGGCCGTGGCCCAGTGGGAGGACCTGCTGCCCTTCATCCACTACGAGAATCGCCAGGTCGGCTTGCGCGCCGCCAAGATTTTGATGAAGGAAGGCGGCATCATCGACAGTGACAGAACTCGGGCGCCGCTGGCCGAGTTGGACCCGGAGACCAGGTCGCAGCTCATTGCGATGGCCAGGCGCAAGGATCCACTCGTGCTGCGCTGGGCGTAAGCCCCGCTTTTTTTGGTGTCCATATGAAAGGAATGCAATGAGTGGAGAATTCGACGGCCTCGTCGCCGTTGTAACGGGAGGCGCATCCGGCATTGGAGCCGCGATCGCCCAACGCCTGAGCGAGCAGGGCGCCACCGTGGCGGTGCTTGACCTCAACCCGGATGCTGCTGCGGATGGCCTGTTCGCCGTCCAGGCCAATGTTGCCGACGACGCCTCGGTGCGCACGGCCATCGACGCGGTCGTCGCCCAGTTCGGTCGCCTCGACATCGTGGTCAACAATGCGGGCATCGGCGCGCAGGGCACGGTCGAGGACAACTCCGATGAGGAATGGCACCGCGCGTATGACATCAACGTGCTCGGGATCGTGCGCGTGAGCCGGGCCGCGCTGCCGTACCTGCGGACGTCGCCGACCGCTGCGATCGTCAACACCTGCTCCGTCGCGGCGAACGTCGGACTGCCGCAGCGGGCGCTCTACAGTGCCACGAAGGGCGCGGTGCTCTCCCTCACCCGCGCGATGGCCGCGGATCACCTGCGCGAGGGCGTCCGCGTCAACTGCGTCAACCCCGGCACGGCCGACACGCCGTGGGTCGCCCGACTGCTCGACTCTGCGGCCGATCCGGCCGCCGAGCGCACCGCGCTCGCGGCTCGTCAGCCACACGGCCGCCTGGTCTCCGCGGACGAGGTCGCCCGCGCTGTCGCATACCTCGCCAGTCCGCTCTCCGGATCGACAACGGGCACAAGCCTCACGGTCGACGGCGGCCTGGTGCCGCTCCGGCTTCGACCCGAGTAGAAGCCTCCAGACGGCGTGCGCCGGACTGGCTTACTGCGTGGCCGCGAGCTGCGAGGTGAGCCAGTCTGCTGCGCGCGCGAGCACCGCGGGCGGGAAGTCGTGCGGGCCGTCGAAGACCTCGAGCTGGGCCGTACCCGTCCTGAACCCGGCGAATGCGTCGTGCGCGCCCCACAGCGGCGCGTGCTCGTCCTCCGTGCCCGCGGTCGCGAAGACGGCCTGGTTCTCGATCGCCGACGCGATGCCGGTCATGTCTCCGAGCGCAAGGATCCCCGGCACGTAGACGCTCGGGTTGTGCAGGATGTTCATCGCGCGGAATGACTCGATCGTGCCGAGCCCGCAGCTGATGACGGATGCGCGGATCCGCGGATCGCACGCGGTCGCGAAGAGCGTCACCTGCCCGCCAAGGGAGTGCCCGATCATGCCGAGCGGACCTTCGATGTCGGCACTGTCAGCCAGCCAGGACACGGCGGCGAGGACATCCGCCACATGCCTGGCCTGAAGGCTCGAGCCTTCCGCGAGGAGGTTCGCGGAGACGAACTGCTCGAACCCGCGTTCGTTCTCCCACGGCCCGCGGCGAGCCTCGAACGCGATGAGGTCGGGGACGATGACGGCGACACCGCGCTTGGCGAGCTCCAGCGCGTACTTCATGTGCGGATCGCCGGCGAGTCCGGCCGCCTCGCTCTTGCCGAGGTGGTACTGGCCGTTGTGCTGGTGCACGGCGACGGCGCCCGGCCACGGTCCCGGCCTGGCCGGGGTGAGGAAGAGCGAGGGGATCGCGTCGGCGCCCTCGCGCACGAGTGTGAGCGAGCGAATCGACACTCCGTCGACGGTGGTCTCGAACGAACCCCAGGATGCCGTCGGTGCGGCCTCGGGCGATTCGCGCCTCCCCAGGAGCTCCAGAACCTGCTTGCGAGACGTCATCGGTGGAACCTTTCGTTCAAGTACCGTCCAATCCTATGGGCGACCGCTGATTGATTATGATGAAATCTGGGTAAGTTCGTGCACCATTGATCGGCACCGTCTGGGTTGGAGTGGCCTCTTGGCTGAAGTTGTTCTTGTTGAAAGCCAGACGGCTGCAGGTGAGCTCGTCGCCCGGTCTATCCGCGAGCTGATCGAGGCCAAGCCCGACGCGGTTCTCGGTCTGGCCACGGGGTCGACCCCGCTGCCCGTCTACGAGGCCCTCGCGAGGTCGTTCGCCGCTGACCCGATCGATGTCTCCCGGGTGCGTGGTTTCGCGCTCGACGAGTACGTCGGTCTTCCGGCTGGACACCCGGAGAGCTACCGCGCCGTGATCACGCGCGACGTGGTCGAGCCGCTCGGCCTCACCCCCGAGAACATCCACGTGCCCAACGGCGACCTCGCCACGATCCGGACCGCGGGGGAAGAATACGAGCGCGCGATCATTGCCGCGGGCGGTGTCGACATCCAGATCCTCGGCATCGGGCGCACGGGCCACCTGGGCTTCAACGAGCCGGGATCCTCCTTCGGTTCGACAACGCGGATCAAGACCCTCACCGAGAAGACGAGGGCGGACAACGCGCGATTCTTCGACTCTCCGGATGACGTGCCTATGCACTGCATCACGCAGGGCCTCGGCACGATCCTGCGCGCTCGCCACCTCGTGGTGCTTGCGTTCGGCGAGAGCAAAGCGGATGCGATCGCTGCCGCGGTCGAGGGGCCGATGACGGCCAGCCAGCCTGGATCCGCGATCCAGCTGCACCCGCACGTCACCGTGATCGTCGACGATGCCGCCGCGAGCAAGCTCGCGAACCTGGCGTACTACAAGCACGCCTGGGCGCACAAGAATCCCTGGGAAGGGATCTAGGCCAGCAATTTCCAGGGCGAGCGCGTTCCAGCCTTAGCGTGTTCCTGGCTAAAGCCTTCCCGCAAGCAGCCAGCCGGCGCCCGAGCACTCGAACAGCACGCTCGGCTCTCCTGGGACGCCATCGACCAGCGGCATCGAGACGACGAGCCCGCTGTCCCACCCTGCGATCACCAGCTCGTCGCTATCCACCAGCAGATGCTGCGGCCACTGCACGCCCGTGTCCATCTCGGCGATGAACTGCGGATCGCCTGCGCCGACGGCGAAGGTCCCGATGGTGTCGTAGCCGCGGTTGGCCAGGTACACGAAGCGCCCGTCGACGGAGCCCTCGATGTCGCCCGGGTAGTTGCGCGGGGTCCTCGTCTTCGCCGGGCCTGTGCGGGTCGTGCTCGGCGTCACGCGCCAGGCAGACGATGGACCATCCAGGCGCCCGGTGAGCACGGCCGACGTGAGTTCTCCGCTGAGCGCGACCTCGCCGTTTGGCAGCACGACGAGGTGACGCGGCCCCGTGCCGGCCGGAACGGGCACGTCCGCCGCCGCGGTGAGGGCGGCCGCGCCGCTGCCGTGAGCGGCGACCGTGAAGGTGTGCACGACATCCGCGCCCAGGTCGACGACGTAAAGCGTGTCTCCGCTGAAAATCGCCTGGTGCGGATGGGAAGCGCCCTGCCGCTCGGGGTCGATGCTCGACCCGGACAGCGCGATCAGCTCACGGTCGCCGGCAAGGGATCCGTCCCCCGAGAGCGGCCACACGGCCAGCGTGCCCGTCTGGTAGTTAGTGACGACGAGCATCCGCCCGTCGGGGTCCACGATGATGTGGCACGGTTCCACACCGCCGGTCGGCTCCTCGGCCAGCGTGACAGCGCTCTCGCCCGAGACCTCCCAGGCGTGCACATTGCCGTCGCCAAAACCGGATGCGCCATAGATGACCGGCAGCGACGGATGCCACGCCATGGTCGACAACTGATCCACGGTCGCGAGATGCGAACCCCGCCAGCCGTCGCCCGCGCTCACGAACCGGTGGAGCCCATCGTGTGCGCCCGAACCGCGCCCAGCTACGTAGAGTCCGCGCTGGGCGCGGATCGGCCGCTCGGTCATCGCTTAGTCGGCCGGCGGAACGTAGACGACGGCGTCGATCTCGACGTCGAATCCGCGCAGGTCGACGGGCACGGTGGTGCGTGCCGGGTATGGCTCGCTCACGTACTCGGCGATGATCGCGTTGAACTCCTGGAAGTAGTTGAGCGTGCTCAGGTACGCGCCGATGCGAACGGCGTTCTTGAGTGAGGTGCCCGCCTCGTTGCAGACGGCCTCGAGGTTGTCGAGCGTTGCCCGCACCTGGTCGGCAAACGTGTCGCCGACGCGGTTGCCCTCGGAGTCGAACGGCGCCTGGCCGGCCAGGAAGAGCAGGTCACCGACCTTGATGCCGGGGGAGTACGGTCCGGCTGGCGGGGGAACGGAGGCTGGGTGGAACTTCTCGATCATGTTCTCTTCTTTCCTGGGTTGTGATCTGGCCGGTTGAATCGTTACTGCGCGAGGGTCGTTCTACCTCACTGGTGCGGTGCGGCGGAGGCCCCGGCCGGACAGGACTCCCGTAAGCCTGCCATCCGCGAGCACCTGTTGTCCTGCAACGAACACGTCGTCGATGCCGACCGCGTCGGCACGCGGCGCATCGTACGTTGAGATGTCGCCGACGATCGTAGGGTCGACGACCACCACGTCTGCCACGTAACCCGGCCACAGCCTGCCGCGATCGCTCAGGCCGAAGCGCTCGGCCGCACGCCCTGCGAGGTGGACGGCCACGTCCGGCCAGCTGAAGTCTCCGCGCTCGCGCGTGAAGAGGCGCAGGAACTTCGCGAAGGTTCCCCAGGCCCGAGGGTGCGGGTGCGCGCCGACGTAGATCCCGTCGGAGCCCGCGATGTGAGACGGATGCGTGAAGAGCTCAGCAAGCTCGTCGTATGAGCGCTGGTTGCGCACGGTCATGATGGTGCTGACCTCGAGCGACGAGGCAACGAGAACGTCGAGTGCGAAGCTCGCCGGGTCGCGTTCCACCTGCGCTGCGGCGGCGCTGATCGTGCGCCCGTGCGCCCACGCATATTCCCCTGCAGCAATATGTGCGAAGGTCAGGTTGTCCGCCCACTCTGGCCCGAGCAGTGGGTTCTCGGCGAACGTCGTAAACCATTCGCCCAGCAGGTTCGCGCGTACCGCGGGATCGCTCAGCGTGGCCACGAGTTCCGCGCGTGGACCGGAAAGCAACGCCGGGGGAAGTATGGGCATCGCGAGCAGTGAGCATCCTCGTCGGTAGGGATATGCGTCGAAGGTCATGTCGATTCCGTGCGATGACAGCTCGCCGGCCAGGCCGATGAGCAGGTCGCTCGGACCATGGTAATGCGAGACATGCACGCTCACGCCCGTCGCGCGCGCGATCTGGTCGACCTCCTCGATGCCGATCCGTGACTTCTCCTCGTAACCACCGCGCATGTGAGTGACGTAGATCGCGCCTGCTGCGGCGACGGGGCGGCAGAGGGCGATGAGCTCGTCCGTATCGGCGAGGATGTTGGGCACGTAGTCGAGTCCGGTGGAGAGTCCGAGTGCTCCGTCGTCAAGACCCTGGGCGACGAGCGCGCTCATGGCGGCGATCTCCGCAGGGGTAGACGGGCCGCCGGTGTAGCCCCTGACCTCGTGGCGTACCGTCCCCGCGGGGACGAGGTAGCCCACGTTAACCGGAGTTGCCTCGTCGTAGCTGGCGAGCAGCGCGGCGACCCCGCCGCCGGTGTAGCTGGGATGGGGGCCGTTGAGGGCGGCGAAGTATTCACTCGCGTACCCGCCGTCACCCGGCGCGTACGACACGCCGTCCTGCCCGACGATGACCGTCGTGACTCCCTGGCGAAGCAGGCCACGCTGGACCTCGGCCGAAAAGACGGCGGCATCCGCGTGGCTGTGTGCGTCGATGAATCCGGGCAGCAGGTAGCGCCCGGAGACGTCGATCACGGTGTCCGTTGGCTCGGCGACGATTGTGCCGACGGCCTCGATGGTGTTCCCGCGAATCGCCAGGTCGGCAACGCGTGGTTCGCTCCCCGCGCCATCAACGATCGTGCCGCCCCGAAGGACAGTGCGGGACTCAGGCATCGTCTCCGGGCTCACGCTGTGAGACGACGATCGAGCGGGCCATGGCGAGGTTTCCGGCCAGAAGGCCGCCTTCGACCGGAAGCACGACGCCCGTGATCCACGATGCGGCGTCCGAGGCGAGGAACATCAGCGATTCGGCGATATCGCCGGGCTGGCCGACCCGTCCCATCGGGTACCACTTCGCGGCCTTCTCGAAGACCTGCGGATCGAGCGCCTTGCGCGGCTCCCACTGCTCCGTGGCGACCGTGCCAGGTGCGACCGCATTGCACCGGATGCCCTTGCCGCCGTACTGGATCGCGATCGACTTGGTGAGGCTCAGCACTCCGGCCTTGGCGGCCGAGTATGCCTCGTTGCCGTAGAAGGAGATGGCGTTGACCGATGCGACGTTCAGGATGACTCCGCCACCGCGCTCGATCATGCCCGGGATCACATCCTGGGCTGCATAGAAGGGAGCGAGGATGCCTACGGCGAAGTCGCGCTCGACCTCGGCCGGCGTGATCTCGAGGAAGGGAGTCTCGCTGCACGACAGGGCGTTGTTGATGAGCACGTCGACACCGCCGAAGTGCTCGGTGGTCGCGGTGACCATGTTGCGGATCGCGTCACGGCTCGTCACGTCGGCCTCGATCGCGAGTGCGCCCTTGATCGACCCTGCCACGCGCTCGGCGAGCGGCATGTTGATGTCGGCGATGACGACGTTTGCGCCCTCCGCCGCGAACCGCCGTACGGTCTCCGCTCCGATGCCGCTGGCCGCGCCGGTGACCAGCACTGTCTTGCCCGAGAATCTCATAGTGTCTCCTGTTTCCGATCTAGAAGTATGTGCGCACGAGGTCGATCACGACGGGAGAGTCCGCCGACGAGTCGTTGAGCACGGGGATGAGCGACCACTTGTCGAAAGCGGTGCACGGATGAGAGAGGCCGAGCCGCACGACGTCGCCCACGCGAAGGGGTGAATCCGCAGGCAGGCGCACATGGGAATGCTGGTCGTTGGTTGCGAAGAGTTCGTGGCCGGCAAGGGGCTGGGTCGTCGTCTCGCCAGTCTCGCCGGTCCGCCGCATGAGCTGCAGCTCCGGGAGTCCCTCGTCAAATGGGAGGTCGCGCTTACCTGCATCGAGGTAGGCGATTCCGGGCTCCGGCATGGAGATCACGCGCGCCCACACGTGCATCGCGGAACGAAGCGCGGGCCCGGTTCCACGAGTAAAGGGAGTCGACTCGCGGTAGTAGCCGTCGTCGTGCACGATGTATGCCCCAGATCGGATGACAATGCGCGTGCTCACCGCTCCACGCGTGCCGCCTTCAGGGCCGAGGATCTTGGCCACGCGATCGAAGTATGCGCTTCCGCCCGCGCTCAGCACGGCATCCTGAACCTCGTAGCGTTCGAGAAGCGTGCGGTGCAGCTCGACCATGCGGTTGAGGAATCCGTCGACGAGGGCGATGCCCTCGTCGGTGATCTCGTGTGCGACGGTCCCCTCGAAGCCGGAGACGCCCGCCAGAGCCAGCGTGGGGGCGGATGCGACGGCGTCGGCGACCTTGAGCGCCTCGCGCAGGCTGCGTGCCCCCGTTCGCGAATGCGGATGCCCTACCTCGACGAGCACGGGAACGCGGCGCTGCGCTCCTGCGGCGCTGAGTGCGGCATCCATGATCTGGACGGCCTCGACGGAGTCGACCCAGCACATGAACTCGAACGCCGGGTCGGAGTCGAGCTCGGCGGCAAGCCAGGCGAGGCCGGCGGGGCGCAGGAACAGGTTGGCGAGGATCACTCTCGGGACGCCGGCTCCGCGTGCGACTCGGAGCTGGGGTTCGTTTGCGACGGTGATCGCCCAGGACCCGGCGCGAAGTTGATCACGCCAGAGCGCCGGGGTCATCGTCGTCTTGCCGTGGGGGGCGAGCGAGAGATCTGCCTGCGCACACCACTCACTCATGGTCCTGAGGTTCTGGTCGATCGCGCCACGGTCGAGAGTCATCATGGGCGTGCTCAGGTCGTCGAGGGTCGCGCCGGCGGCGGACACCTCGTCGATCGTGCGGCCGTACCATGCCGGCTGCACTGATTTGTCTCCCCAGCCGAGCGGCTTCGAACGCTCGTGAGCGAGTGTGGCCTCCAACTCGTCGATGCGCGTGCTCACTCTGTACTCCTCGTGGCCGTGGTCTTCTCGAGGAGGACATCTGCCGATGCCGACTTCGTTTAGCCTCTTATTGGATGGACGGATCGCCGCCAACGGAACGTGACCAAGTGTAGGCAGAAGTTCCTCTATGCGTAACTATCTTCCAATATATGCACGGACCAGATACCGTGGGTTCGGAACGAGGTTGAGTTCGTTGCGGCGAAGTAACGGTTTATTTCGGTTAAGTTACCGCTTCATGAGATCGGGCCTCTGGCCTTGACCTTGACCCCATTTGATGTGATTATTCCATAACCCTATGAGTGATTGTGCTCATAGGTCGAGCTAAGAGGTCATAAAGAATCAATTTATGACAACACGCACTGCCGCGTGAGGCTCTTACCGGCGGGCGTTCACAACCAAGAGTGAGGAAGTCATGAAGAAATCTCTGCGTTTGGGGGCGGTGCTCGCGACAGCGGCCATCGCAACCATGGCGCTTGTGTCCTGCTCCAGTGGCGGATCAAGCAGCTCCAGTACCAGCGGCGTCAAGTCGATCAAGGTGGTTATCGCCGAGTACAGCAGTGCGACGAAACCCTTCTGGACCGCGTTCGCCGCGAAGTACAAGGCGACTACCGGCATCACGATGAACCTGCAGATCATCAGCTGGACGGACATCAACCAGGCCAGCAGCACGATGATCCAGACGGGCAACCTGCCGGACATCCTGAACGAGAACTCCTACGCGAGCTACGCGGCCGATGGACTCCTCTACGACTCCTCGCAGGTCCTGCCTGCGGCGACGAAGGCGGACATCATTCCTGCATTCGTGCAGAGCGGAACGGTCAACGGCAAGTTCTACGGCATGCCCGACCTGTCATCTGCCCGCGCGATGTTCTACAACAAGGACCTCTTCAAGCAGGCCGGCATTGCGGCTCCGCCCACGACCTGGGATGAATTCGTTGCCGACGCTAAGAAGGTCCAGGCCCTCGGTGGTGGCAATGTTGGCTACGCCCAGCCGCTTGGCCCTGAGGAAGCTCAGGCCGAGTTCGCGATCTGGCTGTTCAACAACGGCGGCGCATTCAAGCAGGGCAACAAGTGGGTTATCAACTCCCCCGCGAACGTCAAGACGCTGCAGTTCATGAAGGACCTGTCGGTCAAGTACGGTGTCACCCAGAACAACCCGGGTGCCACGAACCGTACCGACGGCGCGTTCGCACTGTTTGCACAGGGCAAGGCCGGCATGGTCGTCGGCTTCAGCCCGCTGTCTGGCACGCTCGACAAGGCTAAGACCGTCAACTACGGGATCGCTCCGATGCCGAGTGGTGACGGCAAGGCTCCCCAGACCTACGGTGTAACCGACTACCTGATGTCCTTCAAGAAGCCGGGCAACCAGGCCGCCATCTCGGCGTTCTACAAGCTCTACTACTCGCCGGACCAGATCAACACGTGGATCAAGGCGGAGAACTTCCTGCCGGCGACCACGTCTGGCCTGAAGGTGTTCCAGAGTGACCCTGCGCTCGCGTCGCTCAAGGTCTACCTCGACACCCTGCCGAACGCTCACCTGACGCCGACCGACGACCCGGAGTGGGACAAGGTCAAGCTGACGCTCCAGCAGACGCTTGGTCTGGCAGTCGCGCCGAATGGTGACCCGCAGAAATATCTCGACAACCTTCAAGCGCAGGCAGTAGCAGGAAAGTAGTACTACTCATGAATCAAGTCATTGCCTCAGGACAACCTGGCAAAGGACTTGGCGCATCCCGTACCCTGGCGCCCGGTCTCCCCAATGGGGAGGCCGCGGCGCCGGGTTCCGGTGCGGCGCCAGCTCGTCGTAAGCGCCGCCGTAACGACCACAGCGCCGCCAGCATCGGGGTCGCACTGTTGTGGCTTGGCCCCGTTCTCATCCTGATCTTCGGGGTCGTCATCTATCCGGCGATTGCACTCTTGATCGCCTCGTTCGGAACCTTCTCGATCACCGGCCTCTACCGGGGCTTCGCCGGGTTCACGAACTACGTCAATCTTCTCGCCAGCCCCGACCTCGGCCAGGTGATGTGGAACACGTTCGTGTGGGTTGCCGCCGTCGTGATCCTGACCAACCTGATAGCCCTCGGACTGGCGCAGTTCCTTTCGAAGGAGTTCTTCGGACGCCGTTTCGTGCGGTGGGCCGTCATCATTCCGTGGGCAGCAGCGCTCGTCATGACGAGCCAGCTCTTCAGGCTCATGTTCGACTACTACCACGGCATCATCAACCAGATGCTGCTCGGGCTGCACATCATCTCCAAGCCCGTTGACTGGCTGGGAAGCTCCACCTTCATCATGCCGACGATGATCGCGGTCGGAATCTTCGTCACGCTGCCGTTCACGGCCTACCTCTTCGTTGCCGGACTGAACGCCATTCCGTCGGATGTCTACGAAGCGGCCCGCATCGACGGGGCGAGCCCGTGGCAGACGTACCGGGCAATCACCCTTCCGCTGCTTCGCCCCGCGATCCTGATCGCCGTCGTGCTGAACATGATCTACGTGTTCAACTCATTCCCGCTCATCTACATCATGAACGGATCGAACCCCGGATACGGGAACGACACCATGATCACCTACATGTACAAGGTCGCCTTCCAGGGCGCCACCCACGATGTCGGAATGTCCGCCGCCACTGGAATCTTCAACGTGATCGTCATCCTGATCGCGGTTGGAATTTATCTGCGCTTCACCAACTGGCGCCAAGGAGATCAATCATGACGTCATCGACTCTTACCCGAGTGAGTCCAACGAGGACCGTGCCGCTGCAGCGCAAGCTCCGCGGCTGGAAGGGCGCCCGTCGGTGGGTCCTGCCGATTGCCGGTTTGGCCGTCATCATCATCTTCGTCATCCCGTATATCGTGATGTTGCTCGACGCGTTCCGGCCAAGCAGCGAGGTTCTCGCGACACCGCCCACGTTCCTCCCCAAGACGTGGTCGCTCCAGGCGTTCAGCCAGGTGATCGCCGATCCCTCGTTCCACAACTGGCTCACGAGCTCGCTCATCGTGGCGGTGTCGTCCACGATCATCGTCATCGTCGTAGCGATCCCGGCGGCGTACTTCACGGCGCGGTTCAAGTTCAAGGGCCGGATGGCCTTCCTCGGACTCGTCGTGGTCACGCAGATGTTTGCGCCGACCAGCCTCGTGGTCGGTATTTATCGCGAGTTCTACGACCTCGGCCTGATCAACACGTACACCTCGCTGATCCTGACGGATGCCGCGT
Source organism: Microbacteriaceae bacterium (assembly GCA_030841285.1). Taxonomy (GTDB): domain Bacteria; phylum Actinomycetota; class Actinomycetes; order Actinomycetales; family Microbacteriaceae; genus JAUZGC01. Next base: position 11,519 of record JAVECW010000029.1, read on the forward strand.
TCAACCTCGCATTCGCACTCTGGATCCTGCAGGGCTTCTTCTCTGCGATCCCGAAGGAGATCGAAGAGGCAGCCTGGATCGACGGCGCGAGCCACCTCGGCACCATGATGCGAATCATGTTGCCGCTCACCCTGCCCGGGATCGTCACGGCGGTGACCTTCACGTTCATCGCCGCGTGGAACGAGTACGTGGTTGCGCTCACCCTGATTCAGAGCGACAACCTGAAGCCGCTGACGGTCGGCATCAACTCGTACGTGACGCAGTACCAGCAGAACTGGTCGCAGATGTTCGCGGCGTCGCTGATCGCTATCGTGCCCGTCGTCATCCTCTTCGCGCTCATCGAGAAGCACCTGATCGGCGGAATGACGGCCGGCGCCGTCAAGTAGTCGAGAGAGCTCGCCTGACCCGGCGACCGAAGCGTTTCGCGACGGTCGCCGGGGCGGGATGCGCGCGCTCTATGACCCAGATCTCCGTCAGGACAGCAGTGCTAATGTGATCGTTAGATCGCTATAACGATCATAAATCGTCAAAATTTAGCCGTCCTCCACGAGCGCCAAGGAGTCCATTCAATGAACACGAGTACCGAGTACATGGCAACGGAGCTGGCCTCCCAGCCCGATACCTGGGCGCGGGCCGCCGCGCTCAAGCATGAGCAGGAGCTGGTGCCGAGCACCGGCCAGAAGGTTGCCATCGTCGGCTGCGGAACCTCGTGGTTCATGGCCCAGGCGTACGCGGCTCTCCGCGAGACCAGCGGCCAGGGTGTGACGGACGCTTTCGCGGCATCCGAAGCTTTCGTCAACCGTGACTACGACGCCATCATTGCGCTCACGCGTTCCGGAACGACGACAGAAGTCCTCGAACTGGTCAGGGCCCACCGGGGCAAGACGCGCATCGTTGGAATCGTCGGCGACACCTCCTCCCCGTTCGTCGACGAGGTCGACGACTTGATCGCGCTGCCATTCGCCGACGAACAGTCGGTCGTGCAGACACGGTTCGCGACCACCGCGCTGGCCTTCCTGCGTGCATCGCTCGGTGAGGACCTGACCGGCGCGATCGCGGATGCCGCACTCGCGGTCGCCGACGACCTCGACGCTGACCTGATCAACGCCGAGCAGTACACCTTCCTGGGTCGCGGATGGAGCGTCGGACTTGCCCACGAAGCCGCGCTGAAGATGCGCGAGGCCTCGCAGTCCTGGACCGAGTCGTACCCCGCGATGGAATACCGCCACGGACCGATCAGCATTGCAGCCCCCGGGCGCGTCACGTGGATGTTCGGCCAGCCGCCGGTGGGCATCGAGAACGATGTCGCCGCGACGGGCGCTCGCTTCGTTTCCAGCGAGCTCGATCCCCTGGCCGAGCTCGTGCGCGCCCAAAAGCTCGCTCTGCTGCGTGCTCGCGCGAAGGGCCTCAATCCCGACGTGCCACGCAACCTCACGCGCTCTGTCATCCTGAACCCGTGACTCTCGACTCGACGCTCGCCCACACCCAACTCCTCGGCGCTGGGGGTGCTGTCATCGCTTTCGACGTCGGGGGCACGGACACCAAGTCCGCGCTCTTCGACGAGACCGGCCGGATGCTGGGTCTCACCCGCACGCCGACACCGCATCGCGGGGCGGATACCGCAACGGCCGTGCTCGAGCACGTCCAGGAGCTGACGCTTCAGAAGGCGCGCGAGTTCCCGGCCGTGAGGCCTGTTGCTGCCGGCCTCATCGTTCCTGGGCTGGTTGACGACGACCGTGGAATCGGCATCCATGCGACCAACCTCAACTGGTCGGATGTCCCGTTCAAGCAGCTCGTCGAAGCGCGCCTCGGCATCCCCGCATCCTTCTCGCACGACGTGCGCGCGGCAGGCCAGGCCGAACATCGGCTTGGGGCCGCGCGGCCATACAACGACGTGGTCGTGATGGTCATCGGCACCGGTATCGCCAGTGCGCTGTTCATCGATGGCCGCCCATACATCGCAGGAGGGTATGCGGGCGAGATCGGCCATTCGGTCGTCGACCCGGCGGGCCCGCTCTGCAGCTGTGGCGCCCACGGCTGCCTCGAGAGCATCGGCTCTGCCGGCGCCATCGCGCGCCGTTACCAGGAGCGCACGGGCATCAAGCCGTCCGGCGCGAAGGAGGTGCTCGAGCTCGCGAAGGACGGCGATGTCGCGGCCGGCGAGGTGTGGTCCGATGCGCTCAACGCGCTCGCGCTCAGCATCGCGCAGCTGACGGCCGTCCTGGCGCCGCAAGCGGTCGTGATCGGCGGAGGACTCGCGCAGGCCGGCGACGCCCTCTTCGTGCCGCTGCGCGAGCGGGTCGACGCGCTGCTCAGCTTCCACCGCCGCCCGGAGCTGGTGCCGGCCTCGATCGGCGAGAACGCCGGTCTCTTCGGTGCCGCCCTTCGCGCTCGCGATCTCGTCGGGGACGCCGGATCGTCGTCATGATCGTCACTGTCACCCCGAACCCAGCGCTGGACCTTACATACACGGTCCCGCGCATCCACCTTGGCGAGACGCATCGGGTGCCCGCGGCCGCGTCGCGGGCAGGCGGCAAGGGTGTCAACGTGGCGCGCGTCGTGCACCAGCAGGGGTATCCGGTGCTCGCCATCGCGACGAGCGGCAGCGCATCGGGCAGCGAATTCGCGGCCGGGCTTGCGGCGAGCGGGATTCCGCACCAGCTCGTGCCGGTGGGGGCGCCCACCCGGCGCACGGTGGCCCTGGTCGATGCCGGCCGCGGCCAGACGAGCATCCTCAATGAGTACGGCGAGAATCACACACCAGCCGAATGGCGACACCTTGCGGATGCGACATCCGCTGCGCTGGAGGGCGCCGGCTGTCTCGTCGGGTCGGGCAGCCTGCCGGAGGGCGCGGATGCCTCCTTCTTCGGGCAGCTTGTGGCCGCGGCCAGCGCGCAGGGCGTGCCCAGCGTGATCGACACCTCCGGCCCTGGGCTGCTCGCCGCGGCCGACGCCGGCGCAACCGTGCTCAAGCCGAATGCCCACGAACTCACCGAGGCGACGGGCGACGGCGACCCGGTGCGCGCCGCCGGCATCCTCATCGAGCGTGGGGCCGGGCTGGTCTTGGTCTCTCTCGGCGAGGATGGCATGCTCGCGGTCTCGGCGGCGGAGCCCAGGCGCCCGTGGCGGGCCCGACTTCCGCGCGTACTCGCGGGCAATGCGACCGGAGCCGGGGATGCTGCGGTGGCCGCCGCCGCAGTCTGCCTCGCCACGGGCATCGACGACCCCCAAGTCATCCTGCGTCGCGCCACCGCCTGGTCGGCCGCCGCGGTGCTCATGCCACTTGCTGGCGAGATCTCGCCCGAGCACGCAACCCTCGCGGGCGAGCTCGTCGTGGACCGCCCGGTCGGCATGGAGGCCTCATGACTCTCGCCCCCACGCGGGAACTGATGCGGGACGCCGCCCTCGACGGCAGCGGAATCGGCGCCTTCAACGTGATCCACCTCGAAACGGCGGAAGCGCTCGTGGCGGCCGCCGAACAGGCCGGCCTTCCGGTGATCCTGCAGATTTCGGAGAATTGCGCGCACTATCACGGCGGGCTCGAACCGATCGCGGTGGGGACGCTCGCGGTCGCACGCGCGGCATCCGTGCCGGTTGCGGTGCACCTCGACCACGCCGAAGACGAGGCACTTGCATACCAGGCTGTCGACCTCGGGTTCGGATCGGTCATGTACGACGGAGCTCACCTCGACTACGACCAGAACGTGGCCATCACCGCTCGGGTCGCAGAATACGCGCACGATCGCGGCGTCTTCGTCGAGGCGGAGCTGGGCAAGGTCGGCGGCAAGGACGGCGCGCACGCGCCAGGAGTGCGCACGGATCCGGACGAGGCCGTCTCGTTTGTCACGGCGACAGGGGTCGATGCCCTCGCGGTCGCGGTCGGATCCTCGCACGCGATGACCGAGCGCTCCGCGGCGCTTGACCTCGAACTCATTGCGCGACTGCACGCGGCACTGGACGTTCCGCTCGTGCTGCACGGGTCATCCGGCGTCCCTGATGAGCTTCTCGTCGGCGCCATCCGCGCCGGGATGACCAAGATCAACGTTTCGACTCACCTGAACGGTTTCTTCACGACGGCGATCCGCCGGTACCTCGATGAGAATCCAACCGTCGTCGATTCACGCAAATACGTGTCGCTTGGCCGCGCTTCCGTTACGGGAGAGGCCGCCCGACTCATCCAGATGTTTGCCGCCATTTCCGGAGACGAGGGGGCGTAGAAAGATGGGGGAACAATGAAGCGAGCCGAGCGACTGAACGCCGTCCTTGACCTGCTTGCCGAAACGGGCACACTCGACGTCGAGGACATCATCACCAAGCTTGACGTGTCGGCCGCGACCGCGCGCCGTGACCTCGACAACCTGGCCAGCCAGCAGTTGCTCACGCGCACGCGTGGCGGCGCGATCGGCCAGTCCGTCGCCTACGACCTGCCTCTGAGATACAAGCGCGACCAGCACGCCCCGCAGAAGCACCAGATCGCGCTCGCGGCGAGTGACCTCGTTCCGCTCGGTGCCGTCATCGGGCTGTGCGGTGGGACGACGAGCACCGCGATCGCCACCGTTCTGGGGTCGAGACCCGACGTCATGAAGGCGTCCCCCGAGTCCAGCCTCACGGTCGTCACCAATGCGATCAATATCGCTGCCCAGCTCGTCATGCGACCGCAGATCAAGACGGTCGTCACCGGCGGGGTCGTTCACGCACGTTCGTACGAGCTGGTCGGTCCGTATAGCGACATCGTCCTCGAGAAGATCACGATGGACATCGCGTTCATCGGGGTCAACGGGATCGACCCGACCTTCGGCGCGACCGTGCACGACGAGCGCGAAGCCGCGGTGAACTCGCTCATGGCCAGGCGCGCGACCCGTGCCGTGATCGTGGCCGACTCGAGCAAGATCGGACGCAACGACTTCGCCACCGTCGGCACTAAAGGGCTGTTCCACACGCTCATCACCGATGCGGGGATTACGCCAGAGCAGATCGCCGCATTCGCGGAGAACGACATCGAAGTGATTGTCGCCTCCGGATGAGCGAGCGCGCAGTCATCCATTCCGCCCGCCTTGTCACTGGCGGCGCGATCCGCCCCGACGCGTGGGTTGCGTTCGAGGACGGTGCTGTCTCGGCCGTCGGAACCGGCTCCGAGTGGACAACGCTCGGCGTCGAACCCGAGCGGGTGACGGATGCGGGCGGTCGCTGGCTCACGCCCGGTTTCGTCGATCTCCACTGCCACGGAGCGGGAACCGCCGCCTTCGATGAGGGGGCGGATGCCATCCGCACGGCGCTCGACGTGCATCACCGGCACGGTTCCACGCGCGTTGTGCTCTCACTCGTCACGGCAAGCCAGGCCGACCTCGAGGCGCGCGTCGCCGTCGTCGCGACAGCGGCCGAGGAGAATCCGCTCATCCTTGGTGCACATCTCGAAGGCCCGTTCCTCGACGAGACGTTCCGTGGCGCGCACGACCCGGCCTTGCTTCGGTCGCCAGATGCGGAATCGGTTGCCCGGATTCTGGCTGTCGGCCGCGGCTACATCCGCCAGGTGACGCTTGCGCCAGAACTGCCCGGCGCATCCGAGGCGATCCGCTCCTTCGTCGAGGCCGGGGTCGTCGTCGCTGTCGGGCACAGCGCCGCCGACTACGAAACGGCGCTCGCGGCCTTCGACGCCGGCGCCTCGATCCTGACGCATGCCTTCAACGGCATGCGCGGCCTCCACCATCGTGCGCCCGGGCCCGTTGCGGCTGCGACACACACCGCGGGCGTCACTCTCGAGATCATCAACGACGGGGTGCATGTGCATCCGGAGGTGGTTCGGTTGGCCTTCGCGGGCGCACCGGGACGCATTGCGCTCATTACGGACGCGATGGCCGCCACGGGCGCATCCGACGGGATCTACATCCTCGGTTCGCTCGAGGTGACGGTCGCCGATGGCGTCGCGCGCCTCACCGAGGGCGGGTCGATCGCCGGATCGACGCTGACCCTCGATGAGGCCCTGCGCCGTGCAGTCACGGACGTCGGTGTGAGCATCGAAGAGGCGGTCACGGCCCTGACAGAGACGCCAGCGCGGGCGATCGGACGCGGTCACGATCTCGGCCTGCTAGCGCTCGGCTACGCCGCGGATGCGGTGCTGCTGAGCGACGACTTCGAGGTCGAGGCGGTCTTCGCCGCGGGTCAGCGCCTGGCATAGCACGCTGGTGTCGCGATAGTTCCCGTTCCGGCGGATAGTGCCCGGCGCAAACGCGCCGGAACGGGCAGCACGATCGCGCGCTGGTGGTGGTTGAGCAGCGAGTGCGCCCGTGCGTAACGTGCGCGCCCGCGCGCCCGGGCGCACACGTTACGCGCGGGCGCAGACATCGAAACTGTGCGGGTTGAGTAGGCCGCCCGTGGCCGTATCGAAACCCGGTTTCGATACGCGCGTCACTTCATGGCGGGCTACTCAACCAGCGCCTAGGTGTACTGCATGACGACGAGACCGCGCGTGCCAGGCGAGAGCGCCTCGTAACTGTGCGCGACCTCGGCGGAGAACGAGAAGAAGTCGCCCACGCTCAGGTCGGAGAAGCTTCCGTCCCCTGGCGACACACGCAACCCGCCCTCGATCACGTAGACATGCTCTATTGATCCGGGTAGGTGCGGCTCCGACACCCTCGCCGGGCCTGGCTCGGTCTCGAGGAGCGAAATCTCGATGCCTCGCAGCGGCCCGAGCGAGAGCAGCATCTGTATTTGGTATGCGTGGCTCGAGGATTCCAGCCGCGTGCGGTCGCGAGGCGTGACGAGGCGGCTCAGGCCGTGAACGGAACCGATCAGGCTGCCAATCGGCACCCCGAACGCGCGCGCAACGGCCCACAGCGTCTCAAGGCTCGGGTTGGACGTGCCCGACTCCAGCTGGGCGAGCGTCGACTTGCCGATGTTCGCGGCTTTCGCCGCGTACGCCAGTGACCAGCCCTTTTGGCTGCGTAGCCGGGAGACGTTCCGTGCCGCGGTCGCGCTTGCGCTCACTTCGCCCGGAAACGTCTCGTGTGTCGCCTCGCTCGGCAGGGTCTCTTGTGTCGTTTCGTCCAGCAAACCAGTCCTCCTGTACCCGTTGACAGGACAGCGATAGTCGGTCAAACTGTCCCGCAGAGCAACACAAGCATACTGATCTAGCGAACGCGGCGGAAGCATTGGGACTTCAGGAGTTTGACCCGGCCCGTCCCCAGGCGGCAACAAGTGGGGACGCGGTCGCGCGCTTGAGCCGGTCTGTTGGCAAGATCCCGCATGCGACCAGCCTCAACGCGCTCACCTCGCTTGATGTCGAGCGAGCGTATGCGGACGCGCGGCGTCTCGACCGGCTGGATGAGGCGGGCAACCCGCGGGGCCCGCTGCATGGCGTCCCCATTCTTGTCAAAGACAATATCGACGTCGCGGGGCTGCCCACGACGAACGGGTCAGCCGCGCACGACGGGCTGCCCGCCCAGAGTGACGCAATCGTGGTCCGGCGACTCCGTCGCGCGGGCGCCCTGATCATCGGCAAGACCAACATGGACGAGCTGGCGCTGGGCGTCACCGGCGCGAATTCGCGGTATCCGCGCGCGCTCAATGCCTGGGATCAGACCCGCCTCCCGGGTGGATCGAGTGGCGGATCGGCCATCGCGCTCGCCGCAGGAGCCGCGGAGGGAGCCTTGGGGACGGATACTGGCGGTTCCGTACGCACACCCGCGGCGTTCAACGGTGTAACGGCCTTGCGACCGACCATTGGGCTAATCCCCATGGAGGGCGTGACCCCACTCAGCCCCAAGTTCGACACCGTCGGGCCCATGGGACGAGACATCCGCACCGTCGAGCGGATGCTCGGCGTGATCTCCAAGACCCTGCGAACGCGGCGAACGGCCCTGGCCGCGTACCCGAATGGCGACAGAGCCCGCCCTCTTCGTGGGCTTCGCGTGGGCATCCCCGAAGCACACTTCTTCAGCACCGCCGATCCGGATGTCGCGGCCGTGGTCATGATCGCAGCGAACCAGTTCGTCGAACTGGGGGCAACGCTCGTCGCCGTCGCCCTGGACGGCGCAGAGCACGCGCAGGCGAGGACATCGACGATCATGCTCGCCGACGGATATTCGGCATACAAGGAACTTGTCGACGCCGATCCCCCCGTCATCCACCCCGCCGTCCAGGAACGCATCGAGTTGGGCAGGCACGTGACCGTCGCCGAGTATCGCGACGCCCTCGACTGGATGTCGACGTGGAGCGGGCGGGTCACGGCCGCTTTCGAGTCAGCAGATCTGATGCTCGTGCCTACGACACCCATGGTCGCGCCCCGTATCGGCGAAGACGATCGCGAGCTCGACACCGTGAGGAGGGTGACCCAATTCACCTTCCCGTGGAGCCTCGCTTGCGTGCCGGCGCTCTCGCTGCCGTGCGGCATCGCGTCGGACATGCCTGTCGGCATGCAGCTCGTCGGTCCACAGGGATCGGACGTCTCGCTCCTGCGAGTCGCGGCGCTCTACGAGCGTGAAACACTCTGGAATGACGCATTCCATAAGCTCAAGGCGCACCTCTTCCCGGGCGCCACATCCGATTTCGAAGGAAGTGCTTCGTGACCCAACAACGAGTCCTGATTACGGGCGGGGCAATCGGCATCGGTGCCGCAACCGCATCCAAGTTCTGCGCCGCCGGGTACAGCGTCGTGATCGCCGACATCCTCGACAGCGAAGGTGAGGCCCATGCGGCCGAGCTCGTGCGGTCGGGTTTCGACGTCGAATTCGTGCACATGGATATGGCATCCGCTTCGGACGTGGCCGAGGGCGTTCGCGCAACCGAACGTGAGGGGTTCGACGCGGTCATCGCGAACGCGGGGATCGCGCGGCTGACCCCGTTCCTCTCCATCGACGAAAAGTCATGGCATCAGACCATGGATGTGAACCTCGAAGGCACCAGGCGGGTCTACCAGGCCGCGCTGCCTCGAATGATCGCGAAGGGCGGGGGGAGCCTCGTCGCGCTCACCTCGATCAGCGGCGTTGCTTACGGATGGGGCGAACACGCCCACTACTCGACCTCGAAGGCCGCGCTGATCGGGCTCACCCGCGCCGTGGCCGTCGAATTCGGCGGCAGCCAGGTGCGCGCAAACGCCATCGCACCCGGCTTCATCCGCACCGCCCAGTCGCTCGATGAGGTCAACTCCATGGGTGCGGCGGGTATGGTCGGCGCGGCCGACCGAGTTCCGCTCGGCCGCATCGGGGATCCGGATGACGTCGCCGACGTGGTCGTGTTCCTCGCGTCCGACGCGGCGCGCTACATCAGCGGCCAGGTCATCGTGGTCGATGGCGGGCTCCTGGTCAAGCAGTAGTACATCGACAGCCCGCACATCGAAAGGCTCGAACCGTGAAGAATTTGACCGGGTACCTCTCCGAGCAGTCCGTCCCCGCGGGGTCTGCGCTGACCGTGGCCGCCGACTCCCAGGGGCGCGAGTTCAGCGCCAGGCTCGTCCGAATCGCAGGTCCCAGAGGGGACTTCAGGGAGAGGTCCCCCTGGTTCAGCACGGAGCCCGTGCCAGGCGCCGAGCCCGTCTCGAATCTTCGGGCGACCCAGGCGACGCGCGCCGGCTCGTATGCCCACACCGCACCCAGCGCTTCGGTTCTCGGCGAGCAGGGGATGTCGCTCGTGCTGTGGATCTGGCCTGGCATGCTTCCCGCGCAGGACGAAGCAATCCTGCTCGGCCAGGAGTGGGAGTCGTCCGGCGTGCAGCTCGCCCTCGAACCGTCCGGGCACGTGGTCGTGCACGTGTGGCACGGTGACGAGAAGATCCTCATCCAGAGCGACGGTGTCGTTGCCGCTCGTGCATGGAGCGCGATCGCCCTGACGATCGATCCCGGCAACCAGACCCTTGATCTCGTGGTGGCGAACCTGTCTGACCTGGGCGCGCTCCGCGTTACGACGACGCAGGCCACCGGCATCGACATCCCGAGCCTTCCGCAGGTGGGCGCACCCATCATCCTGGGCGCGCGGCTCGCGGGGAGCGAGCTCCCGCCCGAACCGCAGGGAAGCTTCAACGGCAAGATCGACCGGCCGCGACTGTGGAGCCAATCGCTGTCGGTGGCCGAACTGGTCGATGTGGTGCATGACCGGGAAGCACCCGCAGCATCACTGGCCGAATGGATCTTCGGCGCCGCGCCCGACATCCCCGGCGGGGCGGAGACGGGCGTTGACCGGTCGGGGAACGGCAACCACCTGACGCTCGTGAACCGGCCACAGGTGGGCGTGACCGGGCATCGCTGGAGCGGCGATGTCATGGACTTCAGGCAGTCGCCGGCGGAGTACTCCGCCGTCCGCCTGCATTCCGACGACCTGTCGGATGCCGGCTGGTCGCCGACCTTCAGCATGGCGCTTCCCGAGACCCTCGACTCCGGCCTCTACGCCGTCGAGCTGGCCTGCGAGGACGAGACGGACCTGATCCCGGTCTACGTGCGCCCCAACGTGCGCCACAAGCCCAAGGCCGACGTGCTCTACCTCGCACCGACCCTGACCTATCTTGCGTACGGCAACGATCGACAGCATGCGACGGCGGACTTCGGTGACATGACCGAGTCGCGCCCGCCAGGGCCGTACGAGGAGTGGATCAATGCGAATCCGCAGTTCGGCTCCTCGCTCTATGATCCGCACCCGGATGGCGACGGACTGTCGTACTCGGCCGCGCGGCGCCCGCTCGGGAATGTGCGCCCGGACTACGTTTCCTGGATCACCGGATGCCCGCGGCACTTCAGCGGCGACCTCGCCATCCTCTCGTGGCTCGAGCACTCGGGCACCGATTTCGATGTCGCGACCGACCACGACCTGCACCGCGAGGGGGTGGACCTGCTCGCCGACTACGCGGTCGTCATCACCGGGAGCCACCCCGAGTACGTCTCGCGTCGGATGCTGGACGGCCTGGACAGCTACCTGAGCGGACCTGGGCGCCTGATGTACCTCGGCGGCAACGGGTTCTATTGGGTCACTGGCGTCGCCGACGACGGTTCGATCGAGGTGCGCCGCGGCCACGCTGGCACGAGGGTCTCGGAGACGTTGCCTGGCGAGGATGTCCTCGCCGTGTCATCCGAGGTCGGCGGACTGTGGCGCCACAGGGGCAGGTCGCCCAATCACCTGGTCGGGATCGGGTTCGCCGCGCAGGGTTGGTCGGGCGGCGCGGCGTACGAAATCGCGCCCGGCATCCCGGCGGATGTACATCGACTGGTCTTCGGCGAACTTCCTGTCGGCACGGTCTTTGGCGGTTTCGGGTCTCTCGGTGGGGCCGCAGGCGATGAGGTGGACCGCTTTGACACCCGGCACGGCTCGCCAGCCAACACGCTCGTCCTGGCCACGTCGCAGCAGTTCACCGACAGGTTCCAACCGGCCGTCGAGGACCACCTGACGATCACTCCGGGCATCGGTGGATCGCAGAACCGGGATGTTCGCTCGGACATGACCTACCTCAAGCACGATGGCGGCGGATCGGTCTTCTCGGTCGGTTCGATCAGCTGGACATCCTGCCTGCCGGTCGACGACTTCGACAACGACATCGCCGCGGTGGCTACGAACGTCTTGAAGGCCTTCGTGAGCGGAGCGCTGTGATGTCCGGCACCGACGAATTGGCCGATAGCGGCAACGGCTCCCGGCCCGCGCAACTTGGGGGTCGCTCCGCGATCGTGACGGGGGCCGGCGGAGGGATCGGCCGTGCCACGAGCCTGCGGATGGGGGCGGAGGGCGCCCGGCTCCTGCTCACCGACTTCGACGGGGATCGCCTCGAGGAGACCGTCTCGCTGGCCCGCGCGGCCGGTTACGAGGTCCACGGGTTCGTCGGCAGCGTTACGGATCCAGCGGCGGTCACCGAGCTGGTGGACCGCGCGATCTCGCAGTTCGGCGGGGTCGACATCCTCGTCAACTGCGCCGGCATCCTGCACTCCGAGTCCGTGCGCGAGCTGCGGCTCGGCGACTGGAATCGCGTGCTGGAGGCCAATCTCACGAGTGTCTTCCTGACCAGCCAGGCTGTGCTGCCGACCATGATGGATGCCGGCTACGGCCGCATCATCAACGTCGCGTCGCAGCTCGCGCTCGTGGGTGCCCCCGGCCACAGCGCGTACGCGGCATCCAAGGCCGGCATGATCGCCTTCACCAAGTCGCTCGCCAGGGAGGTGTCGCCGCTTGGGATCACCGCGAACTGCATCGCCCCTGGGCCAATCGACACCCGAATGCTCAACCCGGGGGGCGAGGTCTCGTGGACGAGCGAACGGATCAACCAGCTGCCACTGCGCAGGATCGGCCGGCCGGAGGAGGTCGCCGGGACCGTCGTGCTCCTTGCGAGCGAGGTGGACGGCGCGCTGTACACGGGCCAGACGCTGGGTCCTAATAGCGGCGACGTAATGTAGTTGGTTCGACGTGTTGGATCGAGACGCCGTGTTTGACGGACGCGACGTGTTGACAGAGGCGCGCGTGTGTGACGACGTGTGTTTGACAGAGAAAGTTGTTGAGTTATGAAGGACATCCAGGTTTCGTTCGGCGTCGACTTCGATGCGGTGGCGGGTTGGCTCGGGTCGTACGGGGGAGAGGATTCTCCCGCCGACATCTCGCGCGGGGTCTTCGCGGGCGAGGTGGGCGTTCCTCGTCTCCTGACGCTCTTCGAGCGGTATGACATCACCTGCTCGTGGTTCGTCCCCGGCCACTCGATCGAGACGTTCCCGGCCGAGGTCGAGCGCATTGTCGCAGCGGGCCACGAGATCGGGCTGCACGGCTACTCGCACGAGAACCCGATTTCGATGTCGCTCGACCAGGAGCGGGCGGTTCTCGAGAAGAGCCTGGAGCTCGCCCAGCGGTTTACGGGCAAGCGGCCCACCGGCTATGTGGCGCCGTGGTGGGAGTTCTCCGACAATACGGCGCAACTTCTGATCGACGCAGGCATCGAGTATGACCACAGCCTCATGCACAACGACTTCCTGCCGTACTACGTGCCGACTGGCGCCAAGTGGACGCCGATCGACTACGGCGCTCCCGCGGCCGACTGGATGAAGCCCATGAATCGCGGCGAGCCGACATCCCTCGTCGAGATCCCGGCCAACTGGTACCTGGACGACCTTCCGCCGATGATGTTCGTCAAGAAATCACCGAACAGCCACGGCTTCGTGAACCCCCGCGACATCGAGTTGCTCTGGCGGGACCAGTTCGACTGGGTCTATCGCGAGATGGACTACGCGGCGTTCACGATCGCGATCCACCCGGATGTGAGCGGCCGGCCTCAGGTGCTGCTCATGCTGGAGCGGCTGATCGAGTACATCAATGGTCACGAGGGCGTTACCTGGAAGACGTTCAACGACATCTCCACGGACTTCAAGGCGCGCACTTCCGCTGGTTGAGTAGCGAGCGCAGCGAGCGTATCGAAACCGGAGTGTTGGTTGAGTAACACCGGGTTTCGATACGCGCTGGCGCGCTACTCAACCGACACGGGGTCAGCCCAGCTTGGCCAGCGTCTTCTGCAGGCTCTCGATCACGCGATCCCTGGCGACCCGCTCTGCCCGGTCGGCCTCGCGTGAAACGAGGGCAGTAACGAGTTCCTCGTGTCCAGAGATGGACGCGCGCACCTCGTCGTCCGACAGGAATCCGGCGATGCGGTGGATGAAGTAATGCTGGCTGTTGCGATGGATCTGCTCGGCGAGCAACCCGTTGCCCGCGGTGGAGATCACGAACTCGTGGAATTCCTCGTTGCTGGCCAGGAGCTGGGACCGGTCGGCACTCTCGAGTGAATCGATCGTGGCGCGATGGATCGACTGCAGGCGCGCGAGCTCATCGTCGGTTGCGCGCTCGGCCGCAAGGCGCGCGGCGTATCCTTCGAGTGCTGCACGGATCTCGAAGACCTCGCGGATCTCCTGCGGTGAGTGCTCGCGTACGACCCAGCCCCGGCGGCGACCGACGATGAGCCCGTCCCCGGCAAGACGCAGCATGCTCTCGCGGATCGGCGTGCGGCTGACGTTCAGGCGCAGGGCGAGTTCGCTCTCGATCAGGCGTTCGTTCGGCCGGATGACGCCTTCGACGATCGCGCGACGCAACTCGTCGTAGACCTCGGTCGCCATGTTGCTGGGGAGGGGCGAGCTTTGGAGCAGCGAATTCGCGCTGTCGAGCCTGAGTTCTGCCATGGTGCGCCCCCTCATCGACCTGACCCCGAAGTAAATTGATTGTTAACAGACCCTATATCCGCCATACAGATATGTATAGTGACTTGCATGCAAAGCGACATGCAGGAATCGAAGCTGATCCCAAGTCTACTGATTGGGTCCGAATTCTCCACCGGCGAGGGCACCGAGACCTTCGAGGTGCGCGCGCCATACGGAGGTGAACTCCTGGCCACGTTGCGCGAATCGACGCCGGCGGAGGTCGATGCCGCCGTCGCCGCGGCGTACGAGACCTTCCGCACCCAGACCCTCACGCCATACGAGCGGTCGCGGATCCTGCGTCGCTCTGCCGAGCTCCTCGCCGAGCGGGCAGAGGAGTTCTCGTGGTCGATCGTCGCCGAGGCAGGTAAGCCGATCCGGGATGCCCGCGCTGAGGTCGCTCGAGCCGTCCTCGCGTTCGAGCTGTGCGCCGAAGAAGCCAAGCGGATCGGCGGAGAGTACGTCCCGATCGAGTCGACCCCTGGTTCGGAGAATCGCCGGGCCTTCACGATCCGGCGTCCAGCCGGCGTCGTCTGCGCGATCACGCCGTTCAACGGCCCGGTCAACCAGCTCTCGCACAAGGTTCCCACGGCGATCGCCGCCGGCTGCACCGTCGTGCTCAAGCCCGCCGAGGTAACGCCGCTTTCCGGAATCATGCTCATCCAGACGATGCTCGATGCGGGGCTCCCCGCGGGATTCGTGACCGTGGTGCAGGGTCGCGGTGAGACGGTCGGGCAGCAGCTGCTGGAGGACCAGCGCTTCGCGGCATACAGCTTCACCGGCAGCACGGCGGTCGGGACCCACATCCGTCGCACCGTCGGGCTCCGCAAGACGCTGCTCGAGCTGGGCAACAACTCGGCCAACATCGTGCACTCCGACGCGAATCTTCGGCTTGCCGCGACCAAGCTGGCGAAGTCGCTGTCGGTCTACTCCGGCCAGGTCTGCATCAGTGCCCAGCGGATCCTCGTGCACCGGGCCGTGTTCGACGACTTCGCTGCGCTGCTGACCGAACAGGTTGAGGCGCTCACGGTCGGCGACCCGTCCGACGAGGCGACAGACGTAGGCCCGATGATCTCGCTGGAGGCGGCAGAGCGCGCCGAGTCGTGGATCCTCGAGGCGAAAGCCGAGGGTGCGACGGTGCTCACCGGGGGAGTGCGAACGGGCCAGACGGTGACGCCGACCATCGTCGCGCGACCATCGATGCAGGGCAATCTCGCGTGCAACGAGGCGTTCGCCCCGGTCGCCGCGCTGATGCCGTACGACACTCTCGCCGAGGCCATCGAGATCGCGAACAGCACCGAGTACGGCCTGCAGGCCGGGATCTTCACGCAGAGCACGGATGTCGCCATGGCGGCCGCCGAACGACTCGAGGTCGGTGGCGTGATCGTCAACG